>JAJDXW010000172.1 GCA_022823045.1 Gammaproteobacteria bacterium
CGGGTGGCGGAGTAGCTGTTGGCGGTGATGACGTCCGCGCCGGCATCGAGGTAGCGCCGGTGGACCTCGTGGACCAGGTCCGGGCTGTCGGCGAGCGCGCGAGCGCACCACACGTCCTGGTCCATGCGAGCCCCCAGCCGCTCAAGCTCGGTCCCGATGGCCCCGTCCAGAATCACCAGCCCCCCGGCCTCAAGCCGTCTTTCGAGTTGATCGAACGCTCCCATCGATACCTCCTCCGCCTGAATCACCCGGACCTACGATCACCCGTGCGTTCCGAAAGTCGAAGTATTGCGCCTACGGGTGACGCCGGCCCGTCGGGCCCTCCCACTCCGGGATCTGCTGGTCGTTGCTGAGCCGAAGGCGCTGCAGACTGACGGCCGAGAACATGTCCTCCAGCAGGCGGTGAAGTTTCGCTTCCGCGAGTACACCGTCCAGGTTGCCGGCCGGCAGATCGAGAGTGGGCAGCGTCGCCGAGGCCTCGAGCGTGAACTGCTCGGCGAGGATTCGATTCTCCGTGCGGACGTATCCACGTTCCCACCACTTCGCAATTCGGTCCTTCGACTGCCTGAGCACGAGGTCTGCCGGAAGCTTGTCGCGTTTCTGGTGCTGATTAACGCTGCGGCTGGCCGGCATTAGGTTCCACAAGTCGCTGCACGGCCATGCCGACCGAGGAAAGCAATGGTCGATATCGAGATTTCCGTTATGGAGTTTGACCCCACTCCACACGCAGCGAAGAAGTCCTTGGTCAAGTAGCTGTACCGCACGCCTGCGAGATACATCGACCGCCGGACCGGGCTCCGACCACTCCAATCCCCGTGCAACCTCGGCATTGTCGAGCTTCCTCTCCTGGGTTGTGGCGTACCGATGCATCAGCCGCGCCCACTCAGCCACAAGCGCGGGCTCGATCCAGACGTTGTAGCGCTGAAACGCTCGCCAGAGGTGACGTGGAATGGAAAAGCCACCGAAGCTCCACAAGTAGGGAGCATCCAACCGTCCATCGACCCGCGCGATTCCGAGCCGTCTGCGTTCGACCGGAAAGATGGGTTTTCCGTCGTGAAAGGTGAGGTGTTTGGCGGGCATTTCCGCGATCGTCTTGCGAACATCGCGAAGTGCCCGGTGGAGGTAGCGACGCCTGTCCTCTGCAACCCGCATGCCGAACCGAAGTTCGATATCCGGTACATCCATGAGCCGCGGGAATCCCTCGGGTGTCACAAATCCTAGCCGCGCGAGGCCCCGGTTCTCCGGACTCTGCGGAAGATCCTTGCTCAATAGCGGCTTGAAGAGGCGAATCCAGTAGAGGGCGACGAGTCCGAGGGGAAGGGTGACGCTATCGGGATCGTCCCCTGACCCATCTACCGCCGAACCGGCCGCTCCGCCCGCGATCCGGCAAATCACCCGGAGGAGAGCGAGCTTGTAGGTGGACGACTTGTCGTCGTTCAGGATGATGTGGCGGAGGAGCGGAAGCGCGCCGGTGCCGTCGTCCGGCACCCGAACCGCGACCTGTTCCCACCGGAGCAGCGTGCGGCCCGACAAGTCGGCTCCGTCGGACCTGCGTTCGACGAAGGCTCCATGCTGGCGGGCCAGCTCCTCGATCTCCGCCCCCGACACCGGGTGCATGTCCCGCCCGGAAGCGATTGGCTCGCGCAGGGTAAACGCAATGACCCCTCCCGGCTTGAGCAGAGTGACCAGCTTGCGGAACGCGCGCTTCCGGTCGGCGGGGGCGACGTGCATCCACACCGCGTTGACGAGGATGAAGTCGAACGAGATGCCGGTCCGGAACGTCTTCGTCAGCTCGGGCAAACGGTCCGGGAGGTACTGGACGCCAAGGTCCGGGTGCCACCTTCGCGCCTGCGCCCGCATCGCGGCCGATGGATCGGTGGCGATGACCTCATGCCCGAGCGACGTGAGCCAAGCCGTATCGCGCCCGCTTCCCGCTCCGACGTCGAGCACGACCGCCCGCCGCGTCGGCAGGAGGTCGAGCAGCCAGGCGTTGATCTGTTCGGCCGCTACCGACTCGTAACGCGCGGCCGCCTCCGCCGCGTGCGTCTCGTACCAGCCACCTCGTTCCGTCATGCCGCAATGCCGGATGCCGCGCGGTGAAGCGCAACGACATGTTACGTCAGCCCGAGGGGAGTTCCTCCTCCGACCGGCCGTCCACGCGGTCCGCCGAGCTACCGCTTGAGGAGTTCCGCGGCACGCATGTACCGGCGGATGAGGGAAGGCCCGATGCAGTCGGGGCGGGCAAGGTGATCCTCGATATCGGCGAGCTTCACTCGGCGAGCGGTGTCCGAACCGGCGCGCACTCGGTCGAGGTACGCAAAATAGGTTTCACCTTCGCGGCGGGTGAGGGTGTCAACGTCGGCAACCACGTCGCCGGAGAAGAAGGCGTTAAGGTCGGAAAGCTCGACGTCGGAGTCTTCGACGACGTCGTGGAGGTAGGCGACGGTTCGTTCGTCGTACGTCTCCATCCGGTCCGCGACGCGTGATGCGTGGTCGAACAATGGCTCGCTGGCTTTGTCGGTCTTGCCACGCAGGGCCATCTTGGCAAAGGCGGCGGCCCGGTCGTGTTCGGAGACGAACATGGCGGTTCCTTGGCGTGTGGGGGGTGGCGGGTGGGAAGCGATGGTAGTCGGGTTTGCTCGGCGTCAGGGTCACGTCGCGCCGGATGATTTTACCGGCGCAGTACGCTCCTCCGAGGCACCTTGCCTTGGCCAGCGGAAACAAAGACGATCTGGATCATGGGAAAGATGGAAGAGCGCGATCCACCACGCGACCGCCGCCCTCCTCAACCGCATCGAGACGGATGACGTGCACGAGCGGGTAGAGAAAGCGGTGGACTTCTGGGAGACCGTTGCGGAAAACATGGACGAGTGGCAGCTCGTCCACGTCGGAAAGATCACCGCGGGGGAGGTGCGGCAGGACTACATCAACTCGCACGCTTTGGTCCTTCATGCGCCAGGGCGGACCGGGCAGACCCTGCTGGCCCAGACCCGATCGGCACTCAGACAGACGCTGAACCCACTCAAGAAGATCGACTGGCGGCGCTCCAACACCTCGCTGTGGGAGGGACGAGCGATGGTCGGCGGGCGGGTATCCAAGGCTCAGCGGCCCGTCCTGCTGACGACCAACGTCATCAAGCAACATCTCGGGCTTGACCTCTTACCTGAGGAACGGAGGGCGGAAGATGCACTCGGTACCGATTGAGGACTCTGCCAGCGAGGGGCTGGACGCCGTCACCCTCTTCGAAGACGACTTCGTAGCGTCCGTTCAGCAACTCATCACCGAGATCGCGGAGCTCTATCTCTCCGACACGATTCCCTGGGTGGTGGGATACAGCGGCGGCAAGGACTCGACCGCCACCCTTCAGCTCGTCTGGATGGCGCTGGAGCGGCTTGGGCCAGAGCGATGCACGAAGCCGGTGCATGTCATCAGCACGGACACCCTTGTCGAGAACCCCATCGTCGCCGCGTGGGTCGGGCGATCGCTGGAACGCATGAACGAAGCAGCGGAGAGCGCCGGGCTTCCGATCTCTTCCCATCGGCTTACCCCGGCGGTGCGGGACACCTTCTGGGTGAACCTCATCGGCCGCGGCTATCCCGCTCCGCGACCCAAGTTCCGTTGGTGCACCGAACGGCTCAAGATCCTGCCCTCGCATCGGTTCATCAAGAGCATGGTCGACCGGCACGGGGAAACCATCCTCGTGCTCGGAACCCGCAAGGCGGAGAGCGCCGCCCGGGCGGCGGTGATGGAACGGTACGAGGCGGGACGGATCCGCGGTCGCCTCAGTCCCAACGGCTCGCTCCCCAACTCGTTCATCTATTCGCCGATCGAGAACTGGTCGAATGACGAGGTCTGGCTGTTCCTGGTCGAACACGAGAATCCCTGGGGTCACACGAACCGTGATCTGCTGTCGATGTACCGCGGCGCATCGGCAGACGGAGAGTGTCCGCTTGTCGTGGATACCGGGACGCCGAGCTGCGGTGACAGCCGGTTCGGGTGCTGGGTCTGCACGCTGGTCGAGAAGGACCGTTCCATGCAGGCGATGATCCGAAACGATGCCGAGAAGGAGTGGATGCAACCCCTGCTCGCGCTCCGGAACGAGCTCGACTACCGGCTCCGAGGGGAAGATGGCGACCGTTCCCTTCGGGACTTCCGCCGTTCGACGGGCCACGTTCAGCTCTTTCACGACCGGCCGATTCCGGGACCCTACCGGCAAGACGTGCGCCACCTCTGGTTGAAGCGCGTGCTCGAAGTCGAACGGCACATCCGGGAGCGCGGGCCGGAGGACGTCCGGGACATCGAGCTCATCACCATGCGGGAGCTCAAGGAGATCCGACGCATCTGGGTAGCCGACAAGCACGAGATCGAGGACACGCTCCCCGCGATCTACGAAGCGGCGTCGGGTCGGACATGGCCGCGAGAAGACGCGGATGGAGATGACCGGCTGCTCGGAGACCGGGAGGTCGCAACGCTGCAAGAAGTCTGCGGCGAAGACCGGCTCCATTTCGAGCTTACCCGGGAGCTCCTCTCGGTCGAGCAGCGATTCTCGGCCAACGGAAGCCGGCGGGGGATATTCAAGGAGATCGAAAAGGCGTTCCTGCGAAATGCCTATCGCAGCGAGGAGGAGGCAGTCGATATCGCGAGATGGCGGCAGGAGGCGATGGAACGTTCGCAGGACGTTTCTGTGCGCCAAGCGACCGCTCCCCCGCCCTCGAAGTACTTCGAGCTCCGCGATGAAGGAGACTTCGGGTGATCCTCGACTCCATCGCCCTGCACGACTTCGGTGTCTATGCCGGGCACCAACAGGTTGATCTGACGCCCCCTTCTCCGGACCGCCCGATCGTACTCGTCGGCAAACTGGTCGGCCCGGGTCCGGACCTTCATGCCCGCAGGAATCGCGCACCTCTTTCTCTTCGACGGCGAACAGATCGAGGCCTACGCCGATCCGGAGAAGACTTCCGAGCTCATCGAGTCCGCGATCCTTAACCTGCTCGGGCTCAACGTGGTTGACCAGCTCGACCGGGACCTCAAGGTCTTCGAGCGTCGGAAGCGGGCGGACGATTCCACTCGCTCCACGACGGTATCGAAGGGGTACTTCGAGCTTGAGGACGCTGCCTGACCATGATTGAGCACATCCGGCTCTCGCAGCGTGACAAGGATCAGCTCGTCCGGCTCAAGCGCCGGACCGGCATCGAGAACTGGAACGTTCTCTGTCGTTGGGCGTTCTGTACATCATTGGCAACGGAGGGGGTTCCGCCGGACACCAAGATCCTGTCGGACAGCAACGTGGAAATGACTTGGCGAGTGTTCGGAGGGCAGCACCACTACGCGTACGAAGCGCTCCTGAGGACCCGTTGCGTACGGGACGGATTGGGCGTTGACCCCGATGTCCTCACTCGCCAGTTCCGCCTCCATCTCTCCCGGGGGATCGGTTACCTGGCGGCAGGAGGCTCCGTTCAGAGCATCGCGGATCTGGTGAAGCTCCCGATGTCGCGATGAACCTCGCGGCCATACTTCCCCGCAATCGCCTCAAGACGGCCATATCCCGGACCGACTATTCGCGCCCGATCAAGACGGCCCTCGCCGACGGGTTGATCGGTCCCACCGCCACCGTCTTTGACTACGGGTGCGGACTCGGCGACGACGTTCGGTACCTCGGCCTGCACGGAGTCCGGTCGTGGGGATGGGACCCCGGGCACCAGCGGGATGGCGAGCTCGCCCCGGCCGAGATCGTCAACCTCGGCTATGTCGTCAACGTGATCGAAGATGCCGAGGAGCGGGCGGAGTGCCTCGTGCAAGCCTGGTCCTTTTCCGAGAAGGCACTGATCGTATCCGCCCGGCTCGCCTCCGAGACCCCTGACTTCGCGCCCGTCGAACCGTACGCGGACGGATTCGTCACCTCGATTACGACGTTCCAGAAGCTCTACGAGCAGGCGGAGCTCAAGGATTGGATCGAGGAGCACGTGCCGGAACCAGCGGTGGCTGCAGGGCCGGGGGTCTTCTACGTCTTTCGCGACAGCGCGGATCGGATCGGCTTCCTTGCCAGTCGATACCGAAGGCAGCGAAGACATGCTCTCCCGTCAGTCCAGTCCAGCATCGACGAGCACAAGGAACTGTTGAAGCCGCTCATCGAGTTCTTCGAAGAACGCGGACGGGCGCCGGCGGAGGACGAGCTTGCCGAATGCGACGAGATCCGGGAACGGTTCGGCAGCCTACGTCGCGCGCTACGGCTGGTCGAGCGCGGGCACGACCCGGACGAGTGGCGGAAGGTCATCACCGCCCGCGGGCAGGACCTCCTGCTCTTTCTGGCGCTGTCACGATTCGACGGAAGACTCCGCTTCGGCCAGCTACCCCTTCCGGTGCGCCGCGACGTTCGGAGCATCTTCTCGACCTACCGCAACGCGTGCGAGCAGGCGGACGTGGCGCTGCTGGCCGCGGGCGACATGGAACGGGTACGGAATGCCGCCAAACGTTCGGAGGTCGGCAAGCTCACGCCATCCGCCCTCTACGTCCACGAGAGTGCCCTCGAGAACATTCATCCCCTGCTTCGCCTCTACGAAGGCTGCGCACGCGGCTACATCGGGCGCGTCGACGGCGCGAACGTCATCAAGCTGCACACCGGCGAGCCGAAGATCTCCTACCTCTCCTATCCCGAGTTCGAATCCGACCCCCATCCCGCGCTCGCCGAATCCCTCACCGTGCACCTCCAGACGTTTCGATTGCGAGAGCGGGACTACCGGGACCGAAGCAATCCACCCATCCTGCACCGCAAGGAGACTTTCCTCACTCCCGACCACCCGCTCCACGCCAAGTTCGCCCGCCTCACCCGGCAGGAGGAGACGAAGGGGCTTTTCGACGACACCGCGCACATCGGCACCCGGCGCGGCTGGCAGGAGCTGCTGTCCGAGAAGGGGCTCACCCTACACGGACACCGGCTGATCCGCGACAATTCTACCCGCGCACCGTCGAGCTGACTCGCGATTTCATCGCCGGAGCACCGGTAATCAATCCGGATGCGCGCAACGCGTCGGCGTTGCGTCTACCGTCTGTTTCGCGGGATGGGCTCGGATTGGTACTGGAAGATGTCGCTCTCGTCGGCGCCGTACAGGTCGGCTGCGTCGAGAGGCTCCCTGAGTTCAAACAGCATAAGCTGTGCGGGCTCGTCTTCCTCCGCAACCAGTTGCACCTTGGCCGGACCCATGTTCGCGATTTCGAGCGTGATCGTGCCATTGAATCCGGGATCGATCTTTGGCGCGGTCAAGTGCACGCTGAGGCCCACTCGGGCCCAACTGCTTCGACCTTCCACCAACCCCATCAGATCGTTCGGCAACCCAACGCGTTCCAAGGTCTGGGCGAGCACGAACCCCCGTGGCTCGATATCGAAGGTATCCACCTCCTCATGAGTCCACAGGTCCATAGAGCCGAAGAGCGACGGCCTGACGCGGATAACCGGTATGTGCTCTGGCAGCCCTCCCTGCTTGAAGCTCGTGAACTTCCGACCGAGCCGGAGATCGATCGACACGGCTCCGATGCGTGAGTCGGACGGGACGGGATCGATTGACAACCTTCCGGAATCCAGCCGCCGTCTGATCTCAGGCTTGGACAGGATCACCGGGAACGGCGTGATCTACACGCCCCTGAAAAAACCGACTCTGCAGCGCACTCCCGGGGATTCGTGCGCGAAAAGTAGGGTCATCGACATCGACTACCGTCGCAAGCACCTCATCGTTGCCCTCCGTGCGCTGGTTCCTCAGCCACCTGACGTTCACGAAGCCGAGCCACTCGTTGCCGTCGGCCATGATCAGAACCATGCGCTCGTCGGAGAACGGTCCCGGCTTCACCTCGCATGGAAGCCACATCCTCGCACCCGGAATCAAGCTCATGCCGTACTCCGCTCCGCCGCGCCCAACTCCCGAATTCTGCCGCACCCGTCCAGCCAATGCCAAGGGAAAACCGGGTGCCTTCGCGAAACCGAGCCGATCGAGACTGAGTCTCCCGGGAGACGCCGAAGCAGCTCCCGGCCCTTGCCGGCGGCGACCCTGAATGACCGGCTCCAGTGGCGCGCGGCGGTCTCCGCCGCGCG
>JAJDXW010000352.1 GCA_022823045.1 Gammaproteobacteria bacterium
ATCGAGGCGTTTCCTTCACCGAACCCGGCGCCGCCGAATGTCCCTGCGCAGAACACGCCAGTCAGCAACGCGCCGACGACACCGCCCACGCAGTGGATTCCGAACACGTCGAGGGAATCGTCGTAACGCAGCGCATTCTTCAACACCGTCGCGACGAAGAAGCACACGACACCGGACACCGCGCCGATCACGATCGCGCTCATCGGCCCGACGAACCCCGAGGCCGGGGTGATCGCGACGAGCCCGGAAACGGCGCCCGACGCGAGTCCGAGCACGCTCGGCTTGCCGTGACGGATCCACTCGCAAAACATCCACATGAGCGCGGCGCCGGCGGCTGCGAGCTGAGTCGCCACCAGCGCCATCCCCGCCACCCCGTTCGCAGCGTACTCGGAGCCCGCGTTGAATCCGATCCAGCCGACCCACAACATGGCGGCTCCGATGCTCGTGTATGCGAGATTGTTCGGGGGCATTGCCGTCTCGGGGTAGCCCCTTCGCGGTCCGAGCACCAGCACCGCCGCGAGAGCCGCGACCCCGGCATTGATGTGAACCACTGTCCCGCCGGAGAAGTCGAGAATGCCGAGCCTGTCGAGCCATCCTCCGCCCCAGACCCAGTGACACACCGGCACGTAGCACAGGGTGACCCAGAGCGCCATGAACACGAGCATCGCCGAGAACTTCATCCGCTCTGCGAAGGCCCCCACGATCAGGGCCGGGGTGATGATCGCGAATGTCAACTGGTACATCATGAACACCGTCTCGGGAATCGTCCCGCTCATCGCCTCAACGGTCAAACCGTTCAGGAACGCCCTCCCGAGACCACCGATGATCGGGTTCCCTTCGCTGAATGCGATACTGTAGCCATAGATCGCCCAAAGGATGCTCACCAGGCCGGCGATTGCGAAACACTGCATGAATATCGAAAGAACGTTCTTGCTCCGGACCATTCCCGCGTAGAACAACGCCAGGCCGGGGATGGCCATGAACAGCACCAGGGCGGTGGCGGAGATCATCCATGCGGTATCACCGGAGTCGAGCACGTCGGCCCGCGCAACCGCGGGCGCCGCGAGCAGTACACCAGCCGCCCCGAGTCGCTGAACGACCCAGGACCGGGCCGCACCTGCGCCCCATGGCCGGCAGCCCCCCTTCGGAGTGGTCGCCATCGCAACGGCCGCTCCGTGCGCGCGACACCGGATCGCATCGATTGTCATCTTCTCGTGTGCCATTGAAATTTCGCTTCCTGATTCCTGTCGATACCGTGCCGCCCGACCGCATGAGGATCTCCCTGGAGTCGGTCGCGGAGAGGGGTGAAATGAACCTCCAGCCTCCCCGGCCTGTTCCTGGGTACGGTGCGGCCCTACCTTTCCCGGACGCAAGATATGTCCTCGAAGGTCGTTCCCTGCTGCGCTGCGCCGCGTGCGACGTCCCGGCCACCCGCAGCCTGCGGTTCAGCTTTCCGGGCAGGCGGTCCAACCGTGCAGCCAGCTTGCCCCCGCGCCGTAGCGCACCGCGCCGTAGTAACTCGCATCCTCGTCCCAGAACTCGTCGTTGACGGGCGGTGACCACTGGCTCCCCGCGCCGATGTAGGCGGCAACCGGCTTGAAGTCCGGCTCGGTGAGGTCAAAGGCATCGGGCCCGAGAGGGTCCGGTACTTCCAGCAGAATATCGGGTGCAATCTCGGAGAAGTAGCGCCGTTCATCGAATCCGCCGTCATCATCGTTTATCCCTGATTCATGTCTGAAGTACGAGGCCCCGTCGGGTCCGATCTTCGACATGACGATGCTGCCGAAAGAGAGCATCTCCGACGCAATGCGCTGGGCGGTGAGTTCCCCGCGCAGATCAATGGACTCCAGCGAGAAGCCGGTAATCACGAAGTTGCGGAACTCCCCACCGGAGCCGTGGCGCACGACAATCGCACGCTGAGCCCGGTTCGGGCTGCGGGAGCCGACCATGGTGACGTTGTAGATCCGCGGCTTCGAGATTGGTCGTGCCGAGGGCCGCTGCGGCCAGTTGTCGCCCTCGAAGCCGGTGTCACCCATGTCGGGATGCTGCTGGATGATCACGAACTGGGATCGCCCGGTCCAGCCCATGTCCCAATCGAAGGAGTCGTCGCCCGCGTGACTGACGAAGACGTACTTGAGGTCCACGGTGCCTCCGAATATCTCGATGCCGTCGTCGTGGCTGCGATGGACCTGGACGTAGCGCACGAGCGTTCCCCCGCCGCATCCACCGAGCGTCAGTCCGTTCAACTCGTTGCCGGCGCCGATCGGGTAGCCGGCGAACTCGATGCGAACGTACTCCAGGACCCCGCAATTCGAGGTGGGGTCATCGCCGCCGAAGGCCGCCCTCCGGTCGCCGTGGGAAACCCCCTCGACACTGGCTTGGCCTCGGTTGATGGGTGCATTGCCGAGCAGTACCACCCCCCCCAGTCACCGGCCGCCCGCTCCCCCTCGGGCTTGGCGCTGGTGAACACGATCGGTTCGGTCGGGGTGCCGCGCGCCTGTAGCGTCGCGTTCCGGGTCACGATCAACGCGGCGCCCGGCCCGCCGACCACGGTCACGCCCGGCTCGATGACGAGACGAGCTCCGCTCTCCACGAAGACGAGGCCGTCGAGACGATAGCTGCGTCCGGCCCGCCAAGTCGTGGGCTCGACGATGGACGTCGCGACGAGCTCGATGCCTGCCGTACGATCTCCGGCCGGTGTCCTCGCCGGGCGCACCACGCTCCCTGCCTCCTCGGACAGATCGGCGAGGTCGCCACCGCTCAAGTAGAACCCTGCCGCGGCGATCACCGCCACCACCGCCACCACTGACACCACCCCCGTCAACGCCCTCGCGCCGCTCTTCCTGACTTGCCCGCTCCGAAGCGCGCCCGACCAGCGGTCGCCTTCCGCAACGCGGGACGAGAGGTCGGAGCCCGCGTCGGGTTCATTCGGGCGCGCGTCGTCCACGGAATCGAGCCACCTCACGAACGCGTCCGATGACATGAGCTCGCCGCTTTCGCTCGGCCGTACGGAGTTGTAGCTGAACTTGACCTGCTCGCATTCCGCCAGGATCATCAGCGCGTCGAGAGGGCCGTGACCCTCGCTGGCGATATTCACCAGCCGTCCATTGGACAGCCGTACCACGAGCGTTTCTCGCTTGGGGTGGGTAAATATCTTGACGGCTACGTTTTCGCGGTGTCGAACCGCCTGCCGGAGCCATTCGATCAGCTCGGACTTGGGGATGAAGGCTTGGGTAACCACTGCGCGATGGCGCCGTACGCCGTTTCCCTACTCAGGACTGACGACGCATGCTAGCCTTGGCAATTGCCCGGTACTAGCCCAACTTGCGAATACATTCTATGGATTTCATTGAGGGTTGTTGAACCCGGCGATATCACTCGCGTGCGCTTCGGATTCCAGCCGCCCGCTCCGGTTGTTCGAAACGGGTGGGTTGGCCATCCAAGGTGGTGAGCATCGACCGGTACCAGCGCCTGGTCGCCACCAGCCGTTGCGGCACCGCAATCTTCGCTTGGTATCGCGGCGGAAGTTCGTCGGCCTGGACCTCGTCGTCAAGGGCGCCGGGGCGTGGCGGTGAGCGCGGTCCGGGGCCGGGGTGGTGGCGGCCGGTTCAATCCCGGGCGGCGGCCGAGCGGAGGTTCTCCAGGGTGAGGGGGAGGCGGCGGGCGCGGACCCCGGTCGCGTCGAACACCGCGTTCGCGATGGCGGCCCCGGCCGGGCCGCAGGACGCCTCGCCGGCCCCGAGGAAGGGCTCGCCGGGCCGGTCCACGAGCACCGTCTTCACTTCCGGGATCGCGTCGAAGCGGAGGATCGGGTAGCTCTCCCAGTCGCGGCTCGTGATGCCGTCCCGGTCCCATGTCACCGCTTCGAGGAGGGTCCAGCTCGCGGCCTG
>JAJDXW010000054.1 GCA_022823045.1 Gammaproteobacteria bacterium
CAGGAACATTTTTTAGTCGTGGCTGAGGGGGCGGGATGACCGAGAGCTGGCAGGCTTGGGCCGATGAAGGTCCTGGCCGAGCTTGGCTGGGCGGCTGCATGGGGTCCGCGGGGGCGGGTAGGGTTCGGTTTTCGGGCTCGCCGGGCAAAGCGATCCCGCCGCGCCGTTCGACGGCGCGTCCCGTCGCGCTCTGCGACGCGGTTACGCGCGCAGGATCATGCAGCGGGCGCGATCAGGATCGCGTCGAGGGCCTCCTGGGCGCGGGCGGCATAATGCCGGTTGGCCTCGGGCAGGAAGCGGAAGCGCCCGTCGCAGCGCACGATGGCGATGGCCGCGTTGGTCAGGCAGGAGAGATTGCGCGGCAGGTGGCGCACGTGCGCCCGGCAGCGGTCTTCGTCGTAGGTGAAGTCGCGCACATAGTGGAGCCGGTTCTCGATGTGCCAGTGATTGCGGACCAGAGCCAGAAGCTCCTCGGGCCCGGCACGGTCTGCGCCGAGCGAGGTCAGGCTCCAGGTCACCTCGACGCTGCGCTCGCCGGTCTTGAGGATCTCGCGCTCGCGTTCGATGCGCATCGCCTGGCGGCGTCCGTGAAGGTTGGCGTAGCCGTCCCATTCGGCAGCGGAGAGGTCGACCACGGCGCAGCGGCGGCGCTCGATGCGGCCATGGCCCTTGTCGACGGTTTCGTGCCACGGCGCGTCGGAGAAGTCGATCGCCTTGAGGTCTTCGAGGATGTTCTGCTGATTGTCCTTCACCGCGGTGACCACGTAGTCGGCGCGACGCCCGAGCAGGCAGCGCGCGGTCTCGTGCTGGGCGTGCATCGCATCGAGGGTGACGGTCCGGCCCGCGAGGTCGAGACTGCTGGAGAGTTCGCGCACGGCGGGGATCTCGTTGCTCTTTCTATCGACCTCGACCTGCCCGAGGACCATGCCGGTCTTGTGCACCAGCGCCGCGACCATCATGCGCCGCCCGTCTTCGGTCTGCTTCGAGGCGCCGCGCAGGTCCTTTCCGTCCATGGCGACCGGGGCGTGCGCGCCGCCGTGCTGGCCGGTCCACCGGCCGATGGCGTTGTCCAGCGTCTCCGGCGGCAGGGCGGCAAGGATGTTGTGGAAGGTGGTGATCGCGGGCGCGGTGTAGCGCTTCTTCGAAGGGCTCCAGAACGCGCCGACCGCCTCGAGTTGCTCCTGCGAGAGCAGGGCGGCGAACTGGGCGAAGGCTGTCGAGCCCCGGTAGCCGGCAAGGCGGGCGGCGACGGCAACCGCCAGCACGGTCTTCAAGGGATAGCGCTTGCCCCGGGCATGGCGGCACTCGGGCACCTCGCCCAGGCACTCGAAGAGGCTCCGCAGCCGGGGCGCCGTCATCGGCTCGCTGTGTTGCTCGGCGTTCCAGTTCGCCGGGGTCTCGGCCCGGCTCAGCGCTTCGGCGGCGCCATCGGTAAGTTCGAACACGAAGACCTCCTTGGGCTGGCCGTGGTGGCGCCAGCGCGGAGCAGCTCCGGGGTCACGGGCAAAGCCGCGCGTCATCCCCAGCGAGCGCCAGTTCGACGCGCGGTAGCAGGTGCCGGCGAAGCGCGCGGGATCGACGAAGGTCTCAGCCAGGAGCGCCGGGTATCCATGCACCGCCTGGATGTCCGCAGACAGCCGCCGCAGGCTCAGCCCCAGAACCCGCGAGGCCAGGTTGGGAACCCGCTCAGGCGTCAGGATCACGAAGCGCGAGTTGTTCGCGATCAGATGCAGGCGCCGGAACTGCTGCTCCGCCGACCAGCCGATCCAGCGGTCGCGCACGGCCAGCTTGAACGCGCCCGGCTGCCAGCCGATCAGGGCGAGCCAGGTCTCGCCATGCACCGCGACATGGCGCAGCCCCTTGCCGACGACGCCGTGGAATCGCAAGTAGTGGTGCTCCTCCACCAGCCGGTCCCAGCGCCGGTGCTCCCGCGCGCCCCAAGTCGGGCGCACCGTGACCGCACGCAGATCAATGGACGAATCCGGGGCCGGCAGCGTCGCCATGGACGGCACACTGCCACATCGAGAACGAAATGACCAGCCGCGCGATCACCTCACGCCGCTCGCCGGGCGGACAAAAAACGAGCCCTGTCTCGTTCGGGGAGATGCTGGACCAGGGGCGCGACATCTGCGCCGCGGTGTCCATCCCGGTCATCGGGGACGGGGACACCGGGTACGGAAACGCGGTCAACGTCAAGCGCACGGTGGCGGGCTACGCCGGGGCGGGGTTCGCGGCGGTGATGATCGAGGACCAGAGCGCTCCGAAGCGTTGCGGCTTCGCCCGCGGCGTGGAGGTGGTGGACCGGGCCGAGGCGGTGGCCCGGATCCGGGCCGCGGTCGACGCCCGCGACGAGGGGGCGGACATCCTCGTCCTCGGGCGGACGGATGCGGCCACCACCCTGGGGATCGAGGAAGGGCTGTGGCGAGCTCGGGCCTACCAGGACGCGGGCTGCGACATCGTCTACGTGGAAGGGGCGGAGAGCGCCGCGGACCTCGAGCGGGTGGCGCGGGCGGTATCGCTCCCCAAGATGTACGTCACCGTCGAAGGAGTTCCGGAGCAGAAGGTGAGCGCGGAGACCCTGGAGCACCTCGGGTTCAAGCTCATGCTGTGGGCGGCGACCCTCCTCAACGTGTCGGTGCGGGCCATGGAGGAGGCGTGCGAGGCGATGCGCGCCGGCCGGCATCCCGAGCGCATCGTCTCCTGGCCGCACCTCAACCGGGTCGCCGGCCTCGACGACTACTACGCGGAGGAGGAGCGCTACCGAGCCCCGGGGAACGAACCGCGTTCCGACTCCTGACTGCGACGCAGCTTCCCGGCCCGCCGAGCGAGCCTACTCGTCGAAGAGAGCGGTTCCGGTTGACGGACCCATCGCGCCGACCCGAATCGTCGGGATCCGAATCTCTGTCCGAACGGAGGACCGATGGGCAAGAACATCGTCATATGCTCTGACGGGACCGGCAACAGCGGCGGAAAGAAACGCGGCACGAACGTCTGGCGCATCTTCAATGCTGTCGAGCGAAACCGAGGGGGGGACCGTGAGCAGATCACCTTCTACGACGACGGTGTAGGAACCCACAACGTTCGCCTGCTGCGGCTGTTTGGCGGGGCCTTCGGGTGGGGGTTGAGCCGCAACATCTGCGAAGCCTACGAGTTTCTCGCCCTGAACTACGAAACGGAAGACAGGATATTCCTGTTCGGATTCAGCCGCGGGGCGTTTACCGTGCGCTCGCTCGCCGGCATGATTTGCCGTTGCGGTCTCCTTGAGCGCGACGCCCTCCTCGAAGGGGGACGGCGAGATCGCAAGCGCGCCGTGAAGCGAGTTCTCAGCGCGTACCGGAGCGAGAAACGGATCCCCCGCGGCGAATGTGCGGACCGGATTCGCAAGGCTCTGGGAATCGGTGACCTGAGTCTACGATCAGTGCCGATCCACTTCGTCGGGGTGTGGGATACTGTCGACGCGGTCGGCGTGCCGTTCGACGGGCTGAAGGAACGGGCGGACCCCGTTTGGCGATGTCTGTTCAAGCGCCGACCCTGGCACTTTCACGATCTCAAGCCCCATCCCGCCATTCGCCACGCATGCCAAGCGCTTGCCCTCGACGACGAACGCAGGACTTTTCATCCCCTGGTCTGGGAGGTTCCGAACTCGGATCCGAAGGGCGAGGTCGATCCCGAACCCTCGGATTCGAACGAAAACGAGGCGCCCAAGGCGGAGGGAGACGACGGAGCGCGGTCCGGAGAGCAAACCGTCAGACAGGTGTGGTTTGCCGGCGTACATTCGAACATCGGAGGCGGTTACCCGAAAGACTCGCTGTCTCTCGTCCCGCTCCTCTGGATGATGCGCCAGGCGGACGCATGCGGGCTGCGGTTTCTCGAGAGAAAGTGGCGCGAGTACAGTGAAGATGCCGATCCGCACGGACGCTTGTACGATTCGCGCACCGGGTGGGGCATGTTCTACCGCTACGCACGTCGCGACCCCTATGCGGGAGCGGATGAGTCCCCCGCGGTCCACGAGAGCGTGCTCGAGCGGATCGAGCGTGCAACCGACTACTACGCGCCGAAGGTCCTGCGGCCGGGTCAGTACGAAGTCGTTCAGAACGACCTCAGAATCGAGCGCGACTGACTGGCCAGATTGACGGCTATCGGAGGATTCGTGGATTTCGAACGAACGCGGAGGCGGCTGTACTATCTCTCCTTCGCGATCAATGCACTGGTGGTGCCAGGGGCTCTGTTTGCGATCGCAGCATTCGGCTCGGCAACGGAGCCCATTACACGGTTGCCTGCAGAGCTCGCCCGATTCTTCACACCGGGACTGCCGGCGAACCTCATCGAGGCCGGCCTCAAGTTTCCGGTTCGGACGATCGTGCTCGCGATGGTCATCGGAGCGGTCTACTGGACGAACCGGGTTGTGAAGATCGAGGACGATGAGCATGCATTTCAGACTTGGTTACGTTCAACGATGGTTGCTCCACCTCCGATCCCCGTTGCGTCCCGAACGGCAAGGCTCATTGCCAGAGCCGCGGGAATCTGGTGGCTGTTACCCATCCTGGTGTTATCGGCGCTGGCGCTCCCGTCTGCATCGCTCTCGGGCGAATCGGAGTTGGACTCTGCCGGGCGGGCAACGAAAAGTGTTTCTCCGAAACCGGAATCCTCCTGCGCCGGCGTTTGTGGTGCTCGCCGGCTGGGTCGTGGCGAGATCGCCCGCGTCCTGGTCGTGGCAAAGCGCAACCGCAACCGGACGGGGCTGCTGCTCGCAAGAGACGAGACCTACATGGTGCGGTTCATCGCGGCTGACGGATGGCGCGACGGCGACTATGTTGCTTCACCGCGTGGTGTCGAATTCGAAGGGTTGACCCGGTACCTCGCGAAAGGAGTGGAGTGGCTACGGCCGTATCCCCAAGGCGACTGGTTCCAGTTGATCGGCCGCATCGATCGAGGGCGCGATGTCTTTCCGATCCTGAATCAGAACGACCCTGCGGTGCCGTTCGCGTTCCGGGCGCCGGACGACGGCGAGCTCGTGCTGCTCGTGAACGACGTGATCTACGGAAACAACCGCGGCGTCATGACGGTTGAAATCAGGGCTGATTGAACCCCGCAGGGTATGTCCGGAGCGGGTTTCCGCGGGCTCGATCCGCGGCTCCGGAATTCTTCGACTCCTGTACGGACCGGCGGTCCGGACCGTGATTCGGCGATCGGAGGCGCGCTCGGGCCAGCACGGACCCGGGGCGGAGCGTCGGCAACCGGTGACCCCGCCGGGGTTCGAAGCCGGGCCGTCCGTGACCCGATGGAGCCGGGGAACGGTCGCACACCTTGCTCATTCATGCCATAGTCAGGGTCGGTACGGACTCTCGCCACTCGTTCATGTATATCGACTCGATCACGATGCAGAAGTTCCGGTCGTTCCGGAAGACGTCCATCGACTTCGTGCATCCCGACGCACTAGCGTTCGACAGCCCGGAACCTCCGCGATTCGGAAACATGAACCTCGTGATCGGAGGCAATGGGTCCGGGAAGACGACCCTCCTCAAGGGGATCGCCTTGGCGTCTCTTGGCCCGGCGGTCACAGACTCCGGAATCTTTCCGTACCACCTGATCCGCCGCGAATCCGGCCGATCAGCCGAGGGCGGGGCGCTCATCGAGGCCCGCTACACGGTCAATGCGCAGGATCGAAAGGGCGAAGATCCGGACAGCATGTCGCGAATCGAGTCCCGTCTGCGCGTGGAGCGACGCGGCGACCTGGAGCGCTTCAAGTGGGTGCACCAGGACGAGGACGCATGGAGCCCAATCTACAGCAAGAGCTCCGACGCCTTCTTCTTCGTGGGATATGGCGCGAGTCGCCAAGTCGAGAAGGTGGAGCGTGTCGACATGGCCGGACGACAAGCGTCGTCGTTCACGCGCGCGCGCCGGGTCATGGGCCTCTTCGAGGAGACCTACTCTCTGCTCCCCCTGAGTCATTGGCTCCCTCGATATCAGGCCGGAAATCGGGGGCGCTTCGTCCAGGTACGAGCACTCATCAATCGCCTCCTCGGACCTGGGCGGTACCGATTCACCGGCCAGATGGAAGACGGCGAGTATGTCTTCCAGCACGGGCGTACGCGCGTCCCGTTCCCCGCCCTTTCGGACGGATACCAAGCGTTCATGGGTTGGATCGGCGATCTTCTGTATCACGTCTGTGAGACCTGCCCCAGCGGAAAGAGGCTCGACCAGAATCAGGGCATCGTCATGGTCGACGAGGTCGACCTGCACCTCCATCCGGCCTGGCAGTTGGAGTTGCTCCCGCGCCTCGCAGGCGCATTGCCGAAAATTCAGTTCATAGCCACGTCTCACAGCCCGCTCCTGGTCGGTTCGCTCGAGTGGCCAAACATCGTCATCGCGCGGCAACGCAAGAACGGCACCAGCTTCCTCACCCGGACGAGAGTGGACCTATCGAAGCTCGACGCCGACCAGATCCTCCTGACGGAGCTCTTCGGACTCCGTACGACTCGCTCTGCAGCCCAGTCCGACCGGATTCGGCAGCTTCTCGAGCAAACCCGCCAAGGAGACGTCGGGTCGGCCCGGGAGCTGATGGCCGAGCTGTCGGGCGCGGAGTCATGATTCGGTACGACATTGCGCTCGACGAACTTGAGGCCTTGGTGGACGAGCGCGTCCCGGGATGGCTCGAAAGGGCGAAGAGCCGAACCGAGGGCTTCCGCACGAAGGGAAAGTACGAAGAGAAGAGCTCGATATGGGGCGAAGTGAAGCCTGTCTTCATGGAAGTGCAGGGGGGCGCCAAGTGCTGCTTCTGTGAACGTCAGTTCGAAGCGGAGAAACTCGGCCGCTACGAACTCGACCTCGAACACTATCGGCCCAAGGGAAACGTCAAGAAGTGGGAGTGCCCTCCGGAGCTCGTCCGTGAGGGCGTGTCACTGACCGAACCTCCCGGCTCGGACAAGGGATACCACCTTCTGGCCTACCACTTGTCGAACTACGCAGCCGCGTGCAAGGCGTGCAACTCGGGACTCAAGAAAGATTGCTTTCCCATCGCGGGCGAGTACGACCTGGGTGGTGACGATCCCGGAAAACTGATGGGCGAGAGACCCTGGCTCCTTTTTCCGATTGGACACCTGGATGTCGATCCGGAAGCAGTCATCGATTTCCACGGGATCTTTCCGCGGAGCACGTCCGATGATCCGACAACGAGGCTCCGCGGACTGGCGACGATCGCCTTCTTCAGTCTCGACGACGTCATCGCGCGCAAGAACCTGATGAAGGAACGGGCATTGGTCCTCCTGTTGCTCCACGCGTTCCTCGTGCGGACCGACGACCAGGGAGACGCGGCGGCGGAATCAGCCGCGCTCGTCGAGAAGATGCTAGAACCGACCTCTCCGCATACCAACTGCGCACGGAGCTTTGTCCGCCTTTTTCGCTCCGATCCGGCTCAGGCGGCGGTGGTTGCCGGCGACGCGGGAACGTTCCTGCGTTCAGTCTCGCCGTGAAGAGCACCGCACCGAATGAGCCAGGCATCGGAATTGACCGTGCGCTCCGGTTTTCGGTTGTGAATTCGAGCCTCGTGGAGGAGCAACCCTGCAGAGTGCCAGCGAGCCCTCGGCCGCACACCGCACGGTCCCGAAAGGCGAGATCCCCTGTTCATCGTTTGAGCTGACGACGATGTCCGATTCAAATCCCGTGACCCGCGCCGCCGCCGACATCGGCGGGACGTTCACCGACGTGGCCGTGCTCACTCCCGACGGGCGACTCGCGACCCGGAAGCTTCCGTCGACGCCGGCGAACTACGCGGACGCGGTCATCGCGGGCGTTGGGAGCCTCCTCGAGGAGCTCGGGTCGCCGCCCGGCGCGCTCGAGGAGCTGCTGCACGGCTGCACCGTCGCGACCAACGCGATCCTCGAGGGCAAGGGCGCGCCGACCGCGCTCCTCACCACCCGCGGGTTCCGCGACGTGCTCGAGCTCCGGCGGGTACGGGTGCCGGAGCTCTACGAGCCCCTCTACGAGCGCCCGCCCCCGCTCGTGCCGCGCCAGCTCCGCTTCGAGATCGGGGAGCGGACGGGACCGCGCGGCGAGGTGCTCCATCCTCTCGACGAGACGGGAGTGCGGGTGGCGGCGGAGCGCATCCGGGCCGCCGGGATCGAGGCGGTCGCGGTCTGCTACCTCCACTCCTTCGCGAACCCCGCCCACGAGCGGCGGACGGGCGAGATCCTCCGGGAGATGCTCCCCGGCGCCTTCGTCTCCCTCTCCGTCGACGTGCTCCCCCAGAAGCTCGAGTACGAGCGCACCTCCACGACCGTCATCAACGCCTACGTCGGGCCTCCGGTCGAACGCTACGTCCGCTCGATGGTCTCCCAGGTCGAAGGGGCCGGCATCGGCGGCCGGCTCATGGTCATGCAGTCGAGCGGCGGCATCCTCGACGCGGGCGCGGTGGTCGCGAACCCCGCCCGCATCGTCGAGTGCGGCCCCGCCGCAGGGGTCATCGGCGCCCAGCACTTCGCGGCGCGGGCCGGGTTCGACAACCTCATCACCCTCGACATGGGGGGGACCACCGCCAAGGCCTCGCTCATCGAGCGCGGGCGGGTCCTCTTCGCCGACGAGTACGAGGTGGGGGGCGGCATGTCGTCGCGGAGCGCGCTCATGGGCGGCGGCGGCTACGCCCTCAAGCTTCCCGTCATCGACATCTCCGAGGTCGGGGCGGGGGGCGGTTCCATCGCCTGGCTCGACAAGGCGGGCTCGCTCAAGGTGGGGCCAGAGAGCGCGGGCGCGGTCCCGGGACCCGCGTGCTACGACACCGGGAACGACGAGCCGACGGTGACCGACGCGAACGTGGTCCTCGGCTATCTCAACCCGGAGGCGCTTGCCGGGGGAACGGTTCCCGTGCGCGCGGAGCGCGCGCAAGCCGCCATCGCCTCGCGCCTCGCGGAGCCGCTCGGGCGGGGCGTCGTCGAGACCGCGTTCGGGGTCCACACCGTCGCCAACGCGAACATGATGAAGGCGGTGAAGGCGGTCACCACCTACCGGGGACGCGACCCCCGCGACTTCACCCTCGTCGCCTTCGGGGGGAGCGGCGGGGTGCACGCGGTGGACCTCGCCCGGGTGCTCCAGGTCGAGCGCGTGGTGCTGCCGGTCGCGGCCGGAGTGTTCAGCGCCCTCGGCCTCCTCTTCTCGAACCTCGAGATGAACGAGACGGCCCCGTTCCTGCACCTCGCGGCGGACGCCCCCCTCGGGGAGGCGGAGCGCGAGTACGCGGCCCTCGCGGAGCGCATCGCGGCCGTCGTCGGCGGGCCGCGCGAGGACATCCGATTCTCGCGCCAGGCGGACTGCCGCTTCGCCGGGCAGGCGTATGAGCTCACCGTTCCCTTCGGCGGCCCGGGAGCGGACGCGGCGAACGGGCGCCTCGACGCGCGGGTGGTCGCCGATCTTTGCGAGCGCTTCGAGGCCGAGCACCTCGCCCGCTACGGCCACGCGTTCTCGGGGGAGTTTCCGGTCGAGATCGTGAACCTCCGCCTCGTCGGCACGCGGCGCCCGGCCGGAATCGTGGAGCCCGCACCGTTCGACCCCGCCTCGCGCGCCGGCCCGGACGCGCGCCGCGCCGTGTACTTCGGTCCCGCGGTGGGGCTCATCGACACGCCGGTCATCGGGCGGGGGCGCCTTGGCGGCAAACTGCGGCCCGGCCCGTTCGTCATCGAGGAGTACGAGGGGACCTGCGTCGTGCCCCCGGACTGCACCGCGCGCCTCGATCGGCTCGGCAACGTTATCATCGAGCTTCAAGCAACTCGCGCCGCATCCCCTGCTTCAGAATCCGCAGGTTGAAAAAATCCTGAAAGTACTCCGCCATGATCCGTGATGCACAGCGCCCACCCGAGCACGCCATCTGCGAGAGACTGAACGGGCAGGAGATCTACGTCTGGGTAACGAATTCCCAAGGGAGACCACCTACGGTCATGGGTCTGATCACAAAGGCAAACGGAGAGGAACTCCCGCTCGGACCCCTGTCGACTCGGCGGGGCCTCATCAGTTACCGGAAGGCGGTAGAGCACGGACGGGTCAGCGATGGGCAGGGAGATCGAATCGGGGGCTGGTGGAACGAAACCAAGCTCAGTCCGGAGGGATTCAAGGCAGCAGCCCGCGCCGTGAAGCGTGCAGCGGACAACGCTGTCAGGAGAAGCTGGCGAAGAGACCGGCAGCGGGACGATCATCGGGTAGCCAGACAAGACCTCGGGTACGTACCGCCCATGCGGGAGCGCAAAGAACGCGTTGATCGTCTGGCGACGCAGGGGCACCTCGAGAGTGCGATGCGCCGCGGGCGACATTCCCGCGTCGCCCGAACGCCGCGCGGGTCCGGAAGTGAAGAGGATACGGACTGATATGGCCAGACAACCCAACACGACTCGTATCGCTCCCACCGCCCACGCCATCGATCCGTTCCAGCTCGAGCTCCTCAGGAGCTGCTTCGACACCATCGCAGACGACATGGCCCTCACCCTGATGCGGACCGCCCACTCGGGGATCGTGCGCGACTCGCTCGACTTCTCGACCGCGCTCCTCGACGCGGACGGCCTCACCCTCGCGCAGGGGATCTGCACCCCGATGCACATGGGGAGCTTCCACGACGCGATGCGAAAGCTCATCGCGCAGTACGAGGGCCGCATCGACCCGGGCGACGTCTTCATCTTCAACGACCCCTACGCGGCGGACGGACAGCACCTCCCCGACATCTACATCACGACCCCCATCTTCACGGACGAGGACCGGGGCGGGGGTGCGTCGCGCCGACTCGCGGCATGGGCGACGACGGTCGCGCACCACTCCGACGTCGGCGGGATCGTCGCCGGAAGCAACGCGCTCGGCGCGGAGGAGATCTTCCAGGAAGGGCTCCGGCTCCCGATCGTCAAGTTCATCGCGGCGGGCGAGCCGAACCGGGCCCTGTGGGACGTGATCGCCCTCAACGTCCGCACCCCCGACAAGGTGATGGGCGACCTCCAGGCCCAGCTCGCGGCTTGCCGGAGCGGGGAGCGCGAGATGCTGGAGCTCTTCGCGCGCTACGGGGTCGACACCGTGCTCGACTACGGAACCCACCTCCAGGACTACGCGGAGCGGCTGACCCGGGCCGAGATCGCCGAGTTCCCCGACGGGGTCTACGAGTTCACCGACCACATCGAGGGGCTCGGCGAGGAGCCGGAGCTCGTCGTGCTGAACGCGACGGTGACGGTGGCGGGCGAGGACGTCGCCATCGACTGGTCCGGGACGTCGGACCAGATCAAGGGCGGCATCAACCCGACCTTCCCGTTCACCAAAGCATCCTGCTACGCGGCGCTCCGCTCCGTGATGGTGTCGGACATCCCCAACTGCCACGGCTTCACCGTGCCGATCACGGTGACCGCGCCGAAGGGATCGCTCGTCAACCCGGTCTTCCCCGCCCCCTGCGGGGCGCGCGGCATCACCGGCTACCGGATCATCGACTGCCTCTTCGGCGCCCTCGCCGACGCCCTCCCCGAGCGGGTGACGGCGGACACCGCGGGCGGGTCCACCCTCCCCACCATCGCGGGCTACGAGAACGGCAAGGCGTTCGTCTTCTGCGAGACGTTCATGGGCACCTGGGGGGGGACGAGCGAGCACGACGGCCAGCAGGGCGTCCCCCACATGGGCGCGAACCAGTCGAACGTCTCGATCGAGATGATCGAGTCCGAGTACCCGATCCGGATCAACGAGTACGGGATGCTCGCGGACACCGGCGGGGCCGGGCGCCACCGAGGCGGCCTCGCCCTCGTCCGCGAGTACGAGATCCTCTCCGACGAGGCGATCCTGAACGTCCGCTCCGACAAGCGCCGCTTCCCGCCGCACGGCCTCTTCGGCGGGAAGCCCGGCTCACCGTCCTTCAACTACGTGAACCCCGGGCGCTCGGACCGCGTCCTCCCGGTGCTGATGACCGAGGTCGAGAAGCTGAAGCGGGGCGACGTCTTCCGCCACGAGATGTCGGGCGGGGGCGGCTACGGCGACCCCCTCGAGCGCGACCCCGAGGGCGTGCTCCGCGACGTCGTCGAGGAGAAGGTGACCCCGGAGCACGCGGAGCGCGAGTACGGCGTAGTGCTCTCCCGGTCCGAGGACGCCGGCACCTGGAACCTCGACCTCCCCGCCACCCACCGCCTCCGCGCGCAACTTCGCACCGGGACCGCCACCACCGCGCCGGCCGCCGCCGACTGAGCGCCCGGCGGGGACCGCTTCGAGACAGGCTCCGGGGGTGCCGGTTGGGGCATACTTCCGGCAGGTCCTCGAGGCGCGCGCCAACCGATGAGCTCCGTATCGCTTCCGAACCAGCTACCCGGCCTCGACTTCGGCCTCGGCGACGAGGCCGACCTCATCCGCGACAGCGTGATGCGCTTCGCCTCGGACGAGATCGCCCCCCGGGCGGCGGCGATCGACGAGACGAACGACTTTCCCGCCGACCTCTGGCCGAAGATGGGCGAGCTCGGCATCCTCGGGGTGACCGTGGAGGAGGAGTACGGCGGGGTCGGGCTTGGCTACACCGAGCACTGCGTGGCGATGGAGGAGGTGAGCCGGGCGTCGGCGTCGGTGGGCCTCAGCTACGGGGCGCACTCGAACCTTTGCGTCAACCAGATCCGGCGAAACGGTAGCGAGGAGCAGAAGCACCGCTACCTCCCGCCCCTCATCCGGGGCGAGCATGTCGGCGCCCTCGCGATGAGCGAGACGGGGGCGGGCTCGGACGTGATGGGCATGCGGACGAAGGCCGAGCACAAGGGCGACCGGTTCATCCTGAACGGCGCCAAGATGTGGATCACGAACGGCCCCGACGCCGACACCCTGGTGGTCTACGCCCGCACCGATCCGGAGGCGGGCACCCGCGGCCTCACCGCGTTCCTCGTCGAGAAGGGGATGCCCGGATTCTCGACCGCGCAGAAGCTCGACAAGCTCGGGATGCGGGGCTCGAACACCTGCGAGCTCGTCTTCGACGACTGCGAGGTACCCGAGGAGAACGTGCTCGGGGGGGTCGGCGAAGGGGCGCGGGTCCTCATGAGCGGTCTCGACTACGAGCGCCTCGTGCTTGCGGCGGGTCCCATCGGCCTCATGCAGGCCTGCCTCGACGTGGTGGTCCCCTACGTGCACGAGCGCCGGCAGTTCGGCCAGCCGATCGGCGAGTTCCAGCTCATCCAGGGCAAGCTCGCCGACATGTACACCACCCTCAACGCCTGCCGCGCGTACGTGTACGCGGTCGCGCAGGCCTGCGACCGGGGCGACGTGACCCGCAAGGACGCGGCGGGGGTCATCCTCTACGCGGCCGAGAAATCGACGTGGATGGCCCTCGAGGCCATCCAGTGCCTCGGCGGGAACGGCTACGTCAACGAGTTCCCGACCGGGCGGCTGCTGCGCGACGCGAAGCTCTACGAGATCGGGGCCGGCACCTCCGAGATCCGGCGGATGCTCATCGGGCGCGAGCTGTTCCGGGAAACCGCCTGACGGCGGGCCGCCGCACGAGAGACGAAGAGAGGGAGCCGGACGCGATGGCCGTCATCGAGAGCCGCGTGAACCCGCGGTCCGCCGAGTTTCGCGAGAACGCGCGGGCGATGGCCGCCCTCGTCGAGGACCTCCGGGTCAAGGTAGCGGAGGTCGAGCGGGGCGGCGGCGAGCGGGCGCGCAAGCGCCACCTCGACCGCGGCAAGCTCCTCCCGCGCGAACGGGTGCGCGAGCTCCTCGACCCGGGCGCCCCGTTCCTCGAGCTCTCCCAGCTCGCGGCGTGGGACATGTACGACGGCGAGGCGCCCTCCGCCGGCCTCATCACCGGGGTCGGCCGGGTGAGCGGGGTCGAGTGCGTGGTCATCGTCAACGACGCCACCGTCAAGGGCGGGACCTACTTTCCGATTACGGTGAAGAAGCACCTGCGCGCCCAGGACGTCGCGGCCGAGAACCACCTGCCGTGCATCTACCTCGTCGATTCCGGGGGCGCGTTCCTGCCCCTCCAGGACGACATCTTCCCCGATCGCATCCACTTCGGCCGCGCCTTCTACAACCAGGCGAACATGTCGGCGCGGGGGATCCCCCAGATCGCGGTGGTCATGGGCTCGTGCACCGCGGGCGGCGCCTACGTCCCCGCGATGTGCGACGAGAGCATCATCGTGCGCCAGCAGGGGACCATCTTCCTCGGCGGACCGCCGCTCGTGAAGGCGGCGATCGGCGAGGTGGTGACCGCGGAGGAGCTCGGCGGGGCGGACGTCCACTCGCGCCAGTCCGGGGTCACCGACCATTACGCCCTCGACGACCACCATGCCCTCGCCATCGCGAGGCGCTGCATCGCCCACCTCAACCGGCGAAAGACCGTGCCGCTCGACGTGCGCGAGCCGGCGCCCCCCCGCTACGACCCGGCCGAGATCGGGGGCATCATTCCGAGCGACCCGCGCCGTCCCTACGAGGTGCGCGAGGTCATCGCCCGGATCGTGGACGAGAGCCGCTTCCACGAGTTCAAGCAGCTCTACGGCACCACCCTCGTCTGCGGCTTCGCCCACCTCCACGGCTACCCGGTCGGGATCCTCGCGAACCAGGGGATCCTCTTCTCCGAGTCCTCCCTCAAGGCCGCCCACTTCATCGAGCTCTGCGGGCAGCGCGGGATCCCCCTCATATTCCTCCAGAACATCACCGGGTACATGGTGGGGCGCAAGTACGAGGCGGGGGGGATCGCGAAGGACGGGGCGAAGATGGTGACCGCGGTCTCGACGGTGCAGGTGCCGAAGCTCACCGTCATCATCGGGGGCAGCTTCGGGGCCGGCAACTACGGGATGTGCGGGCGCGCCTACAGCCCGCGGTTCCTCTGGATGTGGCCGAACGCGCGGATCTCGGTGATGGGCGGGGAACAGGCCGCGGCGGTGCTCGCCACCGTGCGCCGCGACAACCTCGAGGCGCGGGGGGAGTCCTGGAGCGCGGAGGCGGAGGAAGCGTTCAAGGCCCCGATCCGCGAGCAGTACGAGCACGAGGGGCACCCCTACTACGCGAGCGCCCGCATCTGGGACGACGGCATCGTCGACCCGGCCGAGACCCGCACGGTGCTCTCCCTCGGGCTCTCCGCCGCCCTCAACGCCCCACCCCGCGAGACCCGCTTCGGCGTCTTCCGCATGTAGCCTCCGCCCCGCAACGTTGCGGCCCTTCCATCCTGGCGGCCAAGGCGGTCTGCCCTTCCTCACCGCCACCTTTCACCCACCCACCCCGGACACGGCCACGAGCCCCGAGCCGACACCTCGGAGGGAACCGAGAGACGCACGACCCTCCGGTGCTATCCCGTGAATCGGGCCGACTCGACGAAATTCGTCAGATCGGACAGGCGATGACCCCAGTAGAGTGATAGTCCTTCCGACTGTGCCGTCTCAAGATTGGCCGGGTTGAACACCCCACTGATCACGGCGCCGGGAACGATCTGACGGCGCCCGAATCCATCGAGCCAATCGCGCGCCTTGCCGGCCGCTTCATGATTGATCCGCTTGAAAGAGTTCACCGCGCTGTTGGACACCTTGCATTCCACGGGCATCACGCGGCGATCATGGAGACGAATCACGACATCGGCTTTCGCATCCCCGAGCTTGCTCTCTCCGCAGAACTCGCCTGGACCGGGAGCGGCTTCGAGGTTTGGAATCTCACGCGAGGGAACCTCGTCATAGCCCATGTCCCGGAGCGCGGCCTTGACACTCTCCTCCTGCTCCTTCTTCGCACCTGAGCGCCGCGAGGTCTCGACCTTGCGCGCCGCGACCAGCGCGGCCGACGCAATCACCGCGCGATCACGCTCGTGGCGAGTGGGAGCCCGATCTTCCTTGATCCACGGAAAACGATGCGGGTCGATAATGTGCAGAACGATGTCCCGGACACGGCGGGCCTCCGCCGGATTGCTGCGAAGGGCGGTGGCCGACAACGTCGTCTCGGCCAGCGTCTTCAGATCGTCTTCCGATACGGGGGGTGCCGCCAGATAACGGAAGGCGGTGAGGGAATCCCCCTCCCGGACCAGGTCCGGCATCGCCTCGGGATCGATCGCGTCCTCCGCCAGCCGGGGAAGCCGATCGATGATTCGACCGAAGACTGGCACGAAGTCGCTGAAGAATTCAGAGTAAAGTGCGAGCGGCTCGTCCAGGCGTTGCTTTCGGAACAGCTCCCGGGATGTCTCCGAGTCGCTCGTCAGCTCCGCCAACGACCAGCTCTTCGGTTCGTTCATTTAGCTGCTCCACCGACGGAATCGGTATTCGTTCGAGCTCCTTCGGCTCGAACTTCGTGAGCCCGCCCGCATAGGTGCGCCCGGAAGACACGCAGACATTGTCCTGGAGCCACCCGCAGAGGGCGTCAAGGACCGAGTCGGGCAGCGGGTCCCGCGGATAGAGTCCGTGCGCGATGTTGAGGTGGCGGGCACCGCAAGGGTTTCGCACGAATGCCGGCGGCCGGCGGGCCATGTAGGTGCAGAGAATGGGGGCCGGGGGTCTGAGGGCGACGGCCCACCATGCGCGCCGATGTCTCGCGACGTAGGAACGGTCGGCGCCGCTGAGCTTGGCCCATTCAAGGAAGCGCCGGACCTGGGCAAATTCGTCAGCGCCAAGCTCGTCGAGATCGGCCGGAAGGTCGATCACGCGGCGCAAGCCGGCGACGGACGCCAGTCGGGGAGCCACCTGGAACAGCTCACGGGCCTTGGTGACGGCGGGCACCGACACGGCCTCGGGCAGCGCACCCCGATAGTTGCCGGCGATCCAGACCGCGTTGCAGCCAGTCACCTGACCGCGATGAACCCGACACAGCTCCCCGAGACTCGTTCGACCGCGCACCGAGCGGTATGTACTCGGTCGCAACAGCGTGGACCAGCGCCGGGTCTCATCGAGGCTGGACCAGGAAATGGGACTTCCCTCCCGCAGGTCGCCCAAGCGGTCAAGGGATGCGACGGAGCGAATTCGGAGTTGCCTTTCCGAGACGCCCACGCGGAAACAGGTGACCGCGCCGGTCGTCGCCGCGTCCGCAAACGGCATGGCCCGCGGATCGATGACGTGCAGAAAGGAACCCCCGAGGCCGTTGGTGAGGAGTCTCCGCAAGACCTCCCCATAGTTCACGTCGAGCCATTCTGCCGACGTGACGAACGCGCCGTAGTCACCCGTCCGGGCGAGCTCGCGGGTCTTCAGGAAGAAATGGATGTGCAGGCCCGCGAGCTTGCTGGCCTTGAGACCGTTGGAAGCGGCTACATCCGCCATCCAGCCCTTCCAGGGCGCGGAGATCCCGTGGTGACGGACATAGGGGGGGTTGCCGAGGAACAGCGTCGGCCCATCTGCGGGCGGAAGCACGACTTCACGATAGTCTTCCAGATGCAGGGTGAGTCGGCCCGCCATGTTCAGCGCGGCCGCATTGGCTCGAAGCACGAGCGCAGCAAGCGGGTCTGTCTCTACCGCAACCAGCTCGGCCTCGGCAAACGCCCTTCCGGCCGCAAGGAGGAAGCGGCCCGAGCCGGCACCGGGGTCGACGATACGCGCAGGGATGCCCTCACCGGCCGCCCACGCGATCATCGCGTCAACGATTGGCCGCGGGGTGTAGACCGCCCCCTGCCGGCGGCGCACCTCCGGCGACCGCAGCCGGCAGAAGGCGGAGCCAAGCGGATCGTCCCCTTGTTCGATGGCGTCGCGAAGCTGCTTGAGAACGTCCGGACGTGGGGCCGAACCCTCGGGAACGACCGCACGTTCCGTCTCGGTGAGGGGAGCATCCGAACCAGCCACGATGAACGCGAGCGCCGCGAGCTCGCGCTCGGACGCCACGGCCATCATCGCCTCCTCTCGCGCCGGTTCTCGTCGCACGGAGCTCGCGCTTGCCCCCCGCACATGCTCTCCGGTCACCACCAAGTCCATGTGCCGCTGCGCCATCCCGCTCATCGTCCCTTCCCTGGAGCGCAACGTCGGCGACTCCGTTCCACCTTCCCACGGAACCGCCAGCATAGGCCGGAGGGGCCGACCTGTAAACCTCGATCACCGTGGTCGGAACCCCCTGCGGAGACGCTTCCATTGCGCAGGAGTTCCCGACGTCCGACCGAGTCCCCGACGACGACCGGGATGCCGCTCGGGCCGCCGTTGCCGACGCCAGGGGCGGAAGCGGCCGGGCCGGGGCGTGGTAGGCTGCCGGCGCCGCGGCCGCCGGAGCTGGGACGGATCGGAGGGGACGCGGCGCAGCCGGGCGCCGGGAAACTCGGGAGGAATTGGCGGTGGAGGCAGCGGGCAAGGCGATCGACACGGGGACCGAACTGCTGCTCGGGGAGCTGCGCGACGGGGTGGCGACCCTGACTCTCAACCGTCCGGAGGCCCGGAACGCCCTCTCCGATGAGCTGACCCCGGCCCTTCGCCGCATGGTCCTTCGCCTGGGGAACGACCCGGCCGTCGGCGCCCTCGTCCTCACCGGCGCCGGCACCGCCTTTTGCGCCGGCGGCGACGTAAAGGGCATGGGCAGCGGCCCCGGCCCCGGCCGGAACACGGAACGCACGACCGGCGAAGCGGTGCTCGAGCTCCAGCAGCGCCAGCGCACCCTCACCGGTGTACTCGTCAGCCTGCCGGTGCCCACCATCGCCGCCCTTCCCGGCGCGGCGGCCGGGGCGGGCCTCGCCATCGCGCTCGCCTGCGACATCCGTTTCGCGGCCGCCTCCGCCTTCGTCACCACCGGCTACGCACGCATCGGCCTCACCGGCGACTACGGCATCAACTGGCTGCTGACCCGACTCGTCGGCACCGCCCGGGCCCGCGAACTCATGTTCACCGCCGACCGGGTCGACGCTGAGACCTGCGCGCGCATCGGCCTCGTGAACCGGGTCTTCCCCGACGAGTCGCTGCGCTCGGAGGCAGCCGCATTCGCGGCCCGCCTCGCCGCCGGACCGAGGGAGGCGCTCGCCCTCATCAAGCGAAACCTCGAGCGGGCGCTCACCTCCGACTTCCTCCCGGCCCTCGACCAGGAGGCGGAGCTCCTCGTCCGGGCCGCGGGGACGGAGGACCACCGGGAAGCGGTCCGCGCCTTCATCGAGAAGCGCCCGCCCCAATTCGGCGCCTGACGGCACGACTCGCGGCAACTCTGGTACGGGCTTCCATCGCGGACGTCAGGCGCATCGCCTTCTGATCCAATCGACGTTCGAACTGACGCAAAAGGTTGGCGCGAAGGAGAGACGGAAGGATGTTCAAGCGGCTGCTCATCGCCAACCGGGGGGAGATCGCCTGTCGGGTGATCCGGACCGCCCGGCGCCTCGGGATCCGGTGCCTCGCGGTCTGCTCGGACGCCGACGAAGGCGCCCTCCACGTCGCGATGGCGGACGAAGCGTTCCGCATCGGGCCGGCGCCGGCGCGAGAGAGCTACCTCGACATCGAGGCGATCCTCGGCGCGGCGGAGCGGGGGCGCGCCGACGCGATCCATCCCGGGTATGGCTTCCTCTCGGAGAACGCGGAGTTCGCGGAGGCGTGCGCGGCGCGTGAGATCGTCTTCGTCGGGCCGCCCGCGGGGGCGATCCGCGCGATGGGCTCGAAGAGCGAGGCGAAGCGGCTCATGGAAGCGGCCGGGGTTCCGCTCGTGCCGGGCTACCACGGAGCGGACCAGTCGCCGGAACGGCTCGCCCGCGAGGCCGAGGCCATCGGTTGGCCGGTGCTCCTCAAGGCGTCCGCGGGCGGCGGCGGGCGCGGCATGCGGGCGGTCGAACGCGCCGAGGACTTCGACACGGCCCTCGCGGGGGCGAAGCGCGAGGCGGGGGCCGCCTTCGGGGACGACGCGATGCTCATCGAGCGCTTCGTCACGAAGCCGCGGCACGTCGAGGTCCAGGTGTTCGCGGACCGGCACGGGAACTTCGTCCACCTCTTCGAGCGCGACTGCTCGGCGCAGCGCCGGCACCAGAAGGTGATCGAGGAGGCGCCCGCTCCCGGCGTGGGAGGGGACCTCCGAGCCGCGATGTGCGAGGCGGCGCTCGCGGCCGCCCGCGCCATCGGCTACGAGGGCGCGGGGACGGTCGAATTCCTGCTCGACCCGAGCGGCGAGTTCTGGTTCATGGAGATGAACACCCGGCTCCAGGTCGAGCACCCGGTGACCGAGCTCGTGACGGGGACCGACCTCGTCGAGTGGCAGCTCCGGGTCGCGGGCGGCGAGCCCCTTCCGCTCGCCCAGGAGGAGATCGCCATCCGCGGACACTCCATCGAGGCGCGTCTCTACGCCGAGGACCCGGCGCGCGGCTTCCTGCCGTCCACGGGGGACCTGATCCATCTCCGTCTCTCCGAGAGCGAAGCCGCTTCCGGTGCTGAAACGGGGGTGGACCGCCTGTCGCCCGGCGCGGACGGCATCCGGGTCGACACCGGGGTGCGGGCCGGGGACACGGTCAGCATGCACTACGACCCGATGATCGCCAAGGTGATCGCATGGGGGCCGGACCGGGACGCCGCCGCGGACCGCCTCTCGGCCGCCCTCGCCGCCACCGAGGTGGTAGGCCTCACCGCCAACAACGGCTTCCTCCGCTCCCTCGTCGACCACCCCCGGTTCCGCGCCGCCGACTTCCATACCCGCCTCATCGAGGAACGGCTGGACGAGTTCCCGCCGGCGGACGCCGGGGCGGCCGCGGACGAGGATCTCGCCATCGCGGCGTGGGCGGTCGCCTCGCGCGACGATGCGGCGGCGGGCGAGGTTCCCGGAGGCGCCGCCGTTCCCGGTGAAGGTGACGGCCGCGGAGACCCCTGGTCGCCCTGGAACCGCCGCGACCACTGGCGGATGAACGGAGCCGGCGAGCGGATCGTTCGCCTTCGCCCCGGCGGCGGCGACGGCGACCTCGTGGAGATTGCAGTCGCCGGCGGCCGCGGGACGGCCCTCCCACCCACCTACGAGGTTCGCCTTCCTTCCGGACGGGAAACCTCGGTGCGGGGCGAGCCCGGTGCCGGCCGAAGATGGGAGGTCCACGTCGACGGTAACCGCCAGGCGGTGACCGTCGTCGCGCAAGGCGGGCACCTCACGTTGTTCCGCGCCGGCCGCCGCCTATCGTTCGCCCGACACGACCCGGGCGCCGTCTCCGGGGGGCTCGAGATGGCGGGCGGGCTCACCGCCCCCATGCCGGGGCGCATCGTCTCCGTCCTGGTCGAGCCCGGCGAGTCCGTCCGCGAGGGTCAGGCGGTCCTCGTCCTCGAGGCGATGAAGATGGAGCACACCCTGACCGCCCCCGCGGACGGCACGGTGGAGGAAGTCCGCTTCGCGCCGGGCGACCTCGTGGATGAGGCGACCGAGCTCGTCGTCCTCGCCACCCCGCCCGACTGACCGGCGCGCTTCAAGAACCTTCCGGCAGGGCGCACCGGCGCGTCGAGCTCATCCACCGATTGCCGGGATCGAGGTCAGGGGATCCGCCACTGCCCGGGGCGGCGGCTTCCGGGCGGTTCCCCAATCAATCGAGCTCAGGTTCGATGTGAAATCTCACTCGGACAAGTCTGCCTCGTTCCTCGTTGACCAGCTCCGGCTCTGTGCCGTTGAACTCGCGCATTGCGCGCCGCATCACGGGCCATCCCCGCCCGCGCCGCTCCATCAGCCGCGCAACGACCATCGCATGTGCCATCGACTCGTTCCGAGACCGTATCCGGCTGCCGGCCCGGACGCTCTCCACCTCCATGTGGTTGGGAAGGGTACCGGGACTGGTCACGTCAATCCGGTCACTGAAGACTTCGAACAGCACCGGCGACCCGGTTATCGCGTACTCCCGATGGATTACCGCATTGACCAGAGCCTCGCGGAGCGCGCGCTCCAATTCCTCCCGATTGTCCTCGCGAAGGATTCCCCGATAGGTCTCTCCCCGCCCGAGGCTCGCAAACCAACCCAAAGATCGATGAACCTGGTCCTCCAGTCGTCCCTTGGATTCCCCGACACTGACCACGTCCGCTCCGCTGTCCAGGCCGGCATACGCAGCACACTGGACAAAGAAGCTCGAAGTCTGCGGGTGGCGTTGCGGATCTCTTCCGAAGACCATCACTCCGAAGAGCGTCGGGTGGAGCCGCCCATCCGACAAAGCGAGTACGCCCGCGTTCCTCATGTCGTCTTCGAATCGCGGTTGCGGTTCCTCATCGGCATCGAGTCCCTGCGCACGGACGAAGGTCCGAAACGCGTTGATGTCCATATCGTCCAGACCCGCCGAGCGAATCACCTGTTCTTCGGTGAGTACGAATCCGAAGTTGTTGAAGAGCTCCTGGCGCTCGTTTGGTGACGGTTCTACGCTGCTTCGTTGGCGCCGAATCCAGAAGCGCCCACCGTAGTGAAGGGGCTCAAAGCCGCGCGGCTGGCGGGGCACCTCGATCCAGTGGACCCATCCGCTCGGGTCTTCATGCCGACCGCACCGTGCCGAGATCGGAACGCTGCAACCGGTCTGCAGAAAGTCGGTCAGCCGCTCCTGCACCCGTTCCGCATTCTCCCTGACACCGACGATCACCCCCGGGTCCTCCACTCCAAGAACGATCAGTCCGCCGTCACCATTCCCTAAGGCGCAGAGAGCTCGGCAGACCGCGGAACCGTCACCGAGACCGCGCTTGAACTCGGTCCTCTCGTCTTCGCCCGCTTCGATACGACGCAAGACGTCGAGCCAGTCCATTCCCGAACCTCAGAATCCGTACTTCCGGCGACGGAGGCGAAACGCTTCTTCTCCGCCGTCCACGGTGCGGACGATGGCATCCCGAATGGCGGGCTCCTCGATCGCCCCTGAACACGCAACACAACCGTGATTCGCCGTAGCCTCGAGCTGAATCACCATGTCCGCGTCGCCGTGCTCTTTCCGGTCATGCTGCCGCCGATGATGCAGGTCAGATCAGGACTGAACCGAACACTGGTGCCTCCGCTCCCGCTGCCGAAGAACGAGGCAGCTCCACGAACCTCGACCTCCTTCAGCCATGGACGGCAGTTCAGAGTCACGTCTGGCGCGTCCGTTGTCGGGCGCAGACCTCCATCTCCGGTTCGTTCGAAACCGATGCGCATCCGCGAATCGCTTGCAATAAACCCTTGGCGCAGCGCTTCGATGCGCGGGCTTGCGAGCTTTATCCACGTATAGCGCTGGCCGAGCTCGTCAATGGAGTAGGCATCGCTTGCGTGAAAGAACGCCTGCCGGTGCTTCTCCATGAAGGGAAGCAGAAACTTCCCGGGTTTCTTTCGCGCTTCAACCTCCTCGGGAAGCTTGTCGTCACCAAGCTCATATCCGGCGAGCAAGCGGCAAGGAAATCGATCGAGGAGATCGCTGCGCATCTCTTGGAGGACTCCGTGAGCGCTCTGGAAGTGGGGTGCGAGCGCGATGTAGGTCCATGGCGCGTCGGTCCGTTCACTCTCCGACCGTCTCCGATCGAGCGTCTGAAAGACCTCCTCGGCATCTCGCGGCGTAAGCCGAAGGGCGCTATGTTCCCATGGCGCACGTCCGTCCATGATTGCATCGTAGAGCGCAAGGTAGCGCTCTCGGCCGATCTCCGGATCGAAGAGAAAGAGCAGATGGACTCCGTTCGCGCCATCGTTGACGTTGGGCTCGAAACCGGGGAAGACGGCGTAAACCTTCTCTCGGAAGGGAACACCGTCGTCGTCCTCGCCACAGTTCCACTCGTCGACGATCTTCCAGACCGCACTGGTCTCGGGTCCGCTTCCGGCCCGGGGGGAGTGCGGTGTCAGCCCGGCGACCTGCACGCCGCTCGCAACGAGACCCTTGAGAAAGAGCTTGGCATAGCACGCAAGGACCTCGGGGTCTGTTGGATCGCCCGAGAGCCCGTCCGGCAGTCTGGCCCGGCCGCCGGCATGGTCATCGACGGTATGGATATGGAGGTCGGCCTTGAACCAGCGCGCGCCGGGTACGGCCTTCTGCCACTCGTGTGCCGGCTGTCGCTCGAAGTCCATTCGCCCTCTCCGCCCGCCAATCACCAAGCAGCATTCGCAGGGGCCCAGTTTAGCGGAGGGAGATCCCTAATCTCATTGGTTCCCACTTCTCCGATGCGCGCGGAGTGTCGACCGAACGCCTCCGGCGACACCGCAGGCTGTGCGCGGTCGCAGTACTCAATCTCCAACCATGTTTCCATCGACACCGACTTGGGCCGATCTCAACCGAGGAGTCCCCCGAGCTCGCGTCCTGAATGCCTGGCCCTGGAAACCCGCGAGGGATCAGGCCGTGGGATCGGGAGCTCCGGTACCGACCGGCGGGGCGGGGGTGCGGACGCGGATGCCGAGCTCACGGAGCTGGCGCGGCGATGCGCCGGTGGGGGCGTCGGTCAGGGGACAGTGGGCGGTCTGGGTCTTGGGGAAGGCGATCACGTCGCGGATGGACTCCGCGCCCGCGAGCAGCATCACGATGCGATCGAGCCCGAAGGCGATTCCGCCGTGCGGCGGGCACCCGTACCGGAGCGATTCGAGGAGGAAGCCGAACTTCTCCTCGGCCTCCTCCTCCCCGATCCCGAGCACCCGGAACGCGGCCTGCTGCATCTCCGGGCGGTGGATGCGCACCGAGCCGCCGCCGAGCTCGTGGCCGTTGACGACGAGGTCGTAGGCCTTCGAGAGGCAGTCCCCGGGGGCGAACCGCAGGGTCTCGGGGTCGTCGGTCGTCGGTGCGGTGAAAGGATGGTGGAGCGGTGACCAGCGCTTTTCGCGCTCGTCCCACTCGAACATCGGGAAATCGACCACCCAGAGCGCTTCCCATCCGTCGCGGACGAGCCCCTCGTCCCGGCCGAGCCGCACGCGGAGCGCGCCGAGCGAATCGTTGACCACCCGAGCCAAGTCCGCACCGAAGAAGATGAGGTCCCCGTCCTCGGCCCCCGTCCGCTCGACGATCCCGGCGACCGCCGCGTCGTCGAGGAACTTGACGATGGGGGACTGCAATCCCTCGCGGCCGGCCCGCGCGTCGTTCACCCGGATCCAGGCGAGCCCCTTGGCTCCGTACTGGGCGACGAACTCGGTGTAGCCGTCGATCCGCGAGCGCGGGATCGCCCCGCCCGCCGGGACCCGGAGCGCGGCCACCCGTCCCCGCGGGTTGCGGGCCGGACCCGCGAACACCTTGAACTCGCAGTCGCGAACGAGGTCCGCGACCTCCACGAGCTCGAGCCCGATGCGAAGGTCGGGCCGGTCCGTCCCGAAACGCTCCACCGCCTCGCTCCAGGTGAGGCGGGGCAGCGGGTCGGGCAACTCGACGCCGGCCGCCCGCGCGAAGAGGTCGCGCACCATTCCTTCCATGAGGGCGAGGAACCGGTCCATCTCCAGGAACGAGGTCTCGATGTCGATCTGGGTGAACTCCGGCTGCCGGTCGGCGCGCAGGTCCTCGTCCCGGAAGCAGCGGACGATCTGGTAGTACCGCTCGACCCCCGACATCATGAGGAGCTGCTTGAAGAGCTGCGGCGACTGCGGGAGGGCGAAGAAGCGCCCCGGCTGGGTGCGGCTCGGGACGAGGTAGTCCCGCGCCCCCTCGGGGGTCGCCTTGGTAAGCATCGGGGTCTCGACGTCGAGGAATCCGTGGGAATCGAGATACGCCCGCACGGTCCGCGTCACCTCGCTTCGCAGCCGCAGGTTCTCGTGCATGCGGGGCCGGCGCAGGTCCACGTAGCGGTAACGGAGCCGGGTCTCCTCGTTGACCCCCTCGTCGTCGAGCTGGAACGGGGGGGTGCGGGATTCGTTCAGGACCTCGATGGTCTTCGCGAGCACCTCCACCCGGCCGGTGGCGAGCTCGGGGTTCTCGGTGCCCTCGGGCCGGAAGCGCACCCTCCCTTCGACCCGGAGCACGTACTCGCTCCGCGCCCGGTCGGCAAGTGCGAACGCTTCCGGGGTGTCCGGGTCGATGACGACCTGGAGGAGTCCCGAGCGGTCCCGGAGATCGATGAAGATGACCCCGCCGTGGTCGCGGCGGCGGTGCAGCCAGCCGCACACCGCAACCGGCTCGCCGTCGAGCCGCTCGGTGACTTCCCCGCAGAAGTGTGTTCGCACGTCGAGTTCCCTTGACTGAATCGGATGATTGCGCCGGACCGGGGCTTGAGGCGGCCGCCGATCGACGATCCGCCCGCCCCGGGAGCGGTGTCGCGTCCGGGCCCGACCCCCGCTCCGCGTGGAGCGTTCCCCGGCCCCCGGACGAACCGCGCGCACCAAAGCGCGCGCCAGCAAACCGGCCCGTGATCCGGGGGCGGAAACGCGCCGAGGGAGGCGTGAGCGCCGATGCGCGCACCCCCGAGGCCGCGAGGGGCGCGATTGTAGCGCGTAGCGCCGGCCGGGAATCAGGTTCGGGGCGGGTGACCGCCCTCCTGCGTCGAGCGACCGCGCCGGAACCGCTCGAGGCGGGCGAGCGAGTCCTGGCGATAGAAGCCGCGGAGATGGAAGTAGACGGCGGGGTACGCGGCGGCGAGCGCCCCGGGCGTCTCGAAGAAGCACTCGCTCGCCACCGCGAAGAACTCCCCGGGCTCCTCCGCCGCGTAGTCGTCGATGGGCGGCGTCTCGCCCGCCTCGATGCGGCGGTTCAGGTCCTCGAACGCGGCCCCAAAGTCCCGAGCCCACACGGCCGCGTCCATCCCCCGGTGAAGCGGGGGCCGGCCGTTCGCGTCGCCGTCGAGCATGTCGAGCTTGTGCGCCATCTCGTGGATGACGACGTTGTAGCCGTCGCCGCACCCCGAGGCCTCCACGTCCTCGAGGGAGAGGACGACCGGACCGCCGAGCCACGATTCCCCACTTCGCTCCTCCTCCCATCGATGCTCGACGCCCGCGTCGTCCACCTCGTGCCCGCGCGAAACGAAGCCCGCGGGATAGACCACCACCGTCCGCCAGGATCGGTAGGCGTCGAGCCCGAGGGCGAGGATCGGCAGGCACGCCTGGACCGCGATGACCGCGACGTCGACCGCGCCGAGCGTCTGTCCGAGCACCGGCTCGATGGACTTTCCGGCCATGAAGCGCACCGCGAGGTCGCGAAGGCGGGCCCGCTCATCCTCTTCGAGGGGGTCGAGGATCGGGAGGCGGTCGAGCACCGCCGCCCAGTCGGCGTCGTCGATCCGTCTCGCACGGCGATGCGGCCACATCGCGGTCTCCCGCCCTCCTGCGTGTCCGGCGGACACGATACCCGACCCTCTCCGGGGGTCTCCACCACCCAAGGGAACGCGACTCGCGGGCGGCTTCGGCCGGAGCGTGCGAACCTCGCCTTCGCCGACCCGGGTTCGATGCGCGAAGACCAACCGCCCCGGGCGGTGGGGCCGAACCGGGTCGCCCGCCGAATCACGTGGCCGTGAGCGATGATGACCAGTATCCTCCTCCCGATCCTTGCCGCCCGTGTGCCGAACATCGCGCGGTTCCTGCCGGGACCCCTCGGTCTCTCCCGACGAACCGGCGCCGAACCCCTTCGAAGGAGAAGCGAGCATGAGTGAATTCGACGTCATCGTCCGCGGCGGGCGCGTCGCGACCGCGGCCGACGTGGTGGAATGCGACATCGGGATCCGCGACGGGCGAATCGCCGCGCTCGCGGACGGCCTCGAAGGCGCCGGCCGGGTCATCGACGCAACGGGCCGCAACGTGACTCCGGGCGGGGTGGACGCACACTGCCACCTCGACCAGCGCTCGCTCGACGGCTCGGTGTGCGCGGACGACTTCTACTCCGGAACCCGTTCCGCCGCCGCCGGCGGGACCACCACCGTCATCCCGTTCGCCATCCAGTTCCGGGGCGAGAGCCTCCGGTGGGCGGTGGACGACTACCACCGGCGCGCCGACGGCCGCGCCGTCGTCGACTACGCCTTCCACCTCATCGTGACCGACCCGAACCCGCAGGTCTGCGGCCAGGAGCTCCCCGCCCTCGTCCGCGACGGCTACTCCTCGCTCAAGATCTACATGACGTACGACGATCTCAAGCTCGACGACGGCCAGATCCTGGAGGTGCTGGCCGCGGCGCGCCGCACGGGCGGGATGGTCATGGTGCACGCGGAGAACGCCGAGTGCATCGGGTGGCTCACCGATCGGCTCGAGGAAGCGGGCCGGACCGAGCCCCGCTATCACGCATCCTCGCGCCCCCGCCCGGTCGAGCGGGAGGCGACCCACCGGGCGATCTCGCTCTCCGAGATCCTCGACGTGCCGATCCTCCTCGTCCACGTTTCGGCCCGCGAGGCGGCGTGGGAGATCCGGCGCGCGCAGAGCCGGGGCCTCAAGATCTTCGGCGAGACCTGCCCGCAGTACCTGTTCCTCACCGAGGACGATCTCGACCGGCCCGAGTTCGAGGGCGCGAAGTGCATCTGCAGCCCGCCGCCCCGCGACCGCGAGAACCAGGAGATCATCTGGGACGGGCTCCGCAACGGCACCTTCCAGGTCTTTTCGTCCGACCACTCACCGACGCGCTTCGACGATCCGAAGGGGAAGATGGTCCGCGGCACGACGGCCTCCTTCCGGTGGATCCCGAACGGCGTGCCGGGTCTCGAGACCCGACTCCCCCTGCTCTACTCCGAAGGAGTCGGCAAGGGGCGTATCGACCTCACCACGTTCGTCGCCCTCACCGCGGCCAATCCGGCCAAGATCTACGGCCTCCATCCGCGCAAGGGGACCATCGCGGTCGGGGCGGACGCCGACATCGTGGTCTGGGACGACGAGCGCGAAGTGACGATCCGGAACGAGCTTCTCCACCACGACGTCGACTACACCCCGTACGAAGGAATGCGCATCCGGGGCTGGCCGGGCACGGTGCTCTCCCGCGGGGAGGTCGTCTGGGACGGGGAGAAGGTGTCCGACGCGGCGGGCCGCGGCGCCTTCCTTCCGTGCGACCGGCCCGAGGCGGCGGCGCCGCTCGGGCGGACGGTGGTGACGGAGCTCGAAGCCTGACCGGGCTATCCGGGCGGTCTCGCTCATCGCGCGGGTGCGCCGCCTCGAGCCGGCGAGCACCGCGGAAGTCTCCGTCCGGCGCCCGGGAACGGTCCGGCCGCGTCGTCGCCCCGTGTCTTTCGTGGCGGCCGGCGCATCGCGCGCCCGCTCCCGCCTGGCGGGGCGGGGCGAGGCAAGGCGGGACGGTTCAGGCCTGGCTGCGCTGTCGCCCGCCGAACGAGATCTCCCAGCTCTCCTCGGAGAAACCGTCCACGATGTCCTCGAGGCGCTCCATGTCCCTCGCCACCGCGGGGCGCGACGCGATCGCGTCGAACCAGCGCTTGACGTGGGGGAAGCTCTCGATGTCCACCCGCTGGCGATAGGCGAGACGGCACCAGGGAAAGATCGCCATGTCGGCGATGGTGTACTGCTCCGCGGCGACGTACTCGTGCCCGGCAAGGCGCTTGTCGAGCACCCCGTAGAGCCGGGCCGCCTCGTTGGTATAGCGCTCCTGCGCATAGGGCAGCACCACCGGCCCGTCCGGGCGCATCGGGGCGTAGGCGTTGAAATGGTGCGCCTGGCCGAGCATCGGACCGAAGCCGCCTATCTGCCACATGAGCCACTGCATCGTCTCCCAGCGCTCCTCCGGCGATTCGGGGAGGAAGCGCCCGGTCTTGTCCGCGAGGTAGAGCAGGATGGCTCCCGACTCGAAGAGGGCCAGCTCCCGGCCGCCCGGTCCGTCGTGGTCCACGATGACCGGGATCTTGTTGTTGGGGCTGATGCGCAGGAATTCGGGGTCGAACTGGTCGCCGCGGTCGATGCTCACCCACCGGGTGCGGTAGGCGAGGCCGGTCTCCTCCAGCATGATGTGGATCTTCTGGCCGTTCGGGGTGGCGGCGGTGTAGAGATCGATCACGTCTCGGTCCTCGTGCGGGGGCGGTCGGCAGGCTCGGACCGACAGCTACCACCAGGAGCGGTGGGTGTCAACGCGTCCGCGTCGATGCGCTCGAACTGGAGCTTGTATCCATGACTTGACAGAAGCGCACGGATCGCTTGTTGTCGGATTACGCCTTCGGCTAATCCGACACGGCGCCGATACGGCCTCCGCTCAACACCGCCTGCACGTTCGTCAAGCCATAGCGATAAGTCCCCTCGAATTGCGCGATGCGCGCCGGGGACGGAGCGTTCGGCCGGGTGCTCCGGGGGACGTCAGCCGGCCGCGTCGGTCGCCGGCGGCCCCTGACCGAAGCGCCTGCCGTCCGCGGCGAGATGCGCGAGCTCCGCCGCCGTGCTGTCGCGGCCGAGCACCGCGTTCCGGTGCGGGAACCGGCCGAAGCGGGCGACGGTGTCGCGGTGGCGCGTCCAGCCCTCGATGCTTCGTTCGACGTAGGCGTGCCAGTCCGAGGCGGCGTGCTGGCGGAGCGCTCGCAGGAGGTCGAGCCCGTGGTCCTGTTCCGCGACTTCCTCGGAGTGGTGGAACGGGTGGTAGAGCCAGATCCGCGCGACCGGATGCAGATCCCGGTCGAGCCTCCGGTCGATGGCATGGCGGACGACCTCGAAGGCGCACCGGTCGCCCGCATAGGCTCCGACCGTGCCGCGATAGAGGTTCCGGGTGAACTGGTCGAGGAGCAGGACCAGGGCGAGCGCGCCCTCCGGCGTGTCCCGCCAGCCCATGAGCTCGCGCGCGCAGGCGCGCGGCACGAGGTCGCCGAAGCGCGCGCGGATCGCTTCGTCGACCGCCGGACCGCCTTCGTACCACCAGCCCCGGCAGGCGTCGGCCCGGTCCGGGCTGTCGCGGCTGTCGCTCAGCCAGAAGGCGACGATGTCGGCAATGATGTCGGGGTTCATGCCGACATTGTCGCAAACGGCGGGCGAGCGTCGCCTTGCGCGGCGGCGGACGGGGCTTGCCGCTTGGCCTCCACGGCGCGTTCGCGGAGAATGCGCCGTGCGCCGTGCGCCGTGCGCCATGTGCCAGGTGCCAAGCGCCTCGCCGCTCCGCCTGCAACGGGATCCACGAGTCATGAGCATTCCCACCACGCATGCCGGCAGCCTGCCCCGCCCACCGGATCTCACCGGCCTCTACGCCCGCCGGGCCCGGGGCGAAGCGGTGGATGCCGGCGCCCTCGCGGCGGCCGGCCGGGAGGCGACGCACGGGATCGTCGCCCGGCAGCTCGAGGCCGGCATCACCATCGGCAACAACGGGGAGCAGCAGCGCGAGGGCTTCTTCCTCTACGTGCAGCACCGCATGAGCGGCTTCGGGGGAAGCTGGAAACGGCCCGGACGCCGGGACGTGTTCCGCTATCCGGGGCTGGTGCGCGAGTACGAGACTTTCCTGCGGGCGCGGGGCGAGGCGGTCTCCAACATGGAGCCGCCGATGAACCTGGGGGCGGTGCGCTATGTCGACCAGGCGCTCCTCGAAGACGAGTGCGAGACCTTCCGCCGGGCGCTCGACGGGGCCGGAGGCGGCTTCGCGCAGCCGTTCATGACCGCGCCTTCGCCCGGCATCGTGGTCTCGGCGATGAAGAGCAGCCACTACGCGGAGCGCGAAGCGTACCTCGCCGATGTCGCGGAAGCGCTCCGGGTCGAGTACGAGACGGTCGCGGCGCGGGGCTGGCTGTTGCAGATCGATGCGCCCGACCTCGCCATGGAGCGCCACTTCCTGTTCGCGGACGAACCGTTGCGCGTCTTCCAGGACTGGGTGGAGCTCGTGGTCGCGGCGCTCAACGGCGCCCTTTCGAACGTGCCCCGCGAGCGCGTGCGGCTGCACGTGTGCTGGGGGAACTACGAAGGGCCGCACGATCTCGATGTCGAGCTCCGCGACGTGCTGCCGATCCTGCTGAAGGCCGATGTCGGGGGGTTGGTGCTGCCCTTTGCCAACCCGCGTCACCAGCACGAGGTCGAGGAGCTCGGCCGCTGCCCGCTCGCCGCGGACCAGTACCTGGTGGCGGGCGTCATCGACACCACGACCAACTATGTCGAGCACCCGGAGACGGTCGCCGAACGGCTGGAGCGGGCGGCCCGCGCGGTGGGCGACCCGGCGCGCATCCAGGCCGGGACCGACTGCGGCTTCGACACCTCCGCCGGTATGGGCCGGGTGCCCGAAGACGTGGTCTGGGCGAAGCTCCGGACGATGGCCGAAGGAGCCAGCATCGCGAGCGAGCGCCTCGGCCTCGACTGAAACCGTTCGACCCCGATCGTGGTTCTCGTCGCGCAGACGTCCGTGTCGCGAGCCGCCACCTGGGCCTCGACTGATACCCCCTGACCCCGCGCCCCGATCCGCCTGTTGGACCGGCATGCTCCCGTCGCGCCGGGTGCAGCCGGAAGGGGCCACGACTGCGCCCGGTAGAGCGCCTGCGCCTCAGCCGTCGGCGATGGGCGGCTTGCCGGCGTCGGCCCGGACCTCGTTGATGATCTGCAGGACGCGCTGACGATACGGCACGTACTGCATGCCGAACTCCTCCACGAGGCGGCGGTTGTCGATGAGGTAGTTGCTCGAGACCTCCTTGCCGCCGGTCTCGTTCTCGAAGGAGATCCGGGCGTCGGGCAGGAACCCGCGCACCATCTCGGCCAGCTCGCCGAGGCTGATCGCGGTGCCGCCCGAGTTGTAGATGGCATGCGCGGGCTTGTCGGTCATGGCGACGCGGGCGAACACCTCGGCGATGTCGTCGACGTGGATCGGGGTGCGCATGGCGTCACGATAGGGGAAGGTGACCGGCTCGCCCCGCGCCGGCCGGGTGATGCAGTTCACGTGGTCGACGGAGCCGCGGACCTTGTCCGGCCCGGTGACGTTCGCTGGCCGCACGGCGGTGATCGTCATGCCGTACTTGTCGGCGTAGTCCTTGGCCTGCCACTCGTTGAAGATCTTGCACCAGGCGTATTGCTTGGCGCCGTGGCGGAAGTCGTCCTCGGTCGTCGCGCGCTCGCCGAAGTGGCTCTGCGCGCCGCTGACGGCGAGCGACGAGGCGAAGACCGTGTGCCGGACGCCGGTCAGCCGGGCCGCCTCGAAGCAGTTGTCCATGCCGACTACGTTGAGCTTGGTGGCGACCCGGGGCGGCAGGTCGCTGCCGATGTAGTAGGAGAGGTTGATGAGGCGCTCGGGCCTCACCTCCGCGAGCAGCACCATCACGTCGTCGAACTGCGTGACGTCGCCGCGGACCACCTTGACCCGGTCGCCCTCGGCCTCGAACGCAGCGCCGCCCGGGTTGATGTCCATGCAGACCACGTCCTCGCCGCACCCGACCAGCCGCGGAATGAGCCGGCGGCCGATGAATCCCGTGCCGCCGATGACCACGCTCGTCATGTCTCTCCCCCCTTGACCAGGTGAACCGACCCGGAAATTCCGGAGAACATTCTCACCGAGTCAGGCGACCGGCGCCCGCCCGCACGGGCAACCATGCCCTCCGGCCGCCTTGTCGATTTCCGGCCGACGCCACCCCAACGCCACCGGGAGACAACCCTCGCCATAATTTCTTGCCCCGGTGCCGGCTGCCCAACGGCACGAGGCATTGTCGTCACTTGAACAGGTTCTCCAGCGCGCGCCGCTGCACCGCATGCTTCTCGGGGTCGCCCTGCTTGAGCTTCTCCAGGTTGAGCAACTTCCAGCGAACCGCCGGTAGAACCGCGGCTTCGGGCAAGCCGACAAGGCCGAAGTCGGGTGCGGCATCGTGGAGGGAGAGCAGGAACGCCGCGATCTCATCCTTCAACCGCGACTTGATGTCAGCGTGCAGACGTCGGCCTGCATCAGCGAGCTCGTCCCTGGATACGGCCTCGCGTGTCATCCCGGTAAATTCGCCGTCGTACAGATCTTCTCTGTAGGGTCTGGCCGGTGCCAGGAGCTCATGCATTGGGCGGCCTGAGCTCGCCACATAGACCATGAACACGCGGAAGAGGTCATCGGTCAGGCCTTCGTTCTCATAGAGGAGCTTCACATCGAAGAGGTCTCGCGGGTGCTGGCGATCGAGCGCCGCATGGAGCTTGCCGCCGTACAGATCCTCGAAGGCCAGGACGTTGGTCTCGACGAAGCCGAATTGCTCCGTCACCGCCTCGGACGCGACCATCGTCCTCGCCGGATACACCGCCCCTCGCGTTACCGGAGAGGTCTCGATCTTTATCTGCGCGGAGCCGTCGCTCACCATGATGCGAGTATCGTTGTCGCCGCCGCCCGCAATGCGAGGCGCCTTGACCCGCGGATTGCGCTCCGTGATCGCTGTCGCGATCCGATTGAAAGCTCCGTCAATCTCCTTGAGCGACGACTGACGGTCTGCAACCGGGAGGTAGGCGAGGTCGATGTCGACGGACAGCCTCGGCATGTCCCGGTGGAACAGGTTGATGGCCGTGCCGCCCTTGAGTGCGAACGCTGCCTCCGTCGCGATGTCCGGCAGCACGCTCAGCAGCAGGCGAACTTGGGCCACGTACCGATCAAGCATCGCCGCC
>JAJDXW010000136.1 GCA_022823045.1 Gammaproteobacteria bacterium
AGCGGCTCGGCGTGGCTCGACATACGCTCTCGCGGCTGGTGAACGGACACGCCGGTGTCTCGCCGTCGATGGCCCTGGCGCTGGAGCGCATTGGATGGAGCGATGCCGACCATTGGATGCGGATGCAGTCAAGCTACGACCTGGCCCGAGCGCGACTGAAGGAAGCGGCGGCGTGAGCGACCAGGCGCGGAACCGGCGGGAACGCCTGATTCTCCGTCCGGCAGGCAGGGCGGCAGAGCCGATTGCAGGCACCTCACTTGGCGCCGGTTGAAGCAGGGGCGGTGTCGGCGCGGGCGGCGCTGGAGGGGGTCTGGGCCCTCGGGGGCGGAGACCCTGCGGCGCTCGAGCGGGTCGAATTGGCCGGTGAGGAGCCGGCCCTTCCCTCGGTGTTTCCGGTCGGGGTCGCGGCGAGCGCCTGCATCGGGGCGGCGGGGCTCGCGGCGAGCGAGCTGTGGCGGCTTCGGACGGGTGAAGCACAGACGGTCCGGGTCGCGATGCGGAACGCCGCCGTCGCCTACCGGAGCGAGCACTACCTGCGGGTCGACGGAGGGAAAGTCGCGGGACCGGACCGGGCCCGCTCCTACTTCCGCGACGCTTCCGGGCGGTGGATGCAGCTCCACATGGGCTACGCGCACCATCGGGACGGGATCCTCCACGAGCTCGGCTGCCGGGACGACGAGGCGGAAATCGCGCGCGCGTTCGGCGGCCGGGACGCCTTCGAGTTCGAGGACGCCCTCGCGGCGCGCGCGCTCCCCGGCTACGCGCTCCGCACCCGCGCCGAATGGGCCACCCACCCCCAGGCGGCGGCCCTCGCCGCCGTCCCGGTCATCGAGATCGCGCGGCTCGGGGATGCACCCGCGCACCCGCTCCCCGCGGGCGACCGGCCGCTCGCCGGGGTGCGGGTGGCGGACCTCACCCGGGTCATCGCGGGACCGGTCTGCGGCCGCACCCTCGCCGCGCACGGCGCGGACGTGCTCCGCATCCACCCCCCGCACCTCTCCGAGGTCTCCGTGCTCGCGATGGACGGGGGCCGCGGCAAGCGCTGCGCGCACGTCGACCTCCGTGACCCGGGGGACCGTCGCTCCTTCGACGCCCTCGTCGCGGGCGCCGACGTCTTCGTGCAGGGCTTCCGCCCCGGCGGACTCGCCGCGCTCGGCTACGCGCCGGAGGCGGTGGCAGAACGCCGACCGGGGATCGTCTACGTGACCCTCAGCGCGTGGAGCGAGCGCGGGCCCTGGGCGGAGCGGCACGGATTCGACAGCCTCGTGCAGACCGCGACCGGCATCGTCGCCGAGGGGAGCGCGGCGCGGGGCATCGACGAACCCTCGCCCCTCCCCTGCCAGGCCCTCGACCACAGCGCCGGCTACCTCGCCGCGTTCGGGGCGATGATGGGCCTCGCGCGGCGCGCGACCGAGGGCGGGAGCTGGCTCGTGCGGGTCTCGCTTGCCGCGGCCGGGCGCTGGCTCGACGGGCTCGGGCGCATCGACGGCCTCGCCGCCCCCGACCCGGACCTCGCGGCGGTCGCCGACCGCCTGGAACGCCGTCCGACCGCGTTCGGGGAGATGATCTCGGTCCGGTGCGCGGAGGAGCTGCCCGCGACCCCGTCCCGGTTCGCCCTTCCCGCCGCCCCCCTCGGGAGCCACCCCTGCGAGTGGGCCTGAAGCCCGGCCCGCACATGTCACCGATCTTCGTCGCGCGGGCGTCGAGGATTGGTGGCATTCGCGGGCTGGTTGACAGGCTCGGGGGAGGCGGGAATCATCCCCGCCCGAATTCAGGCGGGAGGCGGCGGTGACCTATCTTCTCTACGGGGCCCGGGGCTCCGGATCCTGCGCGATCGAGTGCGCGCTGGCCGAGATCGGGGCGGACTGCGAGGTGCGCAAGCTCTCGCTCCGAAACGACGAGCAGCGCGGGGCGGAGTACGAGGCGGTCAATCCCCAGCGCAAGGTGCCCGCCCTCGTCATCGACGGGGACCAGCTCCTCACCGAGTCGGTGGCGATCCTCCTGACCCTGGAGGAGCGCCACCCGGAGGCGGGCCTCCTCCCGCCGAAGGGGACCGTCGGGCGCGCGAACGCCCTGCGGTGGCTCCTCTTTGCCGCGACCGAGATCTATCCGATTGTCGAGATCAACGACTATCCGGAGCGCTTCGCCACCGACCCGGCCGAGACCGACGCGATGCGCGAACGGGCGCGGGAGATCTGGCGGACGCGGTGGCTCGTCGTGGAGGAGAACGTCTCCGGGGAGCCGTACCTGTCGGGTGACGGCTTCTCCCTCACCGACATCTACCTCGCGGTGGTCAGCCGCTGGGCCCAGCAGAACGCGTGGCGGCCCGCCCACGTACCGAAGGTGGAGCGCCTGACCGAGGCGGTCGCCGCCCGACCCGCCATCGCCCCGGTGTGGGCGCGGCACTTCCGCACTCCCTGAGCCGTACCGCGCCCCGCTCAACTCGCCGCCTGCCCGCTCCTCGCCTCGCGCAGGAGCCAGTCCCGGAAGGCCACCACCCGGGGCCGATCCGCCGACGACTCGGGGCAGATGACGTGGTACGCGAAGTTCACCGGGAAGCTGAGATCGAAGGGCTGCACGAGGCGTCCCGCGCCGAGGTCGTCCGCCGCGAGCACGCTCCCGCAGAGCGCGATCCCGAGGCCGTCCCGCGCCGCCTGGAGCGCCATGCTGGGCTGGGTGAAGCGGGGCCCGCGCCGCGCGTCCACCCCCGCCACCCCCGCGGTGATGAGCCAGGTCTCCCAGTCCGGCCACGCCTCGTCGAGCTGCGCGTTGTCCACGTGCAGCAGGGTGTGGTCGCGCAGCCGTTCGGGTGAATCGAGCGGACCTGCCTCCTCGACGAGCTTCGGGCTGCACATCGGGAAGATCTCCTCCGACATCAACCGCACCGCCCGGAGCCCCGGCCGCCCCCCCGGGCCGTAGCGGACCGCGAGGTCCACGTCGTCGTGCCGGAAATCGACGAGCCGGGTGGAGGCGTCGATGCGCACGTCGAAGGTGGGGTGGAGAGCCCGGAAGCGATCGAGCCGGGGCACGAGCCACTGTGCCCCGAACGACGGCGTGACGCTCACCGTGAGGGGGCGCCGGGCGTCGACCACCCCGAGGTCCCGGATGGCGGCGGCGAGGAGGTCGAAGCCGCGCGTCAAGGCGGGCAGGCACGCCTGACCCGCATCGGTGAGGAAGAGCGCCTTGTTCGCCCTCCGGAACAGGGTGACCCCGAGGTAGTCCTCCAGGGTCTTGACCTGGCGGCTCACCGCGGCCGGGGTGACGTTCAGCTCCTCGGCCGCCTTGGTCATGCTGAGGTGCCGCGCGACCGCCTCGAACGCGCGCAGCGCGTTGAGCGACGGGAGGCGCCTCTTCATGCCCCACTCACTTTCCGAGGACTCGAACGGCTCCGAGCGGGGCGGCGGCATGCGGCACACCCGGGTGGGCGGGAGACGCGCGGCGGACGCGGGCGGGACGCACCCCACCGGCCCCCGCTCCCGTCTTCATCCCTCAGGTACGCTGGTAGATCTCGCTGCCCGCGCGCCGGAACTCCTCCGCCTTCTCGTCGAGCCCCGCCTGCACCGCGTCCTGCACCCTGCCGATGCCGCGCGCCTTCGCGTAGTCGCGCACGTCCTGGGTGATCTTCATCGAGCAGAACTTCGGCCCGCACATCGAGCAGAAGTGCGCCACCTTGGCAGACTCCTTGGGCAGGGTCTCGTCGTGGTACTCGCGCGCCCGCTCGGGGTCGAGCCCGAGGTTGAACTGGTCTTCCCACCGGAACTCGAAGCGGGCCTTGGAGAGCGCGTTGTCCCGGATCTGGGCCCCCGGATGGCCCTTGGCGAGGTCCGCCGCGTGGGCCGCGATCTTGTAGGTGATGATGCCTTCGCGAACGTCGTGCTTGTTGGGGAGCCCCAGGTGCTCCTTCGGCGTCACGTAGCAGAGCATGGCGGTGCCGTACCATCCGATCTGGGCCGCTCCGATGGCCGAGGTGATGTGGTCGTAGCCGGGGGCGATATCGGTGGTGAGCGGCCCGAGGGTGTAGAACGGCGCCTCCGCGCAGTCCTCGAGCTCGCGCTCCATGTTCTCCTTGATGAGCTGCATCGGCACGTGCCCCGGCCCCTCGATCATTACCTGGACGTCGTGCTCCCAGGCGATCCCGGTGAGCTCGCCGAGGGTCCGGAGCTCTGCGAACTGCGCCTCGTCGTTCGCGTCCGCCACCGACCCCGGGCGGAGCCCGTCGCCGAGGGAGAACGAGACGTCGTAGGCCTGCATGATTTCGCAGATCTCGGGGAAGCGGGTATTGAGGAAGCTCTCGGTGTGGTGGGCGAGGCACCACTTCGCCATGATCGAGCCGCCCCGGGACACGATGCCGGTCACCCGCTTCGCGGTGAGCGGCACATGGGCGAGACGCACCCCGGCGTGGATGGTGAAGTAGTCGACGCCCTGTTCCGCCTGCTCGACGAGGGTGTCGCGGAAGAGCTCCCAGGTGAGATCCTCGGGCTTCCCGCCCACCTTCTCGAGGGCCTGGTAGATCGGCACCGTCCCGATCGGCACCGGCGAGTTGCGGATGATCCACTCACGGGTCTCGTGGATGTTCTTGCCCGTCGAGAGGTCCATCAGGGTGTCCCCGCCCCAGCGCGTGGACCACACCATCTTCTCGACCTCCTCCTCGATGGAGGAGGTGACCGCCGAGTTGCCGATATTGGTGTTGACCTTCACGAGGAAGTTGCGGCCGATGACCATCGGCTCGAGCTCGGGGTGGTTGATGTTGGCGGGGATGATGGCGCGCCCGCGCGCCACCTCGTCCCGGACGAACTCGGGGGTCACCCGGTCCGGGATGGCGGCGCCGAACGACTGCCCGGGATGCTGGGCAAGGAGGAGCGCGTCGCGGACCTGCTCTCGCCGGAGGTTCTCGCGGATCGCGATGTACTCCATCTCCGGGGTGACGATGCCGCGCCGCGCGTAGTGCATCTGGGTCACGTTCGCCCCCGGCACGGCCCGGCGCGGGCGCTGGATGTGCTCGAAGCGAAGGGCGGCGAGCTTCGAATCGGCGAGCCGCGCACGACCGTACTCGGAGCTCGGCCGATCGAGAACGACGGTATCGCCGCGCTCCTCGATCCACGCCTCCCGGGTGCGGGGAAGCCCCGCCATGAGATCGATGTGGGCGTCGGGGTCCGTATACGGACCGGAGGTGTCGTAGATCGTGAGGGGCGCATTCTTCTCCGCGCCGAAGCTCGCGGGCGTGTCGCTCAGCGCCACCTCGCGCATCCCCACCCGAATATCGGGCCGCGAGCCCTCGACATGGACCTTGCGCGAGCCCGGGAAGGGACGGGTTACCTCGTCGGACAGCCGCGAGGTCCGCTCGATGAAGGACTTCGGAATTGCACTCATGACCGCATTCTCTCCGTTTGCGCCCGTGGTCCGCGTGGGCCGCGCCCCGGGGCTTGCGCCGGCCTCGCGGACAGCGCGCGAACCCGAACCGGAAGGCGGGGAAGAAGAGAGGCCGATGGGGGGGAAGCTTTCCTCCGCCGGCATCATCCGGTTCAGGTTCAAAGGGTTTCTTCTCAGTCGGGCCCATGCCCGACACCCCCAGCTTCGCAGTCAACCCTAGTCCAATCCCGGGGGCGATGCAAGCCGCCTTGCACCCGGCGCACGCTTTCGCTCGGGAAGACGCTCAGGCGGCGAACGCGCGGCCGGACCGCTTCATTCCCCCTCTTCCGGATCCGGCCGGCAGCGAAAGCAGTCCCGGGTGTGGTCGTCGATGACCCCGATGGCCTGGAGGAACGAGTAGCAGATGACGGAACCCACGAACTTGAAGCCGCGGCGCCGGAGCTCGCGGCTCACCCGATCGGACAACGGGGTGGACGCCGGCATCTCGGCGACGTTCCGCCAGCGATTGACGATCGGGCGCCCGTCCACGAAGTCCCAGAAGAAGGGCGCGAGCCCGCCCCGCTCCTCGGCCAGGGCGAGGGCGGCCCGGGCGTTGGTCCGGGCGGCCCGGATCTTGAGCCGGTTGCGGACGATGGCGGGGTCTTGCGCGAGGCGCTCGATCCTCGCGTCGTCCCAGGCCGCGATCCGGACCGGGTCGAAGCCGTCGTAGCAACGGCGGTATCCCTCGCGCTTGCCGAGGATGAGCCGCCAGTTGAGACCGGCCTGCGCGCCCTCGAGGAGCAGCATCTCGAAGATGTAGCCATCGTCGTGCGAGGGGACGCCCCACTCGTCGTCGTGATAGGCGACGTAGACCGGGTCGTCCCCGGCCCACGCGCATCGCACCGACTCGTCCATGGCGGCGAGTGTGCCCGATCGCCGGGGAGAATGGGGTCGGAGTGAGCTTTCGGGCCTCGGAATGGGCGCGGTTCGTTCACTCCAACCCGAAATCTCACTCCGACCCCATTCTCACGGTTGCCAAGGCGCTTCCGGACGGTCTATGTTGGTCGTTGGCCAACCGCCGGAACGAAACGAGCGATGCCCGACGGAAACGACATCCCCACGCTGCGCCGGATCCTTCGCGATGCGAAGACGGTCGCCATGGTGGGCCTTTCCGCGAACTGGTACCGGCCGAGCTTCTTCGCCGCCAAGTACCTCATCGACCACGGCTACCGGGTCATCCCGGTGACCCCGGCCTACGAGGAGGTGCTGGGCGAGGCCTGCGTCCCGAGCGTGAGCGAACTCCCCGCGGCGCCGGACGTCGTGGACTGCTTCCGGCGGGCGGAGGAGATCCCGGCCATCGCGGAGCAGGCGGTCGCGATCGGGGCGAAGGTGCTCTGGATGCAGCTCGGCATCGTGAACGAGGAGGCGGCCCGCATCGCCCGTGACGGGGGACTCGAGGTGGTAATGGACCGCTGCATGAAGATCGAGTACGCGCGCCTGTTCGGCGGGCTCAACTTCGTCGGGGTGAACACCCGGGTCGTTTCCGCCAAGCGCCCGCTCCACGTCCCGTATTGAAGCACGGGGAGAACCCGCGGGCGGCTCCGGCCGCCGTTCCGATTACCATATGCGGCCAACGGCGGACGGCGCCCGTCTCGGAGTTGAGGGAACCGGCTGATGGCTGATCGCGACTTTGGGCTCGAGACCCTGTGCCTGCACGCCGGGCAGCTCCCCGACTCCGCCACCGGCTCGCGGGCGGTGCCGATCTACCAGACCACCTCGTACGTGTTCGACGACGCGGACCACGCCGCGAGCCTGTTCAACCTCCAGACCTTCGGGAACATCTACACCCGGCTCATGAACCCCACCACCGCCGTCTTCGAGGAGCGGATGGCGGCGCTCGAGAACGGGCGGGCCGCGCTCGCCACCGCGAGCGGACAGGCGGCCGAGACCACCGCCCTGCTGACGCTTCTCGAGGCGGGGGACCACATCGTGTCCGCGAGCACCCTCTACGGCGGCACCCGCTCGCTCTTCGACGTGACCTTCCGTCGGATGGGCATCGAAACCACCTTCGTGGACCCCGACGACCCCGAGAACTTCGCCCGCGCGATCACGGACCGGACGAAGGTTCTCTACGGCGAGACCCTCGGCAACCCCTCCATCAACGTGCTCGACCTCGAGGCGGTGGGGGCAGTCGCCGCCGATCGCGGCATCCCGCTCGTCATCGACAACACGTTCGCGACGCCCTACCTCTGCCGCCCGTTCGAATGGGGGGCGGACATCGTGGTGCACTCGGCCACGAAGTACATCGGGGGTCACGGAACGAGCATGGGGGGGGTCATCGTCGAGTCCGGCCGCTTCCCCTACGACAACGGCAACTTCCCGGGGATGATGGAACCCTCCCGGGGCTACCACGGGGTCCGCTTCTTCGAGACGTTCGGCGACTTCGGCTACACCATGAAGGCGCGGTGCGAGACGCTTCGCACGATGGGGGCGACCCTGAGCCCGTTCAACTCGTTCCTCATGCTCCAGGGCCTCGAGACCCTGCCGGTGCGGATGGATCGGCACTGCGACAACGCCATGGCGGTGGCCCGCCTCCTCGAGGACCACCCCCTCGTCCCGTGGGTGAACTACCCGAGCCTTCCCGGCACCCGCTACCACGACCTCGCGCAGAAGTACGTGCCGCGGGGCGCGAGCGCCATCCTCACCTTCGGCATCCGCGGAGGCCACGAGGCGGGGGTCCGGTTCATCGAGGCGGCTCAGTTCATGAGCCACCTCGCGAACGTCGGGGACGCGCGCACCCTCGTCATCCATCCCGCCTCGACGACCCACCGGCAGCTCAACGAGGAAGAGCAGGCCGCGGCCGGGGTGACCCCGGACATGATCCGGATCTCGGTCGGCCTCGAGTCCGTCGACGACATCCTTTGGGACATCGACCAGGCCCTGGAGAAGTCCCGGCGCGACGACTGAGAGCCGGCGCTTCCCGCCGGGAGGCTCTTCCCGGGAGCGCGGCTCCCAATCCACACCGGAGCCCTGGCCGGGCGCGCCGGGGCGGGGATGCCTCGCCAGCCCGAACCGCGCGCGAGCAGGGATGCCCGCGCGGGACGCCCCGTCCCGCGCGGGGCGGCGAAGTCACCCTCCACGCGCGGCCTTGTACTCCTCGACGGCTTCCTTCAGCTCCTCGTACTCTTCACAGCCAGAGCTGCAGATCGCGTCGAGCCTCGCGAGCTGCTCCTCCGCCTTCGCGAGATCGTCGAGGGCGAGGTAGAGCTCGCCGAGGTACTCGATCGCCTCGGTGTGCCGGGGGTCGATGGCCAGCGCCCTCGCGTATCCTTCGAGCGCCGGCTCGTACCGCTCGAGCTTGCGATAGCTGAAGCCGACGAGGTTCCAGACATCGGCGTCGTCCGGGTCCGCGGCCGCCGCCTCCTCGAGAAGGAGGAGAGCCTCCTCGTAGCGCTCCTCGGAGATGAGCGTCCTCGCTTCGCGGAGCGCGTCGTCTTCGCCGGGGGACGAGCTGCCGCTGCCCGCGCCGGCCGCGAGCGCTCCGGTTCCCCCCGCGAGCGACGCCGCCAATGCGAGACCGAGAACCCAGGTCCACTTCGTCTTCGCCATGACGGCACCCCCTTCGTGGTGGACAGCGGGGACAGCATGCACGCGTCGGGCGGCGATTGGCAACGGGCGGTGGGCGGTGCACTCCCGGTCAGGCGGCGGTCGCGGCGTCGAGCTTCTCGCTCGCCGCTAGCCACTCCGCTTCGAGGCGCTCCACCCGCGCCCGGTACCGCTTGTGGCGGGCGACGAGGTCCGTCACCTCCTCGCTGCTCAGACGGTGGTAGGAGTCGGCGTCCGCAAGCTCGGAGGTGATCGAATCGAGCTTCGAATGCACCTCCTCGAGCCGCGCCTCGATCGCTCGAAGCTCGTCGCGGAGAGGCTTGAGACGGGCTCGCGCCTGAGCACCCGCGCGCCGCCGCTCGGCCGCCGTGTCGCGCACCAGCCGCGATTCCGCCCGGGAAGAGGCGTCGTCGCGGCCGAGCAGCCAGTCCCGGTACTCGTCGAGCGTCCCGTCCCAGGACGCGACCCGCCTGTCCGCGACCAGCAGCAGTTCGTCCACCGTGCTTCCGAGAAGGTGGCGGTCATGGGACACGATGACGAGAGCGCCCCCATAGGACTGAAGAGCGACCGTCAGCGCGTGGCGCATGTCGAGATCGAGGTGGTTGGTCGGCTCGTCAAGGAGGAGCAGGGCGGGCTTCCGCCACGCGATGAGGGCGAGGGCGAGACGGGCCTTCTCGCCTCCCGAGAGGAGCGAGGAACGCATGAACGCCGCGTCCCCGGAGAAACCCCATCCCCCGAGGAAGTTTCGAACCATCTGACCGCTCGCCTGCGGGTCCGCGGAGGACAGGTGCTCCATCGGGCTCTTCGAGGCTTCGAGCGTCTCCATGGTGTGCTGGGCAAAATAGCCGACGGGCGCGTGGTGGCCGCGTTCGCAGCGGCCCGCGAGAAGCGGAAGCTCGCCCGCAATGCCTCGCATCAGGGTCGACTTTCCGGCCCCGTTCCGGCCGAGAAGTCCGATCCGCGCTCCGGGCCGCAGAAAGAGGTTCACGTCCGCCAGCACGAGGCCCGACCCTTCGTACCCGAGGCTCGCGTCCTCGACGTGGAGCAGGGGGTCCGACACCCTCTCCGGACCCGGAAACGAGAATCGGTACGGGGAGTCGGCGTGGGCGGGGGCGATGACGGCGAGCCGCTCGAGCTCCTTCAGGCGGCTTCGCGCCTGCCGGGCCTTGGACGCCTTCGCGCCGAAGCGGG
>JAJDXW010000233.1 GCA_022823045.1 Gammaproteobacteria bacterium
GGCGGCATGCGCTGGACCGTCAGCGGCGCCAACGCCATCATCGCCCTGCGCTGCGCCATCGAAAGCAATCGCTTCGATGACTTCTGGGAACGCCGGGCCGCCGCCGCCGCCGCCTGAATCTCACAAACGGGGCGTGCACCCGAGGCGCCGGCGAGCGCGCTCCCCGCCGCCGCGGCGGGCGCCCGGCGAGCGGCCCTCGAGGGCCACCTCCTCGACGGGACGGGACCCGGAAGTGGCCGCAACGAAGGGCGTTTGCGATGGTCCGCCGGGGTGCGCTCCCGCGAGTAGTAAATTGAATCAGAACTTGTCGGAAATTGGCCCGAACCATTGTCAGTCAATGGCTTACCCGATTACTTATACACTTTCCGTATGGTACGCGCCGGGTCTCGCGCCGGGAACGTCCGTGTCATTGAACGGTCACATTCCATGCGACGTATCTATTTGAAATAAAACAATAATGCGGAACAGGTCAAAGATTGTCAACACTTGAGAACTCCGTTGAATCATAGGCACTTTTTCCGGTTTGGGGGGAGCTTTGCACAGACTTATCCACAGATTCTGTGGATAATGCCGGACTCCCCCAAGCAGTCAGGGAGTTAGTCCGGAAAAGTCCAAAACCGCATGAGAATGTCGCGTGAAGTCAAGCCGGGCGAGACGCGCGCCCTGTCGCCGGGCACCCGCCCCGTCGAGGCCGGGGCGGAGAGGGCGGGAGAGTCGGACTAGCGAGCGGCGTAGCGGCGGCGGAACTTCTCCACGCGCCCGGCGGTGTCCACGATCTTCTGCTGGCCGGTGTAGAACGGGTGGCAGGCGGAGCACACCTCGACGTGGAGGTCGCCCTGGTAGGTGGAGCGGGTGCGGAAGGTGTTGCCGCAGGCGCAGGTAACCGTGATCTCTTCGTACCGGGGATGGATTTCCGGCTTCATGGAGGCAGATCCTGAGGTCGAAACGCGGCGCGCGATTCTAGCCCAGCTCGCCGACCGGCGCCACGAGGGGGCATGACGGCGCGCGCGGGAGCGTTGGTTCCGCGTGATAAAGTCGATCGCCATGCAGCGCCCTGCCACCTCGCTTCCGTTCGACGCCAACCTGAGGGCGCGGATCGCGGACCGCCTCTCCTCCATCGAAGCCCGCCGCGTATCCCCCGACGCCGCGATGCGGCGCGCCGCGGTGGCGTTCGTCATCGTCGGCGACGATGCCGGAGAGGCCTGCTTCGTCCTGACCCGGCGCGCTTCGGGGCTGCGCCGCCACAGCGGACAGTGGGCGATTCCGGGCGGCCGCTCGGACGAAGGCGAAACGCCGCCGGACACCGCCCGGCGAGAGCTCCGCGAGGAGGTGGGCCTCGACGTGCCCGCGGGGGACGTGCTCGGCCGCCTCGACGACTACGCGACCCGCTCCGGTTACGTGATCTCCCCGGTGGTGTGCTGGGGCCCGCCCCGCCCCGAGCTCGCCCTTGACCGCACGGAGGTCGCCCGCGCTCACCTCGTCCCGCTCGGCCGGCTGCTCGCCCCGGACCTCGCGGCCACCACCGCAATCCCGGAGAGCGACCGTCCGGTGCTCTCCGTGGGACTTCTCGGGGGGCGAATCTTCGCCCCCACCGCGGCCGTCATCTACCAGGCGAGGGAGTGGCTGCTCATGGACCGGGCGACCCGGGTCTCCCATTTCGAGCAGCCGGTGTTCGCGTGGAAGTGAGAGAATGGGCAGGTACGGGTCCGGAGCCGGGGCCCGCCGCCGCGGCGCGGCCGCTCCGGTCCGGCTGGATCGATCCAGACTCTTCGAACGCCCCGGAGATTCGCAGATGCGTCGAATTTTCAAAGCGGGTTTCGAGCATGAGAGGAACGAGGCTGCTGCTGGCATGGCGCGATGGGGCTTCGAATGGCGACTGGTGGCTTCGAACATGTCTCGTTGGTCCGAGGCGCAGCCTCGCTAGGAGTTGGTTCGCATGAGCGTGGAAGCCGAAATTCGCACCAAGCTGCTCGCCGCTTTCGACCCCGTGCACCTCGAGGTCGACAACGAGAGCCACATGCACAACGTTCCGCCCGGCTCGGAGTCGCACTTCAAGCTCGTCATCGCGTCGCGGCGGTTCGAGGGCCGGCGGCTCCTCGGCCGGCATCGTCTCGTCAACGAAGCGCTCGCCGTGGAGCTCGCGGGGCCGATCCACGCGCTCGCCATCCACGCGGTGACCCCCGACGAGTGGTTCCTCGCGGCCGGAGCGTCCCCCGACTCGCCGCTCTGTCGGGGCGGCTCCCGGGCGGAAGGCGAATGACCGCCCCGCGGAGGAGGCCGGATCCGCGGTGGGCCGGGGGAGTCCTCGCGTTCGCGCCCCTTGCGGCGCGGGCGGACTCGCTCGACACCGGCGACACCGCCTGGATGCTGACCGCGACCGCCCTCGTGCTGCTCATGACCCTGCCCGGGGTGGCCCTCTTCTACGGGGGGCTGGTACGGGCGCGCAACGTCCTCTCGGTCATGATGCAGTGCCTCGCCGTCGCCGCCCTCGCCACCGTCCTGTGGACCGTCTACGGCTACAGCCTCGCCTTCGGGGACGGCGGCTGGTTCACGGGCGGCTTCGACAAGGCGTTCTTCGCCGGCGTGGAGCGGGGCGCCCTGAGCGGAACCGTCCCGGAGAGCGTCTTCGCGATGTTCCAGCTCACCTTCGCGATCATCACCCCCGCCCTCGTCTTCGGAGGGGTGGCGGAGCGGCTCAAGTTCTCCTCGATGCTGTGGTTCAGCGGGCTGTGGCTCACCCTCGTCTACTTTCCGGTCGCCCACTGGGTGTGGGGCGGCGGCTGGCTCGGCGAGCTCGGGGTGCTCGACTACGCGGGCGGCACCGTCGTCCACGTCAACGCGGGAGTCGCGGCGCTCATGGCCGCGCTCGTGGTCGGCCGGCGGCGCGGGTTTCCCGCGACGCCCATGCTCCCCCACAACCTCGTCTTCACCATCGTCGGCGCCTCGCTCCTGTGGGTCGGCTGGTTCGGATTCAACGCCGGGAGCGCGCTCGCCGCGAACGGCGACGCGGGCATGGCCATGCTCACCACCCAGGTCGCCGCGGCCGGGTCCGCCCTCGCATGGATGGCGACGGAGTGGCTGCGGTTCGGGAAGCCGAGCGCGCTCGGGGCCGCGACCGGAGCGGTGGCCGGGCTGGTCGCGATCACCCCCGCCTCGGGCTTCGTCGGACCGGCGGGGGCGCTCCTCGTCGGCATCGCGGCCGGCGCCGCGTGCTTCTGGGCGACGTTCCTCCTCAAGCGCCGCTTCGAGGTGGACGACTCCCTCGACGTGTTCTCGGTCCACGGGATCGGCGGGACGGTGGGGGCGCTCCTCACCGGCATCTTCGCCGGAGTCCTCGGCGGCACCGGCTACTCCGAGGGAATGAACGTGCTGACCCAGCTTGGAGTACAGTTCCTCGGGGTCGCGGCCACCGTGATATGGTGCGCCATCGTGAGCTGGTTCCTGCTCAGGATCCTGGACATGTCCCTCGGGCTCAGGGTCGAGGAGGATCAGGAGGCGCAGGGCCTCGACCTCACCGAGCACGGAGAGACGAGCTACAACTCCTGAGCGCGCGCCCGCGAGCCATGAACCCTCCCCGAAAGCTCTTCATCCGCACCTACGGGTGCCAGATGAACGAGTACGATTCCGCGCGGACCGCGGATGCGCTCGCCCACTCTCACGGGCTCGAGCTAGCCGACCGTCCGGAGGAGGCGGACGTCCTCCTCGTCAACACCTGCTCGGTGCGGGAGAAGGCCGAGGAAAAGGTGTTCTCCGAGCTCGGGCGCTGGCGGGCGCTCAAGCGCCGCCGCCCCGGGGTGGTCATCGGGGTGGGAGGGTGCGTCGCGAGCCAGGAGGGCGACGCGATCCGCGACCGCGCCCCGCAGGTGGACATCGTCTACGGACCGCAGACGCTTCACCGGGTGCCGGGGATGCTGGACGACGTGCTCCGCGCCCGACGCCCGCGCGTGGACGTGAGCTTCCCCGAGATCGAGAAGTTCGACTGCCTGCCCGCGCCCGGCGCGAACGGGCCCACCGCGTTCGTGTCGGTGATGGAGGGGTGCAGCAAGTACTGCTCGTTCTGCATCGTTCCGTACACCCGAGGGGAGGAGTTCAGCCGGGGGTTCGACGACGTCCTCGACGAGGTCCGCGGCCTCGCCGGACGGGGCGTGCGCGAGGTGACCTTCCTCGGGCAGAACGTCAACGCCTACCGCGGGCCGGTGGCGGGCGGCGGGCGGCCCGCGAGCCTCGCCCGGCTGATCGCGGCCGCCGCCCAAGTCCGCGGGATCGGGCGGATCCGCTACACCACGTCCCATCCCTCCCAGATGTCGCGTGATCTCGTGGATGCGTACCGCGACGTGCCGGAGCTCGCGAGCCACCTGCACCTTCCCGTGCAGTCCGGCAGCGACCGCGTTCTGAAGCTCATGAACCGCCCGCCGCGGGTGGACCGGTACCGCGACACGATCGCGCGGCTTCGCGAGCGGCGCCCCGGAATCAGCATCTCCTCGGACTTCATCGTGGGGTTCCCGGGCGAGACGGACGCCGATTTCCGGGCGACCCTGGACCTGGTCGACGAGATCGGGTTCGACACGTCGTTCAGCTTCATCTACAGCCGGCGGCCCGGAACCCCCGCCGCGGACCTCCCGGACGACCTCCCGCGGGTGGAGAAGAAGGCGCGGCTCGCCGAACTCCAGGCGCGCCTCGCCGGCCACGCGGCCCGCACCGCGGCGGCCATGGTGGGGACGGTCGAGAGCGTGCTCGTGGAGCGCCCGTCGAAGAAGGACCCGGCGATGCTCTCGGGAAGGACCGGCAACAACCGGGTCGTGAACTTCGCGTCTCCGGCCGGCGCTCTCCTCATCGGGCGCTTCGTGAACGTCCGGATCGACGAAGCGCTGCCCAATTCGCTGCGCGGGACGATCGTTCCGAAAGGTTTGCACGGGATGGCCGCGCGAGCATAATGCCCCGGTGGACGCCGCCGACGCCGACGATCACCGGCCATCCGCCGCGACGCGGTCGAGCGAACCCGAATCGTTCCCCGATCCAGCCATCGCCCGCCGGCTCGACCTGGAGCCCGCGGACAACTCGCGCCTCGCGAACCTCTGCGGCCCCTTCGACGAGCACCTTCGCCAGCTCGAGCGCTCGCTCGAGGTGCGCATCGACAACCGGGGCAGTCGCTTCCAGGTGCACGGGGCGAGGGCCGCCGTCGCGTGCCGCGTTCTGAGGCGGCTCTACTCGGCGACCGAGGAGGAGTCGCTGACCGCCGGGACGGTGCACCTGTACCTGCAGAGATCGGGAGTGGACGAGCTGCTTGACTCGGAGGATGTGCGCGAGAGCGAGATCCGGACCCGGCGGAGCCGGATCCGGACCCGGGGGGCGCATCAGCACCATTACGTC
>JAJDXW010000342.1 GCA_022823045.1 Gammaproteobacteria bacterium
CCTTGTCGCCTCCGAATGGAGCCTCGGGACCGGGGGGCCGGAGATGGGCCGAGCGCCGCGAGCGGGCCTTGCGATTCGCTCTCTCGTCGGCCGGCAGCTCGAGCGGGGGCCCCGGTTCGACAGCGACCGGCAGCCGGGACGGCGGAAGCGGCCGATTCGCTCGGCCCTCCCGCGCCGATTGGATTCGGGGTCTGAATCGAGTCGACCGTACATGCCTGCAAACGAACCCGGGAGCCGCGACGGGTCCTTCCGCTGGGAGCTCCCCGCGCCGCTCGCCGTCCACGAAGCCCACGGGGTGGACCGCACTCCGATCCTTCTCAGGCGGCACGGAAATCCGGAAGGGCCCCGGTTGGTTCTGAGCCACGCCAACGGGCTTGCCGCCGACGCCTACTATCCTTTCTGGTCATTGCTTTCCGATCGCTTCGATCTCATCCTCTACGACTTCCGGAACCACGGCTGGAATCCGGTCGGAGATCTCGGAGCGCACGCCATCCCCACCTTCGTTCGGGACAACGCATGCGTTGCCGGAGCCATCGACCGGTGTTTCGGGAACAAGCCGAAGGCCGGGGTCTTTCATTCCCTGTCGGCGGTGACCGCCGTTCTTCAAAGCGCCGAGGCGGAAGCGTTCTCGGCCCTCGTGCTGTTCGACCCTCCGACCTGTGCTCATGGCCGTGGATCTCAGGACATCCGGAAGACGGCGAACCGGATGGCGGAAACGGCCAGGAACCGTCAACACCGCTTCGAGGCGCGCGACGACCTGACGGAGCGCCTCCATCGCGCCCGCGCCTTCGATCGGCTGGTTCCCGGCGCGGCGGACCTCATCACGCGCACGACACTGCGCCCGGTCGCCGGCGAAGGGGCCGGGTTCGAGCTGCGTTGCCCGCGCGAGTACGAGGCCAAGGTGTACGACCAACTCTACGAGTCCGCCGTAGCGTCGGACGTCAGGAACCTCTCGTGTCCCGCGAAGGTGATCGGAGCGGATCCCACCGTGCCGTTCTCGTTCCTTCCGACCGTGGACCTCAGCGACATGGTGGCTCTGGACTACGACTTCGTTCCCGAGACGACCCATTTTCTCCAGCTCGAGCAGCCCGAATACTGCGTCTCGCTGTTGATCGAATTCCTCGAGGAGCACAATCTCGCGTAAGGAAGTCGTGATCGTGCGCCTGCCGTGCACCGCAGCGACCTTGCGAACCGTTCGAGTCCGGTTCAGTCATCCGCTTCGAGAAGCCGTTGAAACGCCGCGGCCCTTTCGTGCAATTCCACATCGAAGAGCGCTTCGGAACTCGCCATGTCCAGGGGATCGGGGGCGAGACCTTCTTGATTAAGCTGCTCCATCGTGTCCCAGTCGAACTCCTCGTCGATCCGGCCCTGCTTGATGGAGGCGGAGTAAAGGGTCTTGGAATGGCGGGTCACGGTGCTTGACGTCGAGTCCTGGATCCGGGGTGAGGGGCGTCGTGTTCGCTCCGTATCAGGCAGCTTCCTCAGACAGCCTCGCAACACCGCGGAGAAGATCCTGCCCTGTTTGCCCCTCAGCATCTCGTTGTGAGCGCCGGGGACCCGGTGAACTTCGAGCCCACCCCGCGCAATCTTGCGCCAGGACCTGCCGATCAGGGTCCGTCCGACCAGCCGTATCCACGAGCGCCGGGGCCGGAAGTAAACGATGCGGCCGGGATATGACTCCACCTCGTGCTCCCGGAGAATGGCCACATGGGTGCACAGGCCCTCGTCCGACAGGCAGCGCAGAAGCAGGCTGTCCCAGCGGCGAATGAGTGTCCACCGAATGGTGTCGGTGAGCTGCGTCAGGTTGCAGAGTCTGTTTGCCCCCAGATAGGACACATTGATCCACCAGGGGTTCTGCAGCGGCGGGTCGAGGAGGATCAGGAGGTCCACGGCGTCTCCTTCCCGGATGAGCCGCTGCGCCGTCGACGCCGTGAGGAGACCGCCCGAGGAATAGCCCGCGAGAAGGTAGGGGCCGGTCGGCTGCAATTTCCGTATCTCCGCAACATACGTCGATATGAGCCATTCAACCGGTTTCTTGCGAAGTCCTTCGATCTGCCCGACCCTCGGGGGTTGCAGCCCGTAGACGGGCCGATCGCCGTCGAGCCGGGCCACGACGTTGCGAAACAGGCGGATGTCGCCGTAGCCGGCCGGTATGAAGTAGAGCGGCGGTTTGTCGCCGTCCTCGCAAAGTCGGACCAGCACCTGATCGTCGGTTACGGCACCCGCTTTGGGCGGACGGCTCTCGTTCAGCATGCCGACGGTTTCTCCGGGATGGATGGCTGGTCGGCCAACACCCGATTTCGCGGTTCTTGACGGAGAAGGATCAGGAGTCTCCCGCGCTGGTAGGCGACGCGGGCTCGGGGGAACCCCGCCGCTGGTGCTTCGCCCATGCACCGATCTCCCGCACCCCATAGGCGTAGCCGATTTCAAGCGCCTGGTCAGCGACGCTGAAGTCCAGGATCTTGAACTCTCGCAAGGGCGGTCTCAGGTACAGGTCGGCGAGGCCGTCCTCAATCATCCGCTGGCGCTGGTGGACGCTTCCCAGCACGCCGGCCCGATTGATGATGGAGATGATGTCCGGGATCTCGCTCGATTTGATGAACGGGTTGAGCCGGTTCCATGCCACCCGCCAGCCGGACGGGTTCTCCAGGTCCGCGGCGTGAACGTCCAGATCGACGGGGGGCACCACGTCGACGGCGATGAGCGTTCCGGTGCGGATCTCCTCGCGCATGAGATCCACCGGCAGATTGTTCAACAGGCAACCGTCATAGAGCATGTCGCCGTCCTCGACGATTGGAGGAATGATGCCCGGAAGACTGCTGCTCGCCCGAATGGCCCGCCACAGCGGACCGCTTCGGTGCACGACGATCGCCGCGCGGGTCAGGTTGCTGGAAACGCAGAAGTAGGGAAGCCAGAGGTCCTCGATGTTCGTGTCGCCGAAAAGGGCCTTCACCCCCCGATCGAAGCGGCGGCCGCGGGCCAGGGAAAGGAACGGCAAGGTGTAGTCGGTGAGCATCCCGCCGATCCGTGCCTTGAGCGAGCTGACCGTTCCGTCCAGGTCCTCGGAGAAGGCGCATGCCGCCCCGATCAGCGAACCCATGCTGACTCCGGCGACGATATCCACGGGGAGCCCCGCCTCGCGAATGGCACGCAAGATCCCGGCGTGCGCGAACCCGCGCGCCCCGCCGCCGCTCAGGACCAGACCGATCTCGCTCCGCAACACATATCGAACGACTCGAGCGAGGTCGTCCCGGTCGTCGGTCCGCAAGTGGAAATGCCGGTCGACGCGGTGCCGATTCAACCACCGCATCGTGCCCTGCGGCCTGGGCGTTCCGGAAGGATGAACCAGGACAAGGGTCTTCCGGAACTTGGTGTGCCGCAACTCTTCTTCGCGAAGGATCTCCGCCTCCACCGCGGTAAGGCGGGGCTCCGCGGTGGCGATGCCAAGCGCAACGACTTCATCCGATTGCCGGATGCAGCGCCGGGTCCAGTTGGTAAGGCCGGAGTCGGCGACGTAGATGACGTATCTGACGTGGGCTTCCCAACTGTCGAGCCAGGCGCGAAGGCGGCGATCTTCGGGGCTGTTCTCCACCGTCTGCGCGATGCCCGAGGTTCCGAGAAGGTCGTCGATACCCGGGCTGGAGACCAGCAGGCACGTGGCGTGCTCCGAGAGCGATTCGCAGAGGCGCCGGGAGAACTCCTCGATCGGAGCGCCGTCATTGGCCGGAACGAGAACGATATTGGTGCACTGGTGCTCGGAAGGCGATTCCTGGATGACCCCGCGCAATCGCGTCGCCAATTGCCTCACCATCCACTCGTACAGCTTCGGATACCGTGCGGCGAGCTCGCGGAAGCTCTCGCGCGAGGCTTTCAGGAGGATCGTGTCGCGGACCGCCACGACCGACAGCGTCTGCACCTCGTCGGTGAGAATTCCCGCTTCCCCGGCAATGTCGCCCTGGACAATCTCGTCGACGATCCGCTCTCCGCCCGCGTCGCTCCTCCCCAGCTCCCGAAGGCGTCCGCTGACCACGATGAACAGCCCGTCCGAGGTCTCGCCCCGATGGAACAGGACATCTCCACGCGCGACCCGCTCCCAGGTCAACGACCGCTCGATGTCGGACAGCAGCTCCTCGGTCAATTTACCAAATATGTCATGCAGCACCTGGATGATCTCGTTGCGGTAGAAAAGGGGAATGAAGACGTTCCCCAGCTTTCCGCCAAGCTCCGGGCGAGTCGTGACGTACTGATCGAGCCGGCTCTTCTCCAGCTTGACGAGGTGCGTGCCGACAACGGCCCGGATGGTCGTCGACTCCGTCGTTCGCAACGCCCGCATTTCGCCGATGACATCGCCGGTGACGACTGCCGCCGGGACCGGTGGGCCGTTGCCAGCGGCTCCGGCATGTTCCGGAGGCTGAACGATTTCAAGGCGCCCGGAAGCCACGAAATAGAGAGCATCGCCGCGGTTTCCGTCGAGGACCAGGACTTCGTCCTCGTCGAGAACGACCCACTCGAGCTCCGCACCGAGACCCTCCAGGCTCGAGCGATCTACAGACCGCATGAGGGGACTGTCCGCGATGATCCGGACCGGGTCCGCGGAGAGCGGCATCGCGCGTCCGGTCCGGTCCGCCGGTATCGGGACGTCTCGCCCTTCGCCGGAACGGTTCAATTCGGTCCTGGGTCCGGAGGGCGGCGCCTCGGGCGACTCGCAGCGACTGCCCGGTGGGTTCCCACTCCCATCACCGCCGGCCATGCTTCAGCGACATGGGCCGGCAAGGATGACTTCCGCCCGGAACCGGGGAGACCTGGCGAGAGCGGCGCGATCACTCGGGTTCATACCAGCGGGTGTGCCGCCGATTGCAGCTTCGAATGACTGATTTCGGCAATCATCCTCGTTATCTCGCGGCCGATCAGGTCCAGGTTGCGGAGCAGCTCGATGCGAACCGTGCGCCGCTCGATCTCATCCTCCCGGAAGAGCGCCGGCATGATCCCGCATGCATCGATGAGGCTTGCCAGGGCGATCTCACGGACATCGGGTATCTCGTCGGAGAGCAATGTTTCCGCCAAGCGCTCCGCGACCTCTCGCTTCGGCGTCGGGTCGGTCGAGAAATAGCGAGGGGATCGAAATATGCACAGGTGCCGGAAGATTTCGGGCAAGAGTCGCTTCTCTTCGCGCTTCAGAATGCCGTGCCCCACGAGGCTCCCGAGCGCCTGCTCCTGAATCGCGGTCGTCTCTTCCTCCGACAGGGTATTGATCCATTCCCCCACGTTTTTCGATTTTTCGCCGTCCGTAATGCGCTTCAGCACGTGATTGAGAAGAATGTTTCCGGTGGGAGCGGGATCGATGACCGCCAGCCTCTCGAGGTCGGTGTCGATTCGGCTGGCCAATGCGAGTTCCATCAGGACCGAACCGGTCATGGCGAGTTCCAGCGTGCTCTTGGCGACGGGCAGGAAAATGCCTTCCTCGTCGTCCAGCAAGAGCAGCACCACCTCTTCCGGGAAGGTCAGCATGCAACGGGCTCGTCCGATGGAACGTCCGGCGGCAGCAAGCGGGGAGGGGGTGTTTCCGACAGGCGGCGGGCCGCCACCGTGTCCGGACCGGGCGGCCGTGCTCGGGAAGGGTCCTCCCGCTCGAAGCCCTTCGAGGAAGGGCCCGGCGCCCGGCATCGCAGCCGAGGAGGTCGCGAAACCGGTCGGAAGCGCCTGGTGCGGCGACTCCGCACCGGTCGTGACGAGGGTGCGCCTCCTCGCGTGTCCTGACGAAGCAGGTCGATCACCCCCCCGATTGCCGGCTCGATGCGGACGCCGTCTCCCCACGCTGGGACACGTGGCATCGATTACCATATCATAGCGGGCCGGGTGGCGAGAATCGCGGAGGCTTCGGGACGATACCGTCGCATGCCGCCCTCGGGACGGCCCTGCGACGGAACCAGAGGCTACGCATATGTAAATACTTATAAGTCATTGATCTATCAAATCGTCTGCCGCCTGTCAGCGGGCTGCGGGCTCCCGGATCTCCGGTTCGGATCGGATCGCAAGGTTTGACCGATATAGATCAATGACTTATAAGTACCTACATATGAGAGGCTACGGGGACGCAAAGGCAATGAAGGATACGCTGGCCCCGGGAGTTGCCGGCACGAGGAGCCAGACCATCGACCGGGAGCGCACCATCGACTTCATGGGCGAGACGCTCCGCGTGTATTCCACGCCTTCGATGCTGCGCGATATCGAGCACACCTGCCGCGACATCGCCCTTGAGCACCTCGACGGCGGGGAGGACACGGTGGGAGTCAGGGTCGAACTCGACCACCTCGGCGCGACCTTGCTCCACTCCTCGGTGGAGATCACCGCGAGGGTGACCGGGGTCGAGGGGCCGCGAATCCAGTTCGAGGTCGATGTGCGGGACGAGCTCGGCGAGACGGTCGGGCGCGCGAAGCACACCCGCTTCGTCGTGGAGACCGAGCGCCAGCGCCGGCGGCTCGAGCGCCTCGTGGAGCGGCTTCGAAGCAGTGGATAGGCTCCGCCCCACCGCGCCGACTCGAAGACTCTCTCACCGCCGGCCGTTTCCAGTGCCGCCCGAGTCGCGTTCTTGCACGGGAAAGTGAGGGCGCAGGGCGGGAAGGCGGTCCGGTCCGGGAATCCCTCGATTTCGAGGGTGCCGGGGATTGCGTTTCCGCCTCTACAATGCGACCGGAGGCAAGGCGTCCAGCGGAGAATTCCACGGTGAGCGGACACGATGCCCGCAAGGGCGGGAAGGAGACCTGGAAACCGGTCTATTGCTACCAGTGCACCGCCGGGCCGGATCTCATGAAGGTCCAGGTCGAGGACGGGGTGGCGACGCGGGTCCGTTCGAACTTCGATGCGAGTGATCGCCATCCGGGCGGAGGACGGGTGTGCGTCAAGGCCTACGGGCTCGTCCAGAAGACCTACAACCCGCACCGCGTCCGCCAGCCGATGAAGCGTACCAACCCGCGCAAGGGCCGCGGGGAGGACCCCGGCTTCGTGGCGGTGAGCTGGGACGAGGCGCTCGATGACATCGCGGAGCGGATGAGGTCGATCCGGGCGAAGGGCCTCACCGACGAGTCCGGCTTCCCGCGCCTCGCGGTGAGCTTTGGCGGCGGGGGCACCCCCACCCAGTACATGGGGACGTTGCCCGCGTTCCTCTCCGCGTGGGGTCCGATCGACATGGGATTCGGTGCCGGACAGGGCGTGAAGTGCTACCACAGCGAGCACCTGTACGGCGAGCTGTGGCACCGCGCGTTCATCGTCGCCCCGGACACGCCGCGCTGCCGCTACATCATCAGTTGCGGCTACAACGGGGAGGCCTCGGCCGGGGTGGCGGGGGTCTGGCGCCAGGCCGACGCGCGCGCGCGGGGGCTGAAGCGCGTGCAGGTCGAGCCGCATCTCTCCGTTACGGGGGCGGTCTCGGCCGAATGGGTTCCGATCCGGCCCAAGACCGATGCGGCGTTCCTCTATGGCCTGCTGCATCGAATCGTGCACGAGCGCGCCTGGCGCGAGGTGTGCGACCTCGAGTTCCTCGAAGACTCCACCAACGCTCCCTATCTCGTCGGCCCCAACGGGTACTATCTGCGCGACCGGGCGAGCCGCAAGCCCCTGCTGTGGGACCTCGAGGGGGGACGGGCGGTCCCGCTCGACGAGATCGGCAAGCGGCGACCGGCCCTCGACGGAGTCCGGATCGCGGCGGGCGTGGAGGAGGGGCCGGACGGCGAGGAATGGTGGCACGAGGCGGCGGAGGTCCGTCCCGCGTTCCAGCTCTTCCTCGACCACCTGCGCGAGTGCACCCCGGAGTGGGCGCAAGGCGAGAGTGACGTCCCGGCCGAGACGGTGCGTCGCGTCGCCGACGAGTTCCTGGCCCACGCCTGCGTCGGCGAGACCATCGAGATCGAAGGCCGCACGCTGCCTCATCGCCCGGTGGCGGTGCTGCTCGGCAAGGGAGTGAGCAACGGCTGGGGCGGCTATGCGTGCTGTTGGGCCCGGACCATGCTGGCGGTGCTCGTCGGAGCGCTCGAGGTGCCTGGTGGCACGCTGGGAACCGCGGTCAAGCTCAACCGCCCGGCGGACAGCCGGCACAAGAGCGTGCGCCCGATGCGGGACGGGTTCATGGACTACCCCTTCAACCCCACGAATCGCCAGGAGTGGAGCCGCCACCCGGGTATCCGCAACGCGTTCCGGATGCTGGTCCCACTGGCCGCGAACTCCCCCTGGTCGCCTGCCCTCGGCCCGGCCCACCTGCCGTGGTTGTTCCAGAAGCAGGCGCCGGACAAGCTGCCCCGTCCGACCCGGCCCGAGATGTGGATCAGCTATCGGACGAATCCCTCGATCTCGTCGCTGAACGCGCGCGAGGTCGCCGAGCGGGTCGCCGAGTTTCCGTTCATCGTTTCGTTCGCCTACACCCTCGACGAAACCAACTGGATGGCCGACTACCTGCTGCCCGAGGCGACCGATCTCGAGAGCCTCCAGCTCATCCGGATCGGAACCACCAAGTTCACCGAGCAGTTCTGGAACCATCGGGGGTGGGCGGTGCGGCAGCCGGTGGTGGAGCCGTCGGGCGAAGCGCGGGACATGACCGATATCGCTACCGAGCTCGCGCGCCGTACGGGACTGCTCCAGGCCTACAACGAGGCGATCAACCGGGGCAGCGCGGGGATGCGACTCAAGGCGGAGGAGTTCGACTATTCGCTCGATCCGGCTGCCGTGCACACCTGCGAGGAGATTTGGGATGCGGTGGCCCGTGCCGCGAGCCACGATCTGACCGCAGGCGAGCAGGTGGTCGGTATCGACTGGTTCCGCGAGCACGGCTTCCTGCTCGAGACCTACCCCGAAACGGAGTGGTTTCTGTTCCCCACTCTCAAGGAGCGGGAAATGCGGTTCGAGCTTCCGTACCAGGAGCGGATCAAGCGCCACGGGGCGGAGCTCGCGAATCGTCTCCACGAGATGGGGATCGAATGGTGGGACCGGCAGCTTCGCGAATACGAGCCGTTCCCCACCTACGAGCCGTTCCCCGAGATCTGGATCAACTATGCCCGGGAGGTGGGGCGCGATCCCGACGAGTTCCCGTTCTGGGCGGTCACCTCGCGCAGCATGCAGTACTCCTGGGGATCCAACGCCGGCTTGCCCCTCATCAATGAAGTGGCCGGGAACATGTCGGGGCACGGGGGCGTGCTCATCAACCGCGGCGCGGCACGCGCGCTCGGCATCGCGGAAGGCGACCCGGTGATCATCGAGTCCGTGGTCGGCGAAACCCGGGGAAGGGCGTTGCTCCGCGAGGGGGTTCGGCCCGACACGGTGGTGATGATCGGCCAGTTCGACCATTGGGCGACGCCCTTCGCTAAGGATCTCGAGGTAGCGAGCCTCAACTCGGTGACCCCTCTCGCACTTTCCCTCACCGATTCGACGGGCAGCGTCGCGGACCTCGTCCGGGTACGGGTCCGCCCGGGCGGACCGGCGGCCGGGTCGGAGCGCGAGTCGCGGTGCGGGGGGCGGGGGGCGGGGGCGAGGTGAGCACGCCGAACTCCCCGGCGGGGCCCGGGACGCCCCGCTACGGCATGGTGGTGGACCTCAACCGCTGCGTCGGCTGCCAGACCTGCACCATCGCCTGCAAGCACCACAACGACACTCCGCCGGGCGTGCAGTGGCGGCGCGTCCTCGACGTCGAGCAGGGCGAGTACCCGAACGTCGAGCGTCTCTTCCTCGTCACCGGCTGCCAGCACTGTGCCGAGCCCCCGTGCGTTCCGGTGTGTCCGACCGGGGCCACCCGCCAGCGGGCGGACGGGCTCGTCACCATGGACTACGACACCTGCATCGGCTGCGGCTACTGCGCGGTGGCGTGCCCCTACCAGGCCCGGACCATCGCCCACGATTACGAGTGGTACTACGGGGTGCCGAGCCCCCAGGAGGAGCGGGCCTTCGACGAGAGCCGCATGGGGGTCGCAACCAAGTGCACGTTCTGCGTGGACAAGATCGACGACGCGGCAAAGACCGGCGCGGTGCCCGGTCTCGATCTCGAGCATACCCCGGCGTGCGCCTCGTCGTGCATCGCCCAGGCACTTCACTTCGGCGACTTCGCCGACCCCGACAGCAACGTGTCGCGCCTCGCGCAAGCGAACGCGAACTTCCAGATGCACGCCGAGCTCGGTACGGACCCCCAGATCCGCTACCTCTACGAGGTGCCGGAGACGACCCCGGGGCGGGATGGGGACCCGGCCGACGCCGAGGGCGCCAACGAGAGCGAACCGAGTGATCCGCTGGTGGGTGAGCGCCAGACGTTCTGGGACTTCCGCGCGGCCATGAACTTCACCCTCGGGGGCATGAGCAGCGGGCTCGCGGTGGCCGCCTTCCTCGTCTGGGCGCTCGGCGGGGTGCCGGATGCGGCGCTCCCCTGGTTATTCGCGGCGGCGGCGGTCGGCATGGGGGTCGGCCTCCTCTTCGTCTTCGCCGAGATTGGACGCCCGGCGCGTTTCCTTTACGTGCTGAGGCGACCGCAGACCTCCTGGATGACCCGCGAGACGTACGCGGTGGCGGTCTTCTATCCGGCCGTCGTCGCCGACTTCCTCTGGCCGTCTCCGGTGCTGCACGTGCTCATCGCGATCGCGGCCGCCGCGTTCCTCTTCTGCCAGGGACGGATCCTCCACGCCGGCAAGGGGATCCCGGCGTGGCGGCACCCCCTCGTGCCGCGGATGCTCGTCGCTACCGGGCTCCACGAAGGCGTCGCGCTCCTCGTGCTCGGGCTCGTCGTCTACCTCGTCGGCAGTGGCCTCACCCCCGCTGAAGGGTCGATTCCGGCGTCCGAATCCGCATTCGTCGGTACCGCGCTGGCCGTGCTTGCCGGGATCGGGCTTGCGGCAGCGAACGCCGCGCTCTTCCGCGCCTTCCGGCGCGGGGCGGCGGAGGCGGGAATCGGTCCGCTCTCGCGCCGCGACCTGGACGCGATCGCGGGCCGGATGCGCTGGCTGGGGTATCTCCTCCCGATCGCGTTCTTCGCCGGGACCGCCCTCGCGGGTCTCGTCCTGCTTGTTCCCGCGGCGGCCATCGGGCCGCAGTGCACGATGGCCGAATCCTCGTCGCCCGCGTGCGGGATTCTCGAGTCCGTCGTCATCATCGGGACGGTGGCCGCTCCGCTTGCCCTCGTCGCCGGCGCGGCGTGCGCGGTCGCGGGCGGCGCGCTGCTCAAGTACACGCTCGTGACCCGGGCCTGCCACCAGCAGGGGTTCTCCCTGCCGCGCGTCCCGCAGCGCGGCTCCGGCGCGCGGGCCGCCCCGCCCCGTTACGGCCTCCCCTGATTTCCGTGTGAGCGGTTTCGGCTCGCGCGGTGGGGCCATCTCCACCACGGCGGCGGGCCGGATGCACCGGTAACGGCGTTCGCGGCCGGGCGCGAGCCGGAAGAACCGACCTGTCGGCCCTCGCTCCCGCGGGGCAGGTCAACCGTCCAGCCGCATCCCCGTCGCGGGGTCGAACAGGTGGACGCGGGCCGGGTCCGGGACCAGCCCGACGGGATCTCCGGGTACGACCTCCAGCCTCTCGGTGGAGATGACCCGCACCACATGGGAACCGATGTCCGCGTGCAGGTGCGTCTCGAAGCCGGCCGGCTCGACGAGGGTGACGGTGGCGGGCAGCCCCGCGTCCGGCTCCGCGATTCGAAGGTGCTCCGGCCTCAGGCCATAGACGACCTCCGCCCCCGGTTTCACCGCGGGGCTCGCCGGGACCGGCAGGGTGAGATCGTTCCCGACATCGATTGCGGGACCCGTTTCGCCCGCCATGACCGTGCCCTTGATGAGGTTCATGGCCGGTGAGCCGAGAAAGTCGGCCACGAACACCGTCGCGGGATGATCGTAGAGCTCGAGCGGTGGACCGAGTTGCTCGATCCGGCCGTCGTTCATGACGACGACCAGGTCGGCCATGGTCATGGCTTCGACCTGGTCGTGGGTCACGTAGATCGTCGTGCTGCTGAGACGCTGGTGAAGGGCCTTGATCTCCGCCCGCATCTCGACCCGAAGCTTCGCATCCAGGTTCGAGAGCGGCTCGTCGAACAGGAACAGCCTCGGCTCCCGGACGAGGGCCCGCCCCATCGCGACCCGCTGGCGCTGTCCGCCCGAGAGCTGGGCGGGAAAGCGCTCGAGGAGGGAATCGAGGTACAGGATCCCGGCCGCCCGCTCGATCCGCTCCTCCTTCACGGACTTGGC
>JAJDXW010000386.1 GCA_022823045.1 Gammaproteobacteria bacterium
TGCGAGAACGGCGCCCCCGGAGGCTCGCTCGCCCGCGCGGACTGCGACATGGCCGCATTCGCGGACGAGCCGATCGTCGAGAACCTTCCCCGCTGCCCCGCGTGCGGGAGCCTCCTCCGCCAGCACGTCCTCTGGTTCGACGAGTTCTACGACGAGCACGAGGACTACCAGTGGGGCCGGGCGCTGCTCGCCGCCCAGACCCTCGACTGCCTGCTCTTCGTCGGGACGTCGCTGTCGGTCGGGGTCACCGAGCTCTTTCTTCGGGCGGCGATCGAAATGGGCCGCCCGGTGCTTGCGATCGATCCCGGCGCGGCCCGCCCGCCGGACCCGCGCGTCACGATGCTCCGGGCGGCATCGGAGGAGCTCCTGCCCGCCGCGTGCGCGCGGCTCGGCATCGAGGTGCCGGATGCTCGGTGAACGCGATGGAGATTCGGGGACCGTGCGGGGGGTCATTCGCCGCGCAACCGACACGGTTGCCCTCCGCTCTCGTGATCGCCGTTCCCGCGGTCGCCCTGCCGGCGGTCGCCATTCCCGGCGGGCTCGCGAGACACGGGCCGGACACCGGAAAGCCCGTGCGACGGCGGCCCGGCACGTGGTGGTCCTCGGAGGCGGGGTCGTCGGCGTCGCTTCGGCGTGGTTCCTCGCCCGGCGCGGCTGCCGGGTCACCCTCATCGAACGCCACGAGGGAGCCGGCCTCGAGACCTCGTTCGCCAACGGCGGGCTCGTCACTCCCAGCATGTCCGACCCGTGGGCGTCCCCGGAGATCCCGCGACTGATCCTCAAGTGGATCGGCCGTGAGGACGCGCCGTTTCTCGTACGCATCCGCGCCCTGCCGGGTCTCTTGCCCTGGGGTCTCAAGTTCCTCCGCGAGTGCAACCATGAAAGCTGGCACCGCAATACGCGGATAATCCTTCGCCTTTCCACGTACAGCCACGAGTGCCTGCGCGAGCTCGTCCGCGAGACGGGGGTCGACTACGAGTCCAATCCCTTCGGCACGCTGCACCTGTTCCGGGATTCGCTCTCGATGGAGAAGACGAGCCGGACGGCCGAGATGCTCGAGGAGCTCGGCGTGCGTTCGCAGACCCTGGACCCCGCCGGGTGCACCGTCCTCGAGCCGGCGCTCAGGGCTCAGATCGACCGGATCGCAGGCGGCATCCACTACCCGGACGACGAGGGAGGAGACGCTCATCTGTTCAGCCAACGGCTGGCGGAGATATGCGCTTCGAACGGGGTCGAGCTGCGATACGGCGAAACGGTCGAGCGCATCGAGACGGAAGGCGGGAAGTTCTCCGCTGTCCGGACGGGGGCGGGGCGGGTCGAGGCCGACGCGTGCGTCGTGGCCCTGGGAGGCGAAAGCCCTCGCCATGTGGGTCCGCTCGGTATCCGCCTCCCGATCTACCCGGTCAAGGGATACTCCCTCACGTTCCCGGTCGGCGGGTGGAACGACGCGCCGGTGGTGCCCTTCGCCGACGACGGGCACAAGGCAGGCATTGTCCGCATCGGGGACCGGATCCGGGTCGCCGGGACCGCGGAGTTCGCGGGCCGCGATCGAACCCTCAGCCCGAAGCGCATCGCCAACCTCCGGAACTTCTTCCTCTCCCTCTTTCCCGACTACCCGGACCGGTCGGCGGGCGACGCCTGGACCGGGCTACGCCCGATGACCCCGGACGGCATTCCGTATCTCGGGCCGACTCCCGTCGAAGGTCTGTTCCTCAACACCGGCCACGGCCATCTCGGCTGGACCATGGCCTGCGGGTCGGCGAGCATCGTGGCGGCTCTCGTCTGCGGGCGCGATGCCGGAATCGATCTCACCGGCATGACATTGGAAGGGCGCTGAGCGGGAGACCGCGGTTCAGGGCTCGGACTGACTCGACGGTGGAGAGGAACGTCCGGGGAGACGGGCGGCGCGGCCGGCCCCGTCCTGCCGGAAAGGGCGGAAGGGCGCGGAAGCGAAGACTCCCCGAACGCGCCTTGAGCATCCTCCGGCAGACCATGCGAACGATTTGATTGCGCGGGCGAGGTTGCGCTACCGTGCGGTCACGCGCCGCGGTTCCCGGCGGCAGTTCACCAAAGGAGAAGACGATGAGCAGATTCCGGACTCTCGTCGGCGCCTCGGCGGGTGCGGTTTTCGCCCTCGCCGCGACGACCGGCGCGTTCGCGGCCGACATGACCCTGAAGGTCGCCGGGGTCCTCCCCGTCGAGCACTACGGGCACAAGATGCTCGAGCAGATCAAGGCCGACATCGAGGGCGCGGGCGTCGGGCTCTCGGTCAAGTACTTTCCGGCCGGGCAGCTCGGCTCGGGCGAAGAGCTCCTCGAGGACACCATCCGCGGCAACATCGATCTCGTGCACGCGTTCGTCTACGCCCACAAGGACCCGGTGCTGGAGGTGAACTCGCTGCCGTTCCTCGTCGGCTCCTGGGACGAGCTCGCGCGCGTCTACGGCACCAAGGACTCGGCGTACTCCCAGATCATGGCTGAGACCCTGGACCGGCTCGGGCTCAAGTTCCTCGGCAACGTGGCCGAAGGGTTCATCGGAGTGGTCTCCACCAAGAAGCCCGAGAACTACGCGACGGTCGGACCGAAGGGGATCCACATCCGGGTGTGGAGCTCGCAGGTCGCCAAGGACACCACGGAATCGATCGGATTCAAGACGACGACGATGAACTGGGCGGAGGTGTTCGCCGCCGTCCAGTCCGGCGCGGTGGACGGAGCGATCTGCTGCACCCCGCAGGCCACGTACACGTTCTTCACCCAGAGCGACGTCGGCAAGTACTTCGTTCCCTACAACGCGTTCGTGGAGGCCTCGACCTACTACGCGAGCAAGAAGACGTGGGAAAAGCTCGATGACGCCCAGCGCGAGGCGGTGCAGGCGGCGGTCGACCGGGCCGCCGCGTCGTTCACGGAGTGGGCGCGGGCAAACGACGAAGGCTATGTCGCCAAGATCAAGGAAGCGGGCTGGGAGGTCCTTGACCTCACCGACGCCGAACGGGCGGCGCTTGCGGACCACATCAAGGCGAACGTGTGGCCCGCGGTCGAGGAGATGGTCGGCAAGGACGTCATCGACCGGCTACGCGAGGACAGGTAGCACCTTCGCCGATGGCGGGCGCGGCGCGGGCCGCGCCCGCCATGTCCCGGCTTGGCCAATTGGCCCCTCACCGTCGCCCGGCTCCGGGAACGCGCCCCGCCATGTCCATCGCGGATCCTGACCGCGCGCGGAGCTCCGGGCGCTCCGGGAGAACTCCCGATTCCGGGCTGATCATCGCCTGCGGTCCGTTCCTGGACCGCCGCCCGAGCGGTGCGCTCTCGCCGCAGCGAGCGCGCAGGATTCCTGCGGCAGCCCGATGAGCCAGCTCGTCGATCACCTTCCCGACGGGCTCCGCGGGCCCGTCCACATGATGCTGGCCGTCAAGGGCGCCTTCGTGAGCGTGGCCAGCCTCATCATGGCGGCAACGTTCTTCTGCGTGGTCATCCTCCGGTACGGCTTCGAGACCGACCTATTCGCCTACGAGGAATGGCTGCTCATCATCTGCTTCTGGCTCTACTTCATGGCGAGCGCGCTCGGCACCTACGAGAACAGCCACGTCAACGCCGACCTCCTGAACTACCTCACGGACAACGAACGGCTAAAGTGGATCCGTTCCCTGCTGGTCTGCTCGATCGAGCTGGTGGTGACCCTTTTCGCGGTCTGGTGGGCGGTGCTCGTGCTGCGCGACGAGATCGCCGCCTATCCCTACTGGCAGGCGACGATCGCCCTCAAGATCCCCTTCATCGTCCCCCGGTTCGCGCTCCTCTTCGGTTTCGGGCTGATGGCGTTTTACAGCGCCCTCCGGCTCTGGGTCCTGTTCCGGCTCCAGCGCGTTCCGGAGCTCGACGCGGCCGGCGGCCGCGACCGCGGCGAAGAAGCGCCGGCGGGCACGGGCGGGGGCGAGCGATGAGATGCTGATCCTCTCCTGCCTCCTGCTGCTTTGCGCGCTGCTCGTCGTCGGCGTGAACGTGCCGATGGCGTTCGGCGCGGTGCTCCTTCTCATCGCGGCGTTCGGCGGGCACGAAGTGTCGGGGTTCCTGCCCGCCGGGCACTGGAAGATGAACACCGTGATCCTGCTCGCCATTCCGCTCTTCATCCTCGCGGGCGGCATCATGGAGCGGGGAAAGATCGCGGCTCCGCTCGTCGGACTCATCGAGCTCGTGATCGGCCGGATCCGGGGTGGCCTGAGCGCGGCGGCGGTCCTCGCCTGCGCGGTCTTCGGCTCCATTTCGGGGAGCGCGGCGGCCACCCTCACCTGCATCGGCTCGATCATGATGCCGCACCTCAGGAGGGCCAACTATCCGGATGGGATGGTGTCCGCGCTCATCGTGAGCGCGTGCCCCCTCGGGCTCCTGATTCCCCCGAGCGCTTCGCAGATCCTCTACGCGTGGGTCACCCAGCAGTCGGTGCTCAAGTGCTTCCTCTCGACCGTGATTCCGGGGCTCATTCTCGTCGCGCTCCTTTGCGTCGTGAACTTCGTGCTCCTGCGCAACGTGCGGGACCTGCGCTTCGTCGAGAGACCGAAGAGATTCCCGCGCGAGCTCGGGGTCCGGACGTGGCGCGCGTTTCCCGCCCTGCTCATGCCCGCCTTCATCCTCGGCGGGATCTACGGCGGCGTCATGACCCCGACCGAGGCGGCCGGGGTCGCGGTCATCTACGCGATTCCGGTCGGTTTCTTCATCTACAAGGGACTGAACCGGGGGAACTTCTGGGAGAGCATCCGCGAGTCGTCGGTCACCATCGGGGTGGTGATGGTGATGGTCTTCATGGTCCTCATCGTGAGCCGCTTCCTCATCTTCGAGGACATTCCGGGGCTCGCCAAGACCCTCGTGTTCGCGGTGTCCGAGAATCCGATCGTGATCCTGCTGATGGTCAACGTCGTCATGATCCTCATCGGCATGGTCATGGACGACATCAGCGGGCTGCTCCTCTCCGCCCCGCTCCTCCTCCCCATCGTGACCAGCGTGGGCATGGATCCGATTCACTTCGCGGCGGTGCTGGGCGTCAACCTCGGGATGGCGAACATCACGCCGCCGACCGCGCCGCTCCTGTACCTGGGGTCGAGGGTGACCGACGTCCCGGTGAACCGGATGATGAAGCCGGTTCTCGTCATGATCTTCTTCGCGTGGCTGCCGACCCTGATGATCACGACGTTCGTGCCGGACGTCGCCCTGTGGCTGCCCGACCTGCTGTTCAGCAGATGATTCCGGGCGACGACCCGGGAAGAGCGGGCGCCACGCACTGAAGAACGGCGACAGGCTCCGGAGAGAGGCGGCGCGGGTTCGTCGGGGGCCATCCAGCGTGGCTTCGCGGAGTCGCGCGCGGGGGCTTGCGCCCTGCTCCGTGGTGTATTCTTGTCGCAACTTCCCATTGACGGGGTGGAGCCGATGAGCGCCGCCGTATCCGACCTCCGGCCCGCGGCCCCCGCGGCCGGCCCCGACATCGAGCAGCTCCGCGTCGATCTCGCGGCGTCGCTCCGCTGGGCGCACCGCCTCGGGCTCAGCGAAGGCGTGGACAACCACTTCTCGCTGGCCGTCCCCGATGACGACGGGGTGGTCCGGGGCAAGCGGTTCCTCATCAACCCCTACGGCTGGCACTGGTCCGAGGTCACCGCCTCGTCGCTCGTCCTGTGCGACGAGAACGGCAACGTGCTCGAAGGCGACAATCAGGTCGAGACCTCCGCGTTCTGCATCCACAGCCGTGTCCACGTGAACGTCCCGAGCGCAATCGTGGTCCTGCACAACCACATGCCCTACACCACGTCGCTCACTCTCCTCGAGGATCCGGAGCTCAGGATGTGCGAGCAGAACGCGCTCATGTTCGACGGCCGGATCGCCTACGACGACGAGTACGATGGGCTCGCCCACGCGACCGAGGAAGGCGACCGTCTCGCCCGCAGGATCGGCAACCGGAGCGTCCTGATGATGGCGAGCCACGGGGTGCTCGTGACCGGACCCGACGTCGCCTCCGCGTTCACCGATCTCTACTACCTGGAGCGGGCGGCGACGTTCCAGGTGCTCGCGCGGTCGACGGGCGGCAAGCTCCGCACCATCCCGGAGTCGGTCCGCGAGAAGGCCCGCGAGCAGTTCAAGGTGGACCGGCCGCTCCTCGCCGAACGGCACTTCAGGGCGCTGCGCCGCATCCTGGACCGCGAGGAACCCGAATACCGGCACTAGCGGACATGGCCCGCACCGCCGATTCGTCCCGGCCGGGCGACTCCGGCGACACGGGCAACGGTTCCGGTTCCGGCACCGGCGAGGACCGACGGGATGCCACGGCGGGCGGCTGCACGAAGGAGCATCCGCACGCGGCAAGCCGAACTGCCGGCTGAAGACGAGAGCCGGGCACACGCCGGCCACCAACCCCGACCCGACATCGTCCGGAGGCCCATCGACCCCGGACCCCACCACGGAGATCCCTTCATGGAAGCGCTCAGCAACTCTCGCATCGAGGCCGCCTACCGCGAACGCACCCGCCGCTCCGCCGAGCTGGCGAAGGAAGCACGGGAGCTGTTCCCGAGCGGGATCACCCACGACAGCCGAAAGCTCGATCCCTACACGATCTACGTCGACCGGGCGGAAGGGCCGCGCAAGTGGGACGTCGACGGGAACGAGTACATCGACTACTTCGGGGGACACGGCGCCCTGATGCTCGGACACCACCACCCGGACATCGACCGCGTCATCGTCGACGCCCTCGGCCGCGGAACCCACTTCGGGTCGAGCCACGAGGGGGAGGTGCGCTGGGCACAGGCGGTGAAGGAGCTGGTCCAGTCTGCGGAACGGGTCCGGTTCACGTCGTCGGGGACGGAGGCCACCCACCTCGCCCTTCGGGTCGCGCGCGCCGCCACCGGTCGGCGCAAGGTACTGCGATTCCGTACCCACTTCCACGGCTGGCACGACCACATGACTCAAGGGTATGTCTCCCACTTCGACGGCACGGCCACCCCGGGCGTGCTCGACGAGGTGGCGGGCAGCGTGGTCCTCGTCGACCCCGGCGACGAGGCCGCGATGCGCGAGACCCTGGCCGGCGACCCGGACATCGCGGCCGCCATCCTCGAGCCGACCGGGGCTTCGTTCGGCCTCATCCCGCTGCGGCCGAGCTTCCTCGCGGCGCTCCGCGAAGCGACCGAGGAGGCGGGAACGCTCCTCATCTTCGACGAGGTGGTCACGGGCTTTCGGGTATCTCCGGGCGGCGCGCAGGGCGAGTTCGGCATCTCCCCCGACCTCGGCACCTTCGCCAAGATCCTGGCCGGCGGCCTCCCGGGAGGGGCTCTCGCCGGACGGAAGGACCTCCTCGACTGCCTCGACTTCGAAGTGACCTCGGCGGACGGGCGCGAGAAGATCAACCATCAGGGGACCTACAACGCGAACCCGGTGTCCTCGGCGGCCGGGACCGAGATGCTCCGCATCGTGGGCTCGACCGACGCCTGCGCACGCGCCAACGACTTCGGGGAGCGGCTGCGTGCCTCCCTCAACGAGGTCCTGGTCGACGAGGGCGTGCCCTGGGCGGCCTATGGCACGTTCTCCGGCTTTCACGTATTCCTGAACCCCGAAGGGCGCTCCATCCGGCCGGACCGCTTCGATCCTTTCGCGATCGACTACCGGGAGCTCAAGGCGAACCCGCCGGGGCTCGCCGACCGGCTTCGCCTCGCAATGCTCTCGAACGGCGTGGACGTCACCGGTTGGCCAGGCGGTACCATCTCCGCCGTCCACGGGGAGCGGGAACTCAAGGAGACGGCGGACGCGTTCCGGGAATCGCTCCGGATGCTGAAGGCGGAGGACGCGATCTAGCGCGCCGGGGCGCCCGTGCATCGACGAGCCGGCCGCGTCTCCGACCGACAGCGCATTTGTGCACTTCCGGGAGCACGGGCATCCCGCCCGCGCGGGCGATGTCGGGTCCATGGCGAACCGCGGGCGCGAAGCCCGCGCTCCCTGGAAGCTCGCGGAGTGCTTGGCGCAACCGTGAAGATGATGGCACCTCGAGGGTTCCGGCGGGCACCAATCCAGCGGGCCGGACCTTGATGCGTCCTCGCTCGGCCTGAGCCGGCCGCAAGCGCTGCGCCAAACCGAATCGAACCACCACCCGCCCTCGCCGGCTTCCCCCCCGCCGCCCGCGACCGCCGCTACCGAAGGGCGCCGAGGACCCGACAGCGAAGACCCGGCGCGCCGCCTGAAGCAGCAACCCCGACGACCGATCCCACCCATGCATGCTTTCACGACCCGTCACCGGAACCTCCGCGGCATCGCGTGGCTGATGCTGTCGCTGCCGTGCTTCCAGACGATGAACGTGATGCTCCGTCACGTCGCGGCGGACCTCCCGCCGGTCGAAACGATGTTCTTCCGGAACCTCTTCGGGTTCATCATCCTGCTGCCGCTGTTCCTGCGCCGGTCGGAGGCGCTCCGCACCCGGCAGCTCGGCATGAACGCCCTGCGCGGATTCACCCACCTCGGCGGCATGGTCGCCTGGGTGTATGCTCTCACCCTGATCCCGCTCGCGACGGCGGCCGCCCTCGTGTTCGCGACGCCGGTCGTCGTCGCGATCGGGGCGGTGCTTTTCTTCGGCGAACGCCCGGGCGTCCCGCGGTGGGCAGCGATCGGGCTCGGCCTCGTCGGCGTGCTCATCATCATGCGCCCCGGGGTCGAAGCCATCTCGCTCGGTGCTCTCGTCGTGCTCGGCGCCACCGTCCTGCAAGGCTCGGCGAAGATGATGGTCAAGGTGATCGTGCGCACCGACTCGACGCTCTCCGCCGTCTTCCACCTCAACGTGTGGATGGCCCTCTTCGGCCTCGTGCCGACCATCATCTTCTGGCGCACCCCCACCCTCGCGCACCTCGGATGGTTCGTGGTGATGGCCGCGGTCGGGGCGGTCGCCCACTACTCGCTGACCCGGGCCATCGAGCACGCCGACTTCACCGCCCTTCAGCCCTTCGAGTTCGTGCAGCTCGGGTGGGCGGCCCTCCTCGGGTTCGCGTTCTTCGCCGAGGTTCCGGCCAACCACGTGCTCCTCGGCGGCGCGGTCATCGTCGCCGCGACGAGCTGGATGGTGCACCACGAAGCGCGTCGCGGCCGCCCCTCCCCCTGAGCAGGGCACACGCTCGCTCTGTCCATGAACGAGCGAAACACGGGTGACGGCCGGAATGGACAACCGTTTTTTCGACAACCCGATCCTCAACCCCCATGCGCGTACCCGAGCCGCCACCGGGAGCTCGACCGTGACGGCCAGCCCACCCAGAAGTACGCAGCGTCCGTCGGACTCGCGAGTCGAGGCTATTCGGTGGTCCCGCGGAGGCGGTGCCGGAAGTCGGCCTCGTCGGAGCACTCGAGCGCCGCCGCCATCAATCCTTCGATTGAGTGTCCGGCGAAGAGTTCCCGGTATTCGGTCAGGGTGCACGTGAGCCCGATGCCTCTGGCTCGAAGTGCCGTGGCCACGGCCTCCAGACAGCCCTCCACATGGCCCTCTGCACGGCCCCGCGCATAACCCCTGGCGTCACCTCGCGCCTCTGCCGTCCGATTCACGGAGCGGATGAGGGGGTCGTTCTCCGGTCCGGTGCCTTCCCGCGCGCCCATCGCGAGGGCCACTCGCTCCAGCGCACGCCATGCTTTTCCCGACAGTGGCTCCTCGGTGAGCGCGAGGCGGATCTCCTCCGCCTTCCACCCGGGAAACGCCATGCTCTCCGGCGCCTCCCGATATCCGCCCTCCCCGCGAACGTGGATCGCTAGCCCACGCTCCCGACGAGACGACTCCCACGGCACCAGCACCCAGATCTCGGGGAATCCGCATTCCATGTAGATGCCGAGCTTGCGCCGCCGCACGTCCGTCGTGTGGTCCACCTCGAGCACCACGTCCGGCAACGGGTCCTCGTCCACGTCGATGATGGAACCCGAGAACCGCAAACGGGGCGCGTGCAGGTACAGCACCTCGTCCGCCTGCATCAGCCAGCGCTTGCGTCCCCGTTCGTCCATCCGCGCGAGGGCCGACGAACCGAAGCACCGGATCGGGGACCCTCGGAGCATCGCGACCCGCGTAGCCATCTGGACCAATAGCCGGGACGGCCCCTCGTGGTGGGGGGAGACGTCGCAGGCCCGCCAGGCGGTCTCCGTCGTCCCGTCCCAGAACTCGAGCCGGCCGTCGTAGAAGTCGACCTCCCTCGCCGGCAGGTGGAACGACTCGCAGCCGGGAAAGTCTTCCGGTCGGAAGGGTGCGGTCGAAGGGGAAGAGCGCGGCGTGCGCGCGGAAGGCTGCCTGCGGGTCGCGGACGAAGACGGATGCTCCATGAGCGTCTCCCTGTGCTCGGGGCCACGGGACGAAGGCCCTCGCCGTCCGTCCCTTCCGGGCCGCCCGCGCCGCGAACGGGCAGCACGTGGCGAAGCATGCCAACGGCCGGCGGTACGGTCAAGGCTGACCGGCTCGTCGAATCCCGTTCGTTCGACAGCGTAGCGAACATCACGATCGATCCGGGAGAGTGCGGACCGCCATCCCCGCGCGGGGGCGACGCCCTGGTACCGGATCAAGAACTCCGGAGAAGAGTCTTCCGAAGCCGCGGAGGTACGGCCCGGAGGCGGGTCGAGAGGGGTCGATGCGGGACCCGGCCGAGCCGCCGCTCAAGCGGCGCGGCCGGAGCCGCGGCCGGAACCGGGAGTCGGGGAGCCATCCGCCCTCCGTGGCGGCCGGCGGCAGCCGGCGGCAGGGTCAGAGGTCGAGGACGATGCTGCCGTAGTCGTCGAGGGAGGCGCGGGCGCCGGGGGGGACGAGGCAGGTGGCGTCGTACTCCTCGACGATGAGGGGGCCGGACGCGCCGCCCGCGAGGTCGGAGCGACCGACGACGGGGGTCTCGATCCAGCCCGCCTCGGGGCCGAAGTAGGCGTTGCGCGAGCCTCC
>JAJDXW010000397.1 GCA_022823045.1 Gammaproteobacteria bacterium
CGGGTGAGGACGGTGGGGAAGGTGGCCGAGCTCGAGGCGCTCGTCGCACGGGACCGGCCGCACGGGAGCACCGGAATCGCCCACACTCGCTGGGCGACGCACGGGAAGCCGACCGAGACGAACGCGCACCCCCTCATGTGCGGCGAGGAGGTCGCGGTCGTCCACAACGGGATCATCGAGAACCATGCGGACATCCGGTCCGAGCTCCTGGAGTCGGGGTACCGGTTCGACTCCGAGACCGACACGGAGGTGATCGGACACCGGGTCCACCACGGTCTCGCGCGCGGCCTCGACCTTTTCGAATCCGTCCGGCACACGGTCCTCGTCCTCGAAGGGTCCTATGCCTTCGGGGTGGTGGCCGCGCACGACCCGCATCGTCTCATCGCGGCGGTCCGGGGAAGCCCCCTCGTCGTCGGGGTCGGGGCCGGCGAGCACTTCATCGCATCCGACGTCGCGGCTCTCATCGGGGTTACCCGGCAGTACATGGTCCTCGAGGACGGCGATGTCGTTGACGTGACCGCGGACACGGTGCGGGTTCTGGATCGGACCGGCCGGGCGGTCCGCCGTTCCGTGTTCACGAACACCCTGAGCCCCACGATGGTCGATCGCGGGAAGTGGCGGCACTTCATGGCGAAGGAGATTCACGAGCAGCCGCAGACCGTGGCGGCGGCTCTCTCCGGACGTACCTACGAGGGACGGGTGCTGGAGGCGGCGTTCGGTCCCGGCGCCTCCGCAGTGTTCGACCGGGTCCGCGCCGTGCAGATCGTCGCCTGCGGCACCGCCTACCACGCCGGGCTCGTGGCCCGGCACTGGTTCGAGGTGCTGGCCGGGGTGCAATGCCGCGTGGAGCAGGCGAGCGAGTTCCGGTACCGGGAGCCGCTCGGGCGTCCGGACACCCTGGTCGTGGCGCTCTCCCAGTCCGGCGAGACGGCGGATACCCTGGAGGCCCTGCAGGAGGCGGCTCGACGGGGGTTCGGTCCGTCTCTCGGCATCGTGAACGTTCCGAACAGCTCCCTCGTGCGGGCCGTGGACCTTGTCCTGATGACCAACGCGGGTCCGGAGATCGGGGTCGCGTCGACCAAGGCGTTCACTGCCCAGCTCGTCGCCCTGCTCCTGCTCGTGGCGGCGGTCGGACGGCGCCACGGGATGACCCCCGAGACGGAAGCGCGAATCGTCGGGGAGATCGAGGCGCTGCCGGAATGGTGCGAGAAGGCGCTCCGCCTCGGTCCGGCCGTGGACGAGCTTGCCGCCGGGTTCGCGGACAAGCGCCACGCGCTCTTCCTCGGGCGCGGGATCCACTACCCGGTGGCAATGGAGGGTGCGCTCAAGCTCAAGGAGATCTCGTACATCCACGCGGAGTCGTATCCGGCCGGCGAGCTCAAGCACGGTCCGCTTGCCCTCGTCGACAAGGACATGCCGGTGGTGGCGGTGGCCCCGAACGATTCCCTCCGCGCGAAGCTTCGCTCGAACCTCGAGGAAGTGCGGGCGCGCGGCGGGATCCTCTACGTGTTCGGCGAGGACATGGAGGGGGACTGGGACGACGCGCGGGTGCTTTCCATGCCTTCCGTGGGGTCCATCGTCGCCCCGGTGGTGCACACGATTCTGCTCCAGTTGCTTGCCTACCACGTGGCGGTGCTGAAGGGGACCGATATCGATCAGCCGCGCAACCTCGCCAAGTCCGTCACCGTCGAGTAGCCCGCCTCACGACACGAGCCGCGCCAGCCGCCGGACCGCTTGCGCGACGTCCGGCGCGCCGAAGACGGCGTTTACGACCGCGAGGAGGTCAACTCCGCACTCGAGCAGCGGGGGAGCGTTCTCCGGCGTGATACCCCCGATGGCGACGATGGGGACCCCAATGCGCGGGCGCACCGCGGCGACGAGCCCGGTAGTCGCGCGGACCGCGCCGGGCTTGGTGACGGAGGGGAAGAAGCTCCCGAAGGCAACATAGTCCGCCCCGTTCCGGACGGCAGCGAGGGCGCGATCGGGCTCGTCGTAGCAGGAGACGCCGATGATCGCGTCGTCGCCGAGCCTGGACCGGGCGGCGGCGAGGGCCTCGTCATCCCGTCCGAGGTGGACGCCGTCCGCCCCTGTGGCAAGCGCGAGGTCGACGTCGTCGTTGATGATGAGCGGCACGTTCCGCGCGCGGCAGACCTCGAGGAGCGCTTCCGAGTCGCGCCGGCGCCGTTCGAGGTCCACTGACTTGTCGCGGTACTGGACCGCCCGGACCCCGTGCTCGATGGCGCTCGCCACGGCGGCGGTGAGCTCGGCCCCGGACCGGTGTTCCGGGGTCACCGCGTAGATCCCCCGTTCCGGCCAGGGTACCCGGAAGTCCGCTCTCGGCATTGCGGGGATCCGTTCGACCTGCGCCCGATCGTACGGCATTTCGGGGGATGTCCGTCGGGGAACCGGGAGGATGGACCGTGCGCCGGGTGCTTGCGCCGGACCGCGAGCCATCTTGCGCGAAGCGCGCGTTTGGGGCACTTGGGGGAGGTGGATCGTGCGCGTGGTGCCTGTGCCGGTTCGCAAGGCATCTCGCGCTCCGCGCGAGGTTGGGGCACTTGGGGGGAAGTGGATCGTGCGCGCGGTTCCCGTGCCGGTTTGCAAGCCATCGCGCGCGAAGCGCGCGTTCGGACCCGGATTCGCCTGCCTGTCGCGACGCGGCCGCCCGTCATTCGCCGGAGGCGGATGTGAACCCGCCGAAGCCTATGCGAAAATACGCCCTCCGCGAGCCCCGGCCGAGCGGTTGCTCGCAACTCCGTTCAGCTCTGGTAGGAGCACCATGAAATCCTGGATGTGCGTTATCTGCGGCTTCATCTACAACGAAGAGGATGGGTTGCCGGAGGAGGGTATTGCGCCGGGGACCCCATGGGATGACGTTCCGCCGAACTGGGTTTGTCCGGACTGCGGGGCTCGCAAGGAAGACTTCGAGATGGTCGAGATCTGACCCCATGCGAGGTAAGGGAACATGACTGCGCCACGGTTTCGGGAAGGCATCGGCGAGAGCGAGATCGGCCTTACGCAGGCCGCCCGCCGGCAGCTCGCGACACTCTGCGAGCAGGTCGACGACGACGAGGTGGAGGCGGTCCGGATCTACGTGACCGGCGGCGGCTGTTCCGGCATGACATACGGGATGACGTTCACCGACCGGCGGATGCCCTGGGACAAGGTCCTGAAGGAGGAGGGGTTCGACATCTACGTGGATGCGGTCGCCTTCGGCTACCTCCACGGGGTGGAGATCGACTTCGTGACCCGGCCGACGGGCTCGAGCTTCGTGTTCAACAACGTGTTCACGGCGACGGGCGGGAGCGGCGGCTGCACCGGCTGCGGAGCCGCCCGGGCCTGAACCTGACCGCGCGCGGCGGCACGGCGCTCCTCATCGCACCGCCGGGAAGCTATCGGATCCCGGCGTATCTTCGGGCTGCGTCCCGTCTCGGGACGCGGCTTCTCGTGGTCTCCGAGGGAGAGTACACGCTGGCCGTGGAGGGGGGCCTGCGGGTCGACCTCGGCGACGAGGAGAAAGCGCTCGAATCGATTCGCGCCGCCGCCCGCCGGGAGGGTGGGTTCGCCGCGGTGGTGGCCCCGGACGACGCGACGGTGGAGCTCGCGGGGAGGGTCGCGAGCGAGCTTGGCCTCGCCGGAAACCCGCCCGGGGCGGCGAGGCTCTCTCGCCGAAAGGACCTCGCGCGGGCCCGTCTCGCCGCGGCCGGGGTCAGGGTGCCGGAGTTTCGGGTTCTCGACCTGCGCCGCCCGCTCGACCTGTCCGGGATTTCGTTCCCCTGCGTGGTCAAGCCGGTCGCCATGTCGGCGAGTCGGGGGGTCATCCGGGCCGATGACGACGCCGAGCTCGCGGCCGCGGTCGGGCGCGTGCGGACCATCGTGTCCGGCGCGAGGGACGAGGAGGAACGGTCGCGCCTGCTGGTCGAGTCCTTCGTTCCGGGGCCGGAGGTCGCAGTGGAAGGGCTGTTGCAGGACGGCCGGCTCGAGGTGCTGGCCATCTTCGACAAGCCCGACCCGCTCGACGGCCCGTTCTTCGAGGAGAGCATCTACGTTACGCCGAGCCGGCTCGGCCGGGCGGCCGAGGAACGCATTGTCGAGTGCGTCCGCCGGGCGGTGGCGGCATTCGGTCTCGTTGCGGGGCCCGTGCATGCGGAGCTCAGGTGGAACGCGGGAGAGGCATGGCTCCTGGAGGCCGCCGCACGCACCATCGGGGGCGAGTGCTCCAGGCTCCTTCGCTTCAGCGCCGGACACAGCCTTGAGGAGGTGGTGCTTGCGGCGGCGATGGGTCGGCGCCTTCCCCATGGTCTCGATTCCGCGGCGGCCGGAGTCATGATGCTGCCGACTCCCCGGTCGGGGACCCTCCGCCGGGTGGAGGGAGTCCTCGACGCGCTCGGCGTGCCGGGAGTGGACGAGGTGTCCATTTCCGCCGGAACCGGCGCCGAGCTCGTGCCCCTGCCGGAAGGGGGGGCCTATCTCGGATACATCTTCGCTCGAGGAGAAACGCCCGCTGGCGTCGAGTCGTCGCTCCGCGAGGCGGCCGGGCGGCTGCGGACCGTCATCGCTCCGATGTGGCGCCTTGCCCCGAATGTTGGTGAAGTCTCCGGGCCGGAGCCCGCCGCCTGACGCATTCCCCGTCCGGAGCCCGGCCCGGTCCCGGCCCCCCGCGCATCCCTACTTCTTGCCGCCGAATCCCCGGAAGCCGGCCGGGAGACCCCCGAAGTCTCCCTCTCCGAAGAGGAATCCGAGCATGTGCTGCTCGATGATGTGCTGGCTGTCGGGATCGGCGCTCGTCAACTGGTTCTCGTTGATGATCATCTGCAGCCGTTCGAGCCATTGGCGCCACCCTTCCGCCGAGACGTTCTCGTAGATCCGTTCCCCCAGCTCTCCCGGCAGGGGCGGCTCGTCGAGGCCTTCCGCAGCCTGCTTCAATATGACGCAGTTGACCGTTCGTGCCATGGAGAGGAACCCGAGGTGATGAGTGAGCCGCGGTCGCGGTCCCGGGCCGCGGGTCCGGGGAGCGCGACGAAGCATAACCTCCTCGAGCGGAGGCGAACAATGGACCGGATATCGCCGGTCATTCGTGGTTCCGATGGAGAGCGGCGCGCCCGGATCTCTCGGAAGCCGGGGATCGGACGATGCTACAATTTCCATCATGGATGACGCGGTCGACATCGATATCCGCATTTCCGATCGGGCCACCGCCAAGGCGCGGGAGATATTCGCCTCCCATTCGGAGGTGGGTGGAATGCTCCGCGTGTACGTGCAGGGCGGTGGGTGTTCCGGATTCCAGTATGGCTTCGATCTCGAGCGCGATACCGAGGCCGACGACTACGTCGTCGAGCGTGACGGAGTCCGGGTCATCGTCGATCCCCTGAGCTACCAGTACATCGTCGGGTCCGAGATCGACTATCAGGAAGATCTTCAGGGGTCGCAGTTCGTCGTCCGAAACCCCAATGCCAGCACGACCTGCGGTTGCGGCCTTTCGTTTTCGATCTGATCGTTTGAGCATCGCGCCGCGTGTCGCGGCCGAGCGGCGACCGGCTAACGCACCAATCCTACGGGATGCGGCCGGGATAAACCCCGCCGAGCACCACGGGCTCGGTCGCTCCCGTCACCGAGGGGCGGTTGCCCGGAATTCCCTCGAGGGCGCACATCGCGAGCCATGCAAAGGCCGCGGCCTCCACGTAGTCGGCCGATATACCGAGGACGTCGGTCCGCTTCACCTTGCGTGGGGAGAGCCGCGCCGACAGGTGCTCGACCAGGGTGCGGTTGTGTACTCCGCCTCCGCAAAGGTAGACCTCGTCCGTCCGCGCGCCGTATGTCTCGAGGGATGCTGCCACCGTCGTGGCGGTGAGCTCGCACAGCGACCGCTGCACGTCGACGGGCGCCACCGCCTGCCCGGCGGAGTGGAGCTTTCCATCGATCCAGCTCTCGTCGAAGTAGCCGCGCCCGGTGCTCTTTGGAGCGGGGAGCGAGAAATAGGGATCGGTGAGCATCGTCTCGAGAAGAGGCTCGTGCACGGCACCCCGTGCCGCCCAGTTTCCGTCCTCGTCGAAGGGTGCGTCGAGGTGTCTCCGGGCCCATGCATCGAGCAGGCCATTGGCGGGGCCGCAGTCGAAGCCGAGGGGGCCGCTCGCCGCCGACTCGATGGGGTCGAGCAGCGTCAGGTTCGCGATTCCGCCAAGGTTGACGATGGCGCGGCGGGCCGAAGGGTGGGACATGACGGCCTGATGGAAGGCGGGTGCAAGCGGGGCTCCCTGCCCGCCGGCGGCCACATCTCGCCGGCGGAAGTCCGCCACCGTGGTGATGCCGGTTCGATGGGCAATGACATTCGGATCGCCGATCTGCGTGGTGGACGGGAAACGGCCGCCCGGTTCATGGCGTACGGTCTGGCCGTGACTGCCCACCGCGGCGATGTCGCCCGGGCCGAGACCCGCTCTCTCGATGGTGGACAGGGCCGCTTCGGCGAAGAGATGGCCGACCTCGACATCGAGCCGGGCGGTGCGGGCGAGAGTGGTGCGGCCGCTGGCTGCGACTTCCAGAAGCTCCCTCCGGAGTCGGAGCGGAACGGGATGACCGTGCGCGTGGAGGAGGCGGGTGGGTTCGGAAGCCGCTTCGAACGAGGCGATCACCGCATCGACGGTGTCGACGCTCGTTCCGGAGATGAGTCCCAGGTACCGGCGGGGCACCGGCGGTCAGCGATCCAGGCTCGCGAGCTGTGTGGCACCGAGGTTGTCGATTCGGGCTACGAGCGGCCCGATCGTGCGCCGGAATCTCTTCATCTCCTCCTTGTCGAGCGGTGCCGCTCGGGGGAGCGCGACGGTCAGCGGGTCTCGATGCACGCCGTTGATGCGGAACTCGTAGTGAAGATGGGGGCCGGTCGCGATTCCGGTCGAGCCCACGTATCCGATGAGCTGCCCTTGTCGTACGGGCTTTCCCTTTCGGGCCCCTTTCGCATAGCGCGACAAGTGCGCGTACAGCGTCGTGTAGCCGTTCCCGTGGGTCAGCACGATGGTCTTGCCATAGCCGCTCTTGCGGCCTACGAAGGAAATGCGGCCGCTACCGGTCGCCCGGACGGCCGTGCCGCGGGGAGCGGCATAATCGACGCCCCGGTGGGGCCGCCTGACACGCAGGACGGGATGCAGGCGGGATTTCGAGAATCGGGAGCTGATTCGGTTGAATCGCAGTGGATTGCGCATGAACGCCCGCCGCAGCGATCGTCCATCGGGAGTGAAGTAGTCGGTGGCGCCGTTCGAGTCGGTGTAGCGGAAAGCGCGAATCGGTTCCCCGGCGCGTTGCGACCGGAACTCGAGAGCCAGTACGTCACCGGTCCGGACCTGGCGTCCGTCGATGTGCAGCTCTTCGTAGAGCAGCGAGAACGAGTCTCCCCGCCGGAGGTCGCGCGCGAAGTCGATGTCCCAGCCCAGCACGGATACGAGCTGGTGAACGATCTTGTCCGGTACGCCATCGGCCGCGGCGAACAGCGAGCTCTTGATCACCCCATTCTTGACCGCGATGTGCCGGTGGTAATCACGGGTCACCACGCGGGACGTGAATCCGTCCCCTGCGCGCGTGAACTCCACGGTGGTGAGCTCGTCCACTTCGTGATGGAACCGGGATATCCGGCCGTCCGGTTCGCGCCGGAACGCGATGGACTGCCCGGGGCGAAGACGCTTCAACTTCTTCCCGTCGCCGCCGCTCGCGAGGAGATGCTGGAGATCCGTCTGGAGAAGTCCGTTCCGACTGAATATCCGATACAGGGAGTCACCGGTGCGGACGTTTATCCGATCCATGCTCTCGTGCGGGCGCGGGTCGGCCTCGTTCTCGGCCGGGAGGGTCGTGGAGGCGAGCTTCGGGTCTCCGGACCGGCTGTCCACGACGCGAGGGCTCGCGGGTGGATCTTCGGCGACCCTCGAGGGTGTTCCCTCCTTCCGAGTCGCCGGATGGTTCCTCGCCACCGATCCGAGGCCGGCCGAGCTCGCGGGCTCACCGACCCGGAGCGGAGGCGCCGACGCAATGTGGAAGCGGTCGAGCTCGTCCGAGATGAACGCCGTCGCTTCCCGGTCACCGTTGCCGAAGAGCAGCCGATCGAGACTGCCGTCTTCCCGCCGGATGATTCGAACTTCTTCACCCGGGACGAGAGCGAGCCCGAACGCCGCTCCCCGTTCGGCCTCCATCAGCGCGAGCAGATCGCTGTCCGCCAGGCCCGCTCGTGCGAACAGGCGGGCGATGGAATCGCCATCCTCGATTTGGAGCCGGGTCGTCTCCGGGCCGGTCGGTCGCTGGGAGAGCAGGAACGCGGCGCACCCGATGACCGCGAGTCCGAGCCCTCCCGCGCCCCATCGCCTCAGGTGCGGAGGGAACTCCAGCACGGACCGCACAGATTGGAGAGAAGCTGCGATTCCGGGGTCCTCGGTGCGGGACAGCGTGCGGCCTTTCGAGCCGTTACCATAAGGCCCGGTCGACGGCAACAGCGTCGTCTTATAGACGAAGAGATCTGCCAAATCAACGTGCGGGCAGCGCTCAAGAGGAGCTTTTTTACATTAAAATTCGAACATAACTCTTTATAATTCATCAATTTTTAGATTTTACTTCAAGAGAATTTCCGTACCGATGGATACCGTCGCGGGGTCTCGCTCGGGACGCTCCGGACGGTCGGATCCCGGTATCCCGCATCTCCGCCGGAGACTCGCACCGACGCCATGACGCCTTCCGGAGAGTCTCCGGGAGAGGAGCGGAGGCTGACCGTCATATCTCACCGATCTCCTGTCGCGACCGTCGATCACCCGTCCTGCGAACAGGACACCGCCTCCCGGCACCCGGGTGGGGGGATGAAGATCAGCGCTTCGCATGCCGTCCGGAGCCGCCCGCCGGGGATGCCGGGGACGCGGGCCCCCCGGCCATGGCGAGACGGGGGGGAAAAAAGAGTGGGCCGGGGGGTTGACGCACGATCTGAGCGTCCTATAATTCCGCGTCCGCCGTGGTGGTCTGCCCTCCGAGGGATGGCCCCCGGCACCGCTCTTTGACAATCAGATCAGGCAGTTTGTGCGGGCGCTCGCGTCGACGGTCGATTTCCAAGAATCGTCGGCGGAGGGCCACACGACACGCAGTCGCGTGTACTTCCGTCGAGTCGGAATCGGGCCACGTTCGCGTGGCCGACAACCTTCAACTGAAGAGTTTGATCCTGGCTCAGATTGAACGCTGGCGGCATGCTTAACACATGCAAGTCGAACGGCAGCGCGGGGAGCTTGCTCCCTGGCGGCGAGTGGCGGACGGGTGAGTAACGCGTGGGAATCTGCCCGATGGTGGGGG
>JAJDXW010000103.1 GCA_022823045.1 Gammaproteobacteria bacterium
GGATCGGGGCGATGAGTTTCCTCGCCCTCGGCTACTCGCTCGAGCACGACGCGCTCATCCGCATGAACCTCCTGCTCTCGCGCCTTCGCGACGACGGCCGCGCGCGGTGGGTGGTCGAGATCATCTGCTGCGTGCTCGCCCTCGTCGCGACCGGCCTGGCAATCTGGTACTTCGGAGCCAACGCGTCCCGCGACTTCGCGCGGGGCTACACGAGCGGGACCCTCGCCGACGTTCCGCTCTGGATCCCCAAGGGCCTCATCCTGCTCGGGCTCGCCGTCTTCTGGCTGCAGATGGTGGTGTACCTCGTCAGCGTCGCCACCGGCCGGCGGAGCCTTCGCTCCGACCGGGCGGTGGAGTTCGGGTTCGAGTAGCGCCGGGCGGCGCCGCCGGAGCGGCAGCGACGGATGGAGGCACTCGGAATCGCGGGCGCGACCTTCGCGCTGCTCGTCCTCTATCTCGGGCTCGGCACGTGGATCTTCGTCGCGCTGATGATGGTCAGCGCCTCGGCCCTGGTGCTGTTGCTCGACATGCCCATCAACCGGGTCGGCGCGATCATGATGGGCACGATGTGGCGGACCGCGAGCACCTGGGAGCTGGCCGCGGTGCCCATCTTCATCGTCATGGGCGAGATCGTGTTCCGGAGCGACATCTCCGAGCGACTCTTCCGCGGGCTCTCGCCCTGGGTGGATCCGATCCCGGGGCGTCTCCTGCACTGCAATGTCGGGGGCTGCACCCTGTTCGCGGCGGTGAGCGGGTCGAGCACCGCGACCACCGCCACCATCGGCAAGATCACCGGGTCCGCGCTCGCCCAGCGCGGCTACGACATCAACCTCTCGATCGGCTCGCTCGCCGGGGCGGGCAGCCTCGGTCTCATGATCCCGCCCTCGATCTCGATGATCATCTATGGCGTGCTGGCCGAGGAGTCTATCGCGCACCTCTTCGCGGCGGGGGTGTTCCCGGGCCTTCTCATCACTGCCCTCTACTCGGCCTACATCATCGTGCGCTGCATGATGGACCCCGCGAAGTCGCCCGACGACGGGGTGACATACGGATGGAAAGACCGGCTGTGGGGGCTCATCGACCTGTTTCCGATCCTGCTCCTCATCGGCATCGTGTTGGGCGGGATCTACACCGGCCTCGTGACTCCGTCGGAGGCGGCGGTGCTCGGGTTCGTCGCGAGCCTCGCGGTGACCGCGCTCCTCAAGCAGCTCACCTGGAAGATCTTCATCGACTCGCTGCTCGGGGCGACCCGGATCACGTGCATGGTGATCACCATCCTCGTCGCCGCGTCGTTCATGTCGTCGGCGATGGGCTATCTCCACGTTCCGCAGGAGATCGCGAAGGGTATCGCGTACCTGGAGCTCGGGCCGATCGGGCTCATCATCCTGCTCGGGGTGTTCTACATCATCCTCGGGCTCTTCCTCGACGGGCTCTCGATCATGGTCATGACCCTGCCGATCACCCTGCCGCTCATCGGGGCGGCGGGATACGACGCGGTGTGGTTCGGGGTGTTCCTCGTCATCATGGTCGAGCTCGGGCTCGTGACCCCGCCGATCGGCTTCAACCTCTTCGTGCTGCAGGGACTCACCGGCCAGCAGATGGCACTCATCGCACGAGCCGCCTTCCCCTTCTTCGTGCTCATGGGCGTCGCCGGGATCATCGTCACCATCTTCCCCGAGATCGCGCTCTGGCTGCCGCGGGTTCTCTTCAGCGGCGGCTGAGGCGATGGCGGCCGGTCTCCGGAAGGACTGAAGGGCAGCGACTTGCACGTCTACGACCCCGCGGACTCGGTCTTTCCGGTCGATCCGGCGCGCACGGACCTTGCGCGCGAGTTCCGGGCGAACCTGCGCGGACCCCACAGCGAGGAGCTCCGGCGCGTGCTCCATCGCATGCGCACGACCCCGCTTCGCGGGCGCTACTGCGCCATCGTGAAGGAGCCGTTCGAGTCGTGGGTGATCGGGCGCCTGAGCGGGGTCCGCGGCGAGCCGCCGGAAGTGTTCGAGGATCGGGTCTTCACCGATCTCGGCGAGGTCGAGTGGGAGGTGTTCCGTCTTCGCTGGAAGCAGCTCACCGGCGAGGACCTCGACGTCGAATGAGGCGCGGCGCGCGGCGGACGGCTCGCCCGGCAACGTTGGCCCGGTTCCCCGGCTGGACGGCGCGGCCCTCGTTCCGGCGCTCGCGATGCGCAAGCTGAGGCGATGGCGGAGAGCACCACCCGCATCCTTGGCTACGCCGATCGCCTGAGCGTAGCGCCGGGCGATCGGCTCGAGCTCAAGCTGAGCTGCAGGGACGTCGAACGCTACCGCCTCGACTTCGTGCGGATCGTCTGCGGCGACCCTGATCCGCGTGGGCCGGGGCTCGACCTCGTCCCCGCCCCGAGCCCGGCGGACGGCGAGCACCGGGGCCGTTTCCAGCCGCTCGACGCGGGTTCGTACGTGCGCGTCGACGACACCTCCGGGCTGCCGGACGGGGGAGCCTTCGCGGTTGCGGCGTTCATCTGGCCCACGGCCCCGACACCCGGCGAGCGCCGCCAGACGGTTCTCGGGTGGTGGTCCGAGCCGGACGGGGCGGGGTTCGCGCTCGAGATCGACGAAGCGGGCAGGCTGCGCCTGCGCCTCGGCGCCGGCGGGCGTTCGTCCGACGCGACCTCCGCCGGCGCGCTCCTCGAGCGACGCTGGCACTTCGTGGCGGCGAGCTTCGACGACGGGACCGGGACGGCCCGGGTCGAATGGACCCTTCTCGAACCTTGCGCGGGCTTCCCGGAAGACGGGCGGGCGGCGGAAGGCGGAGTCGAGTGGCGTGCTCCGCCGCCGGGCACCCCGGTCCTCGTCGGCGCGCACTCGGGGTGGCCGTCGCACGGGCGCTGGATGAGCGGCGCCCACTTCAACGGCAAGGTCGAGGGTCCGGTGCTCCTCGGATCCGCGCCGAGTCCGGAGAGGCTCCGGGCGCTCGCCGAGCGCCCCTCCGCGGCCCTCCCGGAAGAGGGCCTGCTCGGCGCCTGGGACTTCTCTGCCGGCATCGAAGGGGCGACGATCACCGACCGCGGCCCCCACGAACGCCATGGACACACCGTCAACCTGCCGGCCCGCGGGGTTACCGGCCGGAAATGGGACGGGAATATCGCCGACTGGCGCTTCGCGCCCGAACAGTACGGCGCCATCCATTTCCACGAGGACGACCTCCACGACTGCCGGTGGAGCACCGACGTCGCCCTGGAGGTGCCGGCGGACTGGGCGAGCGGCTTCTACGCCGCGCGCATGCGTGCGCCGGGGGCGGTGGGCTACGTCCCCTTCTTCGTCCGTCCTCCGCGGGGCACGGCGAACGCCCCCATCGCGCTCGTCGCCTCGACCGCCACGTACATGTCCTACGCGAACACCCACATCAAGTTCGACAGCCTGAACACGGAGAACCTCTACGAGAGCCTGACCCCCATCAGCGAGGACGAGCTCTACCTCAACGAGCACCGGG
>JAJDXW010000355.1 GCA_022823045.1 Gammaproteobacteria bacterium
ACACCGGATCGTACATCTCCCAGGAGAAGTCGCGGGCGTGCGCGTGAAAGTGGTCGCGGAGCATCTCCGCGAGGCGCTCGTGCCCCCGGAACTCGCCGTAGAAGATGTCGTCATACGTGCCGTCCGCGTGGAAGAGTCTCGTGAAGGCGGCGGTGTCGCCGGACTCCACCGCGGCGGTGAACCGATCGAGGAGACCGGTGAAGGCATCGAGCGGGTCGCTCATCGTGAGGCTCCTGACAGGGATGCGAACCTGGCCCGGAAAAATCACCGATTTCTTGGCTAGCGGACGCGGATCTGCTCGCTGTGACAAGGCGTACTCCCTCAAGCCGCTTCACCGTAGTGTCGACTACCTGCCGCGCTCCGCAGTCCCTGCTTCGCTTGCAGGCCGGGCAATCCATCCTTGGATTGCCCGCTCGCCGGGACGAAGCACCACCGGTGCTTCGTCTTCTTCCGGCTCGCCCTTCAGCGCCTTTCGGTCCGTGCGCCTTGTCACAGCGGCATCTCCGCGCCCTCGCGACGAACATCGGTGATTTTTCCGGGCTGGCCCATCGTCGGCGCGCTCCGCCCCCCGGTCAAGGCCGCGCGGCCGCGGCCGTTCCTGCGACCCGAAGACGGGCGGGGGTCTGTCCGTGCGCGGTTCGCGCGCGTCGCGGACCCCGGGCGGGGCGGTCAGCCGCAATCGACGGATTCGAGCGGCCAGTCGGGGAAACGTCTCTCCCAGGCGGCGCGCAAGGCCTCCGGGTGCGCCGTTGACCGTGCTTCAAGGAAGTACCGGTGAACGACCTTCCCGGTTTTCCGCGTGCGGACCGGATAGCCGAGCCGCTCGAGCGACGCGACGCGACGCCGCGCGTTCTCCGTAACCCGGTACACCCCGAAGGAGATCCCGTTCTCGAGGCGCCCGGTCCGGATGACGTCGATGTCCCGCACGCCACGATCGTGGATCTCCCGCGCCGCGGCCGCGGCCGCCTCACGGTCCGCGAGGGGCGGCAGATACACCTGGAAGTTCTCGGGCGTGCGGTGTCTCTCGCGCCGCAGCGCGAAGACCTCCGCACCGCGCGACTCCAACCACTCCTCAGCGCCGGCGAGAACCCTGCGGTCCTCGATCCCGCCGCCGCGAAGGCACGTCGGGCGCTCCGCCGGAGAATCGTCGGAGGCACGGTCCGGCGAAGCATCCGCCGCCAGCGCGGCCAGGCCGCCGGACACCGGACCTCCGGGAGAGTCCCGCGGGGACGGGGCCGCCCGCTCGCCGGCTCCCTCCAGCCTCCGGCCCGCCTTCCCCTCCGCGCCGAGCTCTCGGGCGCGCTCCCAGGCGCGGCGCGCGAGCTTCGCATGGATCTCGGCGAGGTTTGCATAGCCGATGGCGGAGGGCCGGCGCTCGAGGGCGGCGAGCAGGGCCTCCCGAGCCTCGTCGATACGCCCCTCGGCCGCGTAGAGAACGGCAAGGTTGTTCCACGGCTCCGACATCTCGGGATGGTCCCGGCGGAGCCGGTCGAAGACCTCGATGGCTTCCTCCGCCCGTCCCTCCCGCGCGCGCAGGACCCCGTCCAGCAACCGGACCCGGGGGTGATCGGCATCGCGTGCGAGCAACGGATCGAGCGCCCTCCGCGCTTCCGCGATCCGGTCTTCGTTCGCGAGCGCGGCGACTCGTTCCAGGGATTCGTCGATGGACGCGGCCGCGGCTGAAAGGACCGCCGCCAGCGTGCAGAGCGCGAGCAGGCCCTTCTTCATCGGCCCATTGAACCGCACAAACGCCCTCCTGGCAATCCAATCGGGCGGGAGGGCGCCTCGGATTTCCAGTCCCTTGAAGCAGGGTCCATGTTTTGTGCGAACTATCTATATAACAATCAGATAAATCGTTTTCGAGATGTTCCGCCGAAGGGACGCGGGTAGCTGACCCGGACATCCCGGTACACAGTGCCCCCGGACAGGGACGAAACCGGCGCGTACCGATCCGATTCGGGACGGCCGGAATGCGGGAAACCGACGGAGGTACTCAGGCATGCTTGGCTGGACGTTCCGCACGAGACAACCATCCCCTTCGGCGAACCGGCCGTCGGGACCCACGGTTCGGGCATTGGCAATGACCGCCCCCCGGATCGAGAATAGGCCGCATTCCCCCGAGCGGCCTCCACCCGATCCCGACATGAACGGCTCCTCGCACGACGACGACGTCTCCCTCTTTCGCCGGCACGTGGGCGGGACCCGCCCGCTCAAGGGCGGGGGCGAACGAGTCCTTCCCCTGCACCGGGCGCCACGGCGCGCCCCGCCCGCGGCGCCCCCCGATGGACAGGGGGCGGCGGAAGGCGGGTTCGAACCCGATGCGATCGGGGACATCGAACGCGGGACCCGCATCGAGTTTGCTCGCCCGGGCCTTCAGCGCCGGGAGATCCGCCGTCTCCGGCGCGGCCACCACCGGGTCCAGGACCAGCTCGACCTGCACGGTCTCGTTGCATCCGAGGCGGAACGGTCGGTGCTGGAGTTCATCGACCACTCGCGGGCGCGCGGTCTTCGTTGCGTGCGCATCATCCATGGCAAGGGACGAAGCTCGACCGGAGGGCGGCCGGTGCTCAAGGCGGTGGTGGACCGGTGGCTTCGCCGCTGCGACGGCGTGCTCGCCTTCTGTCCCGCGCCGGACAACGCGGGCGGCACCGGAGCGGTCCACGTGCTGCTTCGCGGGTAGAACGGCGCACCCGGCACCGGGCGCCGACGTGACGTCGGACGACGCGCCGTGTGGAGCGCCGGCCGCGGGCTTGCGGGTCACGGGCCGGGGCGATCCCGATCCCCGAATAGCTCCCGGATGACCGCCGTCGCATAGGCGCCGCGCGGGAGCGCGAAGCGCACCATCAGGCCGCCGTCCGCCAGGTCCTCCCATTCGAGGTTCGACGGGACCACCCGCAAGGCGCGCCTTCCCCCCTCGACGCCGGCCGCCTCGAGTCCCGCCTGCCATCCTTCGCAGCCGGCGAGCGCCGCCCGCTCGAGGCCGAGCGCTTCCGCGGCCACCGCGCCGCTCGCCCCGAGCCCCCAGAGCGGCCCCGTGGGATGGGCGCGGAGCGCGGACACCCACTCGGCGGCCGTGCCGCCCTCGCGGGGCGAGGCTCCCGGTGCGAGCGCCCGGCGCGCGCCGCCGACCACGATCGCGTCGCCGGGCACGTATGCGTCCCATGCGCCCGCCTCCACCCGCCGGTGCAGGACCCGGTTGAAGAGGAGCGAGCGGGCCGCCGAAAGATACAGCCCGCGGGCGAGGCGATTCGGGGGACGCGCGTCTCCGCGCAGGAGATCGGCCGCGGCCGCGACGTTGCCCGCGCCGCGCCCGAACCGCTGCGCGCCGAAGTAGTTCGGGACGCCCAGGCGCGCTACCCGGTCGACCCGGTCCGCGAAGCCCTCGCGGTCCCCCTCCACCGCCCGGATCGCGATGGCGAAGCGGTTCTCCCTGTGCACCCCGCGCCGGAGCTTCTTCCGCCCCCGCGACCGCCGCACGATCCGGACCCCTTCGGCGAGCTCGCCGGGGGACGGATCGCCGGCGTGCGGCCGGGCGGGCACGGTGAACCACTGGGTGGTCGTCGCATGGCGGTCCTTGAGGCCCGAGAATCCGACCTCCCGTGCCGGGACCGCGTGCCGCTCGGCGAGAATTCGGGCCGCGAAGGAGGTGGTGCAGCCGGTCTTGCGCACCAGGAGCCAGTGGTGCGGGCCGGACCCCTCGGGCTCGAATCCAAGCTCCTCGTCTACCCGAAAATCGCCCACCTCGCGCCGCAGCACCCCGGACACCGGCGGCGCTCCGAAGGCACGCGCGAGGTCGGGGAACGGGATGAAGCCACCGAATCCATGCGCCGTCTCCATCACCGGCCCCCGCGCAGCGGCTTGCAAGGAGGAGTCTCCCTCCCCGCATCTCCGGGCGCGCGCCTCATCGGGGGCGTGTTGCCGTCCGCCGTCCACGTTCCGCATCGCTCGGAAGATTCGTTGCTTCGCGTCGGAGTGCAAAATGGATTGATCGCCTGCCTGGAGACAAGCTTCGCCGCCCGTGATGGACGCCACCCCGCACGACCCCTCCCCCACGGACGACCACAGGGTCGTGCGACTGCGGTCGGGGCTTCCTCAACCGCGCCCGCAGGCCGCGGGGGAAGGCTCAGGGAACGGGGATCGCCTCGACAAGGACCACCGCGTGGCAGGCGAGCCCTTCCCCCCGGCCGACGAAGCCCATGCCTTCGGTGGTGGTGGCCTTGACGCTCGCCGCCTCCACCGCAAGACCGAGGTCGGCGGCGAGGTTTGCCCGCATCGCGTCGCGGTGCGCCGCGAGCCGCGGCGCCTCGGCGATCACCGTCGCGTCCACGTTGACCGCCCGCCACCCCGCCTCCGCGACACGGTCGCGAACCTCGCGGAGAAGCGCGCGGCTCGACGCGTCGGCGTAGCGCGGATCGGTGTCCGGGAACCAGGTACCGAGGTCCCCGAGCCCCGCCGCCCCGAGCAGGGCGTCGCACACCGCGTGCAGGAGCACGTCGCCGTCGGAGTGGGCCACGACCCCCCGATCGAAGGCGATGCGCTCTCCGCCGATCACGATGCCATCTCCAGGACCGAGGCGGTGCGCGTCGTAACCGTGGCCGATCCGGGCGTTCATCCCCGCCCCTCGGCCCGGGCGGCGAGGACCCGGCCGGCCGTATCGAGGTCACCCGGGGCGGTGACCTTGAAGTTCTCGTGACGGGCCTCCACGAGCTGCGGCGGCGGCCGCCCCCGGCGTGCGGCCCATACCTCGATCGCCTCGGAGTCGTCGGTGACCGCCGCGCCGCGCCCGGACGCCTCCGCGAGTGCGGTGGCGAGGTCGGCGACGCGGAACATCTGCGGGGTGAGCGCCCGCCAGATCGCATCGCGGGATACCGTCGCATCGACGACCGCGGCTCCGCTCGCGTCATCGGGCCGGGCGCGCTTGAGAGTGTCGCGCACCGGAGCGGCGAGGAGCGCGCCGGTGGGATGGCGAAGACCGGCGTCTATGAGCGCGGCGAGGTCTTCAGGGTGGAGGCAGGGGCGCGCCGCATCGTGCACCAGCACCCAGTCGTCCGGCGCCGCCCCGGCCGCAGCGGCAAGGCGCTTCAGCCCGTTGGCCACCGAGCGGCTCCGGCTCTCGCCTCCCTCGGCAAGCCGGACGTCGATCCCGAACCGGAGACCGAGGCGGGCGAAGGTCGGATCCCCCGGCGGCAGGACCACCATCACCGACCGGACCCGCTCGTCGGCGGCAAGCCCCTCGATCGCGTGCGCGACCATCGGCCGGCCGGCGAGCGTAACGTACTGCTTGGGTGCTTCCGCCCCGAAACGAAGGCCCGATCCCGCGGCCGCGACCAGTCCGAAGACCGGGCCGGAGCCCCGGGTCATCGCCGCTCGACGATCTGGTAGAAGGTCTCGTCCCGGCGGGTCATGCCGAGGTCGCGGCGGGCCCGGTACTCGATGGACTCGAGACCGGTCTTGAGATCGATCACCTCCGCCTCGAGCTCGCGGTTGCGCGCGTACAGCCGCTCGTTCTCCTCGCGCTGGGTTTCGATGGCGCCGCGGAGGTTCACGATGTCGGCGACGCTCCCGTCCCCGAGCCACAGGCGATACTGGAGCCCGACGATCGCAACAGCGAGAAACAGGCCCGCGAGGACCCGGAGCCGGGCCCTGCGGCGCGCCCGTTTCAGGGCGGAGTAGCCGCCCATTCCGCGAAGACTTCCCGTCCGGGCCATACGGCCTCCCCGAGTCGCTCCTCGATCCTGAGGAGCCGATTGTACTTTGCCACACGGTCCGAGCGACACATCGAGCCCGTCTTGATCTGGCCGGCGCCGGTGGCGACGGCGAGATCCGCGATGAACGTGTCCTCGGTCTCCCCGGAGCGGTGGGAAATGACCGCCGCGTAGCCCGCTTCGCGCGCGATCTCGAGCGTCTCGAAGGTCTCCGAGAGGGTGCCGATCTGGTTGACCTTGACGAGCACCGCGTTCGCCACGCCTTCCCGGACGCCGCGCCGGAGAGTACCCGGGTGGGTAACGAAGAGATCGTCGCCGACGAGCTGCACCCGGGTCCCGAGGCGGGTGGTGAGTTCCGCCCAGCCCTCCCAGTCGTCCTCCGCCATCCCGTCCTCGATGGACACGACCGGAAAGTCGTCTGCCCACGCGGCGAGGACGGAGGCGAAGCCGGGGGCGTCGAGCACCCTGCCCTCGAAGTGGTAGCGGCCGCCTCGATGGAACTCCGAGCTCGCCGCGTCGATGGCGATGAACACCTCCTCGCCCGCGCGGTACCCGGCCCGGCCAATCGCTTCGAGGATGAGCTCGATCGCCTCGCGGTTCGACTCGAGATCGGGCGCGACGCCACCCTCGTCGCCGACCGCCGTCGCGAGCCCCCGCTCGAGGAGGAGCGCCTTCAGGGCGTGGAATACCTCCGCCCCGCAGCGCACCGCATCGCGGAACGACGCGACCCCGCACGGCACCACCATGAACTCCTGCACGTCGACGTTGTTGTCCGCGTGCGCTCCGCCGTTCACCACGTTCATCATCGGGACCGGCATCCTCGGCGGCGGATGGCCGGCAAGCGCCGCGAGGTGCTCGTGAAGCCACTGCCCGCGGGCGGCGGCGGCGGCCCGGGCGGCCGCGAGCGAGACGGCGAGGATCGCGTTCGCGCCCAGCCGGGACTTGTTCGGGGTGCCGTCGAGCTCGCGGAGGAGCGCGTCGATCCGTGCCTGCTCGCCCGCGTCTTCGCCTTCGAGGGCGGGGGCGATCTCGCGTTCGACGTTGGCGACCGCGCGCTCGACCCCCTTGCCCCCGAAGCGCGCCGGATCCCCATCGCGAAGCTCGACCGCCTCGCGTGCGCCGGTCGAAGCCCCGGAAGGCACCGCCGCCGACCCGAGGGCTCCTCCCGCGAGCCGGACGTCCGCCTCGACGGTCGGATTCCCGCGAGAGTCGATGATCTCGCGCGCGCGAACCGCTTCGATCCGCCCGCCGCCGCGAACGAAAACCCCGGGCGCGGTCATCCGGCCGCCACACTCGGCGCCGCGACCGCCGGAGGCGGCTTGACCACCCGGTCGATCGCGACCAGGGTCTCGAGCAGGGGCTCCATCTCGTCCAGCGGCACCACGTTCGGGCCGTCGCTCAGCGCCTCGTCCGGGACCGGATGGGTCTCCATGAACAGGCCCGAGACCCCCGCCCCCACCGCCGCCCGCGCGAGCACCGGAACGAACTCGCGCTGTCCGCCCGACGACGCCCCCATTCCACCCGGCATCTGCACCGAATGGGTGGCGTCGAACACGACGGGGCAGCCCGTCTCGCGCAGCACCGCGAGCGAGCGCATGTCGGAGACGAGGTAGTTGTAGCCGAACGACACCCCCCGCTCGCACACCAGGATTCGCTCGTTGCCGGCCGAACGCGCCTTCTCGACCACGTGGGCCATGTCCCAGGGAGCAAGGAACTGGCCCTTCTTGATGTTGACCGGGAGGCCGGCCGCCGCCACCCGCCGGATGAAGCTCGTCTGACGGCAGAGGAAAGCCGGGGTCTGGAGCACGTCCACCACCGCCGCGACCTCGCCGATGGGGGTGTCCTCGTGCACGTCGGTGAGGACGGGCACGCCGAGCTCCGCACGAACCCGTTCCAGGATCCGGAGCCCCTCCGCGATCCCCGGCCCGCGGAAGCTGGCCTCCGAGGTCCGGTTCGCCTTGTCGAACGACGACTTGTAGATGAAGCCGATGCCGAGCCGACCCGAAACCTCCCGGAGCGTCTCCGCCGATTCGAGGGCCAGGCGCTCCGACTCGATGACGCACGGCCCCGCGATGAGAAAAAGGGGCCGATCGGGACCCGCCTCGAATCCGCAGAGGTTCATCGCCGGGCGGCCATGGTCAGTGGACCGGCTGGGCGAGGCCCGCGCGGCCGGATGCGCTCTCGGCCGCGTCGCCGGCCCCCGAATCCGAACCGGAGTCGGCACCGGGGTCGCCGACCGAGTCGCCGTCCGAGCCGTTCCCGGCGTCCGGAAGGACGGCGCGGCCGGGCTCGCGCGGAACGCCGTCATGCGCGCCGGAGCGGAGCTCGCGGTACCGTACGGCGGCCCGCACGAACGCCTCGAACAGGCGATGCCCGTCGCGCGCGTTCGACGTGAACTCGGGATGGAACTGGCAGCCGACGTACCAGGGATGGTCGGAGAGCTCCACCATCTCCACGAGCTCGCCGTCGACGGTGGTCGCGGAGATGACGAGCCCCGCATCGCGCAGCGGATCGAGATAGCGGTTGTTGAATTCGTAGCGATGCCGGTGCCGCTCCTCGATGACGGGCTCCCCGTAGGCTTCCCGCGCCCGGGTGCCCGGGGCGAGCGCCACTTCCTGAGCACCGAGGCGCATGGTGCCCCCGAGGTCCCCGCCGTCCTCGCGGTGCTGCACCTCTCCGTCCCCCTCGATCCACTCGGTGAGAAGGGCGATCACCGGATGCCGCGCATCGCGGTCGAACTCCGTGCTGTTGGCGCCGGCAAGCGCGGCGGCGTTGCGGGCGAACTCGATGACCGCCGCCTGCATGCCGAGACAGATGCCGAGAAAGGGGACCCTCCGCTCCCGGGCGAAGCGCGCGGCCTGGACCTTGCCCTCGACCCCGCGCGATCCGAAGCCCCCCGGGGCGAGCACGCAATCCACCCGTTCGAGCGCCGCGCACCCGTGGCGCTCGATCTCCTCCGCGTCGATGAGCTCCACCCGGACCCCGGTCCGGGCCGCGATCCCGGCGTGGACGAGGGCCTCGTTGAGCGACTTGTAGGAGTCCGCGAGATGGACGTACTTGCCGACCATCCCCACGACCACCTCCCCGTCGGGGTTGTCGAGCCGGGCGACCACCTCGTCCCACTCCGAAAGGTCGATGGCCCGCCGCTCCGCGTCGAACCCCAGCCGCTCCATGGCCACCGCGTCGACGCCCTGCTCGTGGTAGAGCCGCGGCAGGCGGTAAATGGTGTCGACGTCCGGGGCGGTGAACACCGCGCGCGGCTCGACGTTGGTGAACAGGGCGATCTTGCGCCGCTCCTTTTCCGGCAGCGGGCGATCGGTGCGGCACAGAAGCAGGTCGGGCTGGATTCCGATGGACCGGAGCTCCTTCACCGAGTGCTGGGTGGGCTTGGTCTTGATCTCGCCGGAAGTGGCGATGTAGGGCACGAGGGTGAGGTGGATGAACAGGGTCCGGGCCCGTCCGAGATCGAAAGCCATCTGGCGGATGGCCTCGAGGAACGGGAGCGACTCGATGTCGCCCACCGTGCCGCCGATCTCCACCATGGCGACGTCGGACCCCTCCGCGCTCGATGCGATGCACGACTTGATTTCGTCGGTGATGTGCGGGATCACCTGCACCGTGCTCCCGAGATAGTCGCCCCGGCGTTCGCGCCGGATCACGCTCTCGTAGATCTGGCCGGTCGTGAAGTTGTTGTTCCGGCCCATCGGAGTGCGGACGAAGCGCTCGTAGTGGCCGAGGTCGAGGTCGGTCTCGGCCCCGTCGCGGGTCACGTACACCTCCCCGTGCTCGAAGGGGTTCATGGTGCCCGGATCTACGTTGATGTAGGGGTCGAGCTTGACGAGGGTGACGCGAAGGCCGTGCGCCTCGAGGAGGGCGCCGAGCGAGGAGGAGGCAATGCCTTTGCCGAGCGACGAGACCACGCCACCCGTGATGAAGACGTAACGCGGCATGTCGACCCCATCCCCCCGGATGGGACTTCAGCTTAGCAGACCGGCCCTATCCGCTCAATGCCGGCCGGCCCGTTCCGCGCCGTGCCGAGCTCATCGTTCGCCCGCGAGGTGGTCGCAGGAAGCATGATATCATTCGCCGGAACATCGATATCATCGAGGTGGAGAACCGATGCCCCGTACCGTAATCAGCCTTTCCGACGAGGACAAGGCGTGGCTCGATCTTCAGGCGAAGGAAGAGCGGGTGTCCATGACGGAGCTCGTGCGGCGCGCCGTGCGCGAGTATCGGGAACGATGCGACGCCGCCGCCGAGCCTTCCCTCGAGGATCTGCTCGAACGTACCCGCGGCGGTTGGAGACACGGCGACGGGCTCCATTTTCAGAACGCGGCGCGAGACGAGTGGGAGCGCCGCCGGTGAAGTGGCTGCTCGATTCCGTCATCCTCATCGATCACTTCAACGGCATCGATCGCGCCACCCGGTTCATCGCCGACGAAGCCGGGAACATCGCTCTCTCGCCGATTACCCGGGCGGAGGTGCTCACGGGGTTCGCCGATGACCGGGTGCCGCTCGCATCCGGCCTGCTCGATCGCTTTCCGACCCTGCCGGTGACCGCCGCGGAAGCCGACTTGGCGGCCTCCCTCCGAAGATCGGAACGATGGCGGCTCCCCGATGCACTGCAGGCCGCCGTCGCCCGGCACAACGGATTGCGCCTCGTTACCCGGAACACCAGGGATTTTCGCCCCGAACGGCACGCTTTCGTGACGGTGCCCTATACCGTCGAACCCCGCGGGTGAGTCTCCCTCCCTCCCTCCCGATACCATTCCGCCCGCCCCGCGAACGAAGGGCCGAACGATGACCGAAAAGACCGCCCGGAGAGGCGAGCTGCGCGAGGTGCGGCTCGAGGACTACGCCCCGCCGCGATACGAAAGTACAGCCCCTCCTCAATACCGGGTCCCACACGTTCTCGGCGATCTGCAGGTGGCTGAGCACCGAGCCGTCGGCGCGCTTCTGGTTGGACTGGCGCAGATACATGTATCTGAGAATACCTGTGTATGCGACCACATACAATATGCTATTCGCCCATGTATGTATCTATGTAAATCGAGCGCAGATCTCGTGTCCACCTCCGCAAAGCCTTGATTTATCGACCCCGCGCCTCCCGTCAAGACCGGAAATGTATGCGCAACTGTCAAATTCGGGTCCCCGCCCCGGCGGATTTCGATAGGTCATCTCACCAGCGTGCCCGGACCTCGATGCCGATCCGGTGGTCGGGCGGCTCCAGGGCGGCCTCGCGTCGGGTGGCCTGAATCTCGAGGCTGAGATCGGGCGCCCGCGCCGCTCCCGGTTCCCGCTTCGGCGAGAGCCGCCAGCCGAGGCCGATCTCGCGCGCGCCGTAGGACACGCCGTAGTCGACGTGCGGCGTGCCGACGAACCGTCCGCCGAACGCCGGCAGCCCGTAGCCCATCTCCGCCATCCAGCGGCCTGAATCCTGGCTCTGCATGCGCCGGGTCAGCGGATCGTTGGCGAACAGCGCCTCCAGCCCGCCGCCGGACGGACCGCCGACCTCCTGCCTCAGCGCGAGCGAGAGGCCTTGGGCCGAGTCCGGCCTCGGGTCGTAGGCCAGCGAGGCGGAGAAGCCCCGGTCCTTCATCGCGCCGTCCTCGTGGGACAGCAGTGCGCGGCCCTCGACATCGAGCTTGATCCCGAGACGGGCATCGGTCCAGGCGATGCCGCCGCCAACCTCCAACCCGAACCCGGTCTCGGCGTCGCCGCCGTCATGGCGGGCGCCGATCTCGATTGTCGGAGTCAGCCTGCCGCCGCCGGGCAGCGCGAACGGGCGGCTGCCCTCGATGCCGATCCGCAGCCGGCTGACATCGGCGTTCGTGGCGACCAGGCCATCCGCGCGGCCCGATCCGGTTCTCGCCCACAGGGCGTCGGACACCAGCGCCAGCTCGGCGCCGCCCGCGAAGGCGAACAGGCCGCTGCGCAGCCCGGCCGCCGCCATGGTCCAGTCAATGTCCGTCTTGAGCGATTGGGCCGCCTGCGGTTGGAGCGTCATCTCGCCGATGCCGTGGCCGGCCGCGCCCCAGAGCTTCAGGCGCTCCGACGCCCGCCAGGAGGCGTAGGGAATGGCCGCCGTCAGCGAAGTTTCGATCACACCGCCCCTTCCCGCGTTGTTTTCCGCCGGGGCTGCATTGGCGCCCGCCAGGGCCGGGCCGCGATAACCGCCGTCGCCGAAGCTCTGCGCGAGCGCCACGCCCACGAGCCACCCGTCGCGCGCGTAGTCCGCGCCGAGCAGGGCGGCGGTCACGTCGCCGTCGAGGCCGAGTTCGCCGTCGGCGCCGCCGAACCGCGTGTGCGATCCGCGCCCCCAGAACCCGAGCCGCCCGCCCGCATTGTCCTCCTTGCCGGTGTAGGCGAAGCGGGTGCCGGTCAGAAACTGCCGCAGCCCGCGTACGGCGGGCGAGTCTCCGTAAGCCATGGGCGCGCCGGAGCCGCCGTTTCCGCCGTAGCCGCCAGCGTGACCGGCGGGGTGGGAGGCCGTTGCCGTGCCGCCGATGGAAACGCCGCCGATGGCGCCGCGGAAGCCAGGCTCGCGGGCGGTTCCGCGGTCGACGTGTCCGGCGGACTCGATGCGCCCGGCGATGCCGTCGAGCACCCGTTCCGCCACCGTCCGCCCGAACCGGCCGAGCCAAGCCTTCGGCATCGGGTCGGTGTTCACGATCACGCCGATGCCCACGCCGTCGCCGATCGCCGTGCCGCGGGCGTCGGTCAGCCACACTTCGAACGTCTCCCGGGGTTCGCTGACGCCGTCCTTGATCAGCCACACCTCGACCGTTTTCTCCTGCTCCCCTTCGTCGAAGATCACCTGCCCCCCGGTGGATTCGTAGTCGTCCCCCGGATCCGCGCTCTGCGGATTGCTCGGGTGCGTGAACCACTCCGCCCGCACATCGCCGGGCGAAGGCGCCGACAGATGCACCCGGAACGTCATGTGGCCGCCTTCCACTCCTTCGGCGTCGTCGATCGAAATGCGCAGGTCGTCGTCGTCGTCGGCGATCGTCAGCGTCGCGTCCGCCGGGTCCGCCACGCCGTTGCCGCCGGAGGCGTCGCCCGACACCGTCACCTCCACATCCGGCGCGTCCACGTCGTTGTCCACCGCCGTCAGCGTCACCGTGCCGGTGCTCTCCGTCGCCCCCGCGGCGATCGTCAGCGTCGCGCCGGCCTGGGTCACCGCGGAACCCGCCGGAACCGAGACCTCCACCGTCACGTCCGCGCTCGACGCGCCCGACAGCGTCGCCGTGACCGTGCTCACGTTGTCGGAACCGCTCTCATTGACGGTGGACGGCGTCAGCACCAGCATCACCATCGGCGCGTCCCACGTCGCCGTGACGCTCACGGCGCTGGCCGGACCGGTGTTGCCGCCGCCGTTCGTCGCCGAGTTCGCCGCCACCCTGACGACCACGTCTTCCGAGCCGTCCGGCGTGACCGCCAGCGTGTAGCTGCTCCCGCCGCCGGAGAACTGGCCCTTGGTGCCGCCGGTCACCGTCACGTCGGTTGTCGCGAACCCCGTCACCGACTCCGAGAACTCGAACGTCGCCGTGAACGCCGCCCTCGTGTTGATCCTGGCCGGCACGCCGGTGATCGCAACCGACGGAGCCGCCGCGTCCCACGTCGCCGTGGCGCTCTGCGCCGATGCCGGACCCGTGTTGAGGCCGTCGGTCGCCGCGTCCGCCGCCACCTCGACCACCACGTCTTCCGAGCCGTCCGGCGTGACCGCCAGCGTGTA
>JAJDXW010000387.1 GCA_022823045.1 Gammaproteobacteria bacterium
TCGTGCGGTTCGTCTAGAGCCGCAACCCGGCTTCAAGACTCGTTCGTGGATCGGTCGGCCGCGACGCCCGCGCTGACCGGGCAGATGCCGGAGGCATCGCCGCAGCCACCAACCGGTCGAGACCGGCATATACGCCATGTCCTTCAATCGAGGCGGGTGGAATCGGAGGAATTCGCGCGGCGCGAACGGTCGGGACCGAGGTCGGCCGTTGTGCGGTCCCTCGCTCTCAGCGGGGACGCTCCAGCGTAAGCAGGTACGCGCCGGCCAGCACGAATACCCCACCCGTCACACGGTTGAACAGGCGCATGCCCGCGCCATTCGCCAGGTATGCGGAGAGCCGGCTCGCAAAGGTCGCAAGGAGGACCTCGACGGCGACCTCGATCCCGACGAAGGTGCCCGCCATCGCGAGGAACTGGGGCAGGAGGCCGTGCCCGGGGTCGTAGAACTGCGGCAGGAAGGCGGCGAAGAAGATCACCGCCTTCGGGTTCAGGATCACGATCCAGAGACCCTGCCCGAACAGGTAGACCTCGCTCGGCGGGGCGGCGGGCCGGCTCGCCTTGCGCACGTCGGCAAAGGCGCCGCGGGTGCGAATGAGCGATACGCCAAGGTAGATGAGATAACAGGCCCCGAGCCACTTGATGACGTAGAAGACGGTCTCGGAGGCCGCAAGCACCAGGCCGAGCCCGGAGAGCGAAGCGCCGATGAGGAGGGCGAGTCCGGCCGCACAGCCAAGGGTCGAGAAGAGGGTCCTCCCGACCCCGAATCGCACCCCGTTGGTGACGGCGAGCAGACTGTTCGGGCCCGGCGTCAGGCAGAGCAGGAGCACGGCCGAGGCGTACAGGCTCCAGATGTCGAGGCTCATCGCGGATCTCCTTGGTTGGCGGCCGGGCGCCGGTCACTTCCGTGGCGTTCGGCGGTATCCGATCGTCGAAGGAGCCCGGGCGCGCGGGGCGCAACCCGCGTACCCTGGAAGGTGGGATACCGCACATCCCGGAAGGCGCGGTGGAGGGCGCCATGACCGAGAGGCGCGCATTGTGCACGAGCCGAGGAGACACTCGAAGGGTCTCCGTGCGGTTCCGGTCGCGGCCGACCGGCGGTCGACCGGCTGGCGACGCGCCGGATTGAGGGAGGTGCGGCGGCCGAGACGGACCACGTTGACCAACGCAGGAGGTGAATTCGTGAGCTACACCCTCTACAACCGGCCGGGCTCCGGCGGATTCGTCGTCGAGGCGGCGCTGACCCTCGCGGACGCGCCGTTCGAGCTGATCGAGCTCGATTCCAAGGTGGGAACGCCGTTGCCGGAGAGCTTCCGGGCAACCAATCCGTGGGGCCAGGTGCCGACCCTGATCCTGCCGGACGGGGCGACGATGACGGAGACGTCCGCGATCCTCATCCTCCTCGCGCTCCGCTTCCCCGACAAGCGCCTCGCGCCCCCGCCCGGCACGCCGGCGCACGCGGCGTTCCTGCGCTGGACGATCTTCGCGAACGTGAACCTGTACGAGGCGGTGATCCGGCGGGGCTATCCGTTCCGGTTCACGGACGACCGCGAAGGGTACGACGCGGTGCGGAGCGCGGCGATTCGCCGCATGGACGAGGCGCTCGCCCTCGTCGACGCGCATGTCGCGGGGCCGTTCCTGCTCGGCGAGGAGATGACCGTCGCGGACGTCTACTTGGCGATGCTCCTCGCCTGGCATCGCGGCGACATCGAGATTCCCCGGCTCTCCCGAATCGTGGTGGCGGTACGCGACCATCCCGTCGTCGGGCCGATCTGGCGGCGCCACTACGGAGAACGGTAGGGCGCGGGGGAGGGTCGTCGTCGTCCACGGACCGCCCCTCCATCCCCGCCCGCTCAGTCCGGCGGCAACGCCTCGAGGATGAGGGTGCCGAAGCCGACCATCTGCGGGCTCGTGCCGCGACAGGTCCCCTCGGTCCCGGTCGGATCCACCGAAAGCTCCCCCCCGAGCTCTTCCCGGAGTGCGCCTCGCCCATTCAGCGCGTTTGGCGTGCGGTGAGCCGGCCGTCGTCGTCGATGAGGACGATGTGGTTGGGCCGCTCGGGGCCCCACCTCCACAGGATGAGGTTGAGATCATCGGCGCCCGTCCCGGCGGCGAAGCTCCGTACCCGTATTCCCGAATAGCCCTCCGCAATCAGGCGGTCGGCCACGGCTTGCGACGCGGGGATCTTGCCGGCGAGCATCTCGGCTTCCCAGGCGGGGCATGTGAGGTCGGAATCGCTCACGCCGAGTGCCCGGCGCAGTTCTTCTTCCTCCGCATCGAAGACGGGCTCGACATCAACCTCGTAGGCGCAGAGGGTGAGAGGCTGCATTGGCCGGCCGAGCGGCTGCGCCTCGCGAATGGCGGTAAGCGGCGAGAGCGAGGTGTAGAGCGCCGGGACCCCGCGGCGGTTGAAGCGCCCGCCGTGACGCCGTGCGCCTTCTCCGGACAGGGGCGTCCAGGACCACTCGGGGTTGTGCGCCCGATAGACCAATCCCTGGAACCGCATCGGGCGAGCAGGGGCTCAAGCGTAGCCGCCGGCCATGATCCGGTCGAGATAGGCATGCACGTACTCGGCACGGCCATCGCGCAGCAACCGGTCCGGAGTCGCACCGCCGAATCCGGGCAGCGGCTCGGCACGGAACCAGGCATAGGCGGCGAGCGACGAGCCCGTCGCCGCTTCGACGCGGTTGAGAATTTCCAGCATCTGGCGCAGGCGAACCTGCGTCTTGCGCGCGCGGATCCGCGAAGTGCGCGTAAACGCGTCCTTTCCCAAGCCCAAGGTGCCGGCGATTTCCGACTTGGTGGTGCGGAGCGCCTCGGCGACGAGCGTCGGTGAAAATACCTCGTCCTCGACGAATGCCTGGAATTGCATAGCCGCACCTCATGTTTCGTGACGGACTATACCGTGAAACCAAGTGTCACTCCATATCGATCCAGAGAGAGGAACGCTACGAACACATCGCGGACGAGAGCGTGGCCGATGGTCCACGTCCCCACTTTGCGGACTCCGGCGTCAGCTCGGTCCCCGAGCCCGTTTCCCTGCGCGCGAGCGAAGTGGGTACGGTCAGTCCGGCGGCAACGCCTCCAGAATGAGGGTTCCGAAGCCGACCATCTGCGGGCTCGTGCCGCGATAGGTCCGGATCCCCGAGAGGACGGCCGCGGTCTCGCCGGGAGTGAGCGGCGCGGGCTCCGCCGGCGGGTCGAGGGTCGCGAGGACGGAGGGGGCGACGGCGGTGATCCGATCGGCGATCCGTTCGCAGGCGTCGAGCACCGCGGGGTCGCGGAGGAGCGGCGCGAACGAAGTGGAGAGAGAGCCAAGGAAGCCCGGCCAGTGGGCAAGGATGCGCCAGAGCCCCGGCACGAACACCTCGCCCGCGAGCTCCGTCTCGAAGGTCGCAAGCACGGCCCGCGTCTCGGGGGGCATCTCCGCGGCCGGGACCATGCCGGGCATGGCGGGCAAGGGCGCAGGCAAGTCGGCCGGCTCGAGCGCGACGACCGCCGGCTCCGCGCCGGTTTGCCCCTCTCCAAGCAGTCGGGCGAGGCAGGCGGCGACGACGAGGTTGATCGGGCTCACCCGCGTGAAGCTCTCGCAGACCGTCCGGATCGCCGGAAGGCTCGCGGCATCGACCCCGAGACGGGCGAGCGCCTCCCGGGAAAGGCGCGGAAGCGGTGGCAGCTCGGCGACGTCGACCCGCTCCCACGCGAGGCGCTGCATCGCGCCGGAGAGCAGGGCCGGCCGCAGGATCCCCCACGTCCAGGGCAGCAGACCCGGATAAACGGCGAGATGCCGGAACAGCGACGAGACGTAGGGGACAGCGTACGTCCGGCGGATCTCCTCGTAGACGAACGCGACATCGCCCGTCGCCTCCGCTTCCGCCACCTCCCGAAGCGCCGTCATGAGTGGAAGACCTTTCGCCCGCCTGCGGCCGGGCAAACTCCCGTCGTCGGGAGTGTGGCTCCCGGTCTCTCGGAGCGGGAATTCAACGAAGGCTGGACGGAATGCCGCGCCGGCGCCTTTCGACCTCGTTGGCGGAGGCGGTCTCGGAGAACAACGTCAATGCCTCCTCGAGGTTCTTGCGCGCTTCGGTAACGGTCGCGCCTTGGCTCGCGACATCCACTTCCGGACACAAGGCGACGTATCCATCGCCCTCGCGCTCGACGATCGCGGTCAACTGCCTGCTCATGCCGCATCTCCCGGTTCGCCGAAGACTTCACTCTACCTGCCGCACATCCCCGAACAGTTCGTCGGGGTCAAGCGCGAGCTCGGAAAGCCCGACCGCATTTGCGAACTCCCCGTACGCGTCGCCGAAGCCCCGCCGCCCCGAGGCGAGCCGCTCGAACTCTCGGTGGCTGACCAGGACTGCCACGGGCTCGCCCTTGCGGGTGATCTCCACCGTCTCGCCGTTCTCCGCGTCGCGAACCAGCGAGGGGAGATTTCGTCGCGCGTCGGCAATCGAATGTTGTTCCGTCAATTGCGCACCTTCATGTTCGTCAACATGTACACGGTATTCGAACTCGTGGCGGCTCGATACCCCGGGCGGTGCCGCCGTCGCGCCGCATTCGGTTGGGACCATGAAGACCGCGGACTGCGCGGCGCGCTTGCCCCCTATCCGGCCCGAGGACTCCCGGTTGCCGTCCTCCGGGCGCCGCTGAACACGTAGCCGACCTCGTCCCCGAGCGCCTCGACGAGGCGCGCGCGGCTGCTACCATGGTGGTCATGCGGCGAGAAGGGGGGGACGACCGAGTCGTACTCGACCATGGCGGCGTGGACCTCGCTCGCCTCGTCCTTCGAATAGCCGACTTTCGTCCCGTCGTCAGTAAGCCACTTCAGCCGGCCGACGGCAATGGTCTTCCGCGCGACGTTCTGCATGCGCTCGGACCCGTGGACACAGATCCCCCACGTGCCGGCCCGCCAGTTCGGCCAGATGTACTCCTCGAAGTGGGCGTCGAATCGGGCGGGGTCGATCCGGCCCGTCCGGCTCATGAACCCCTCGTACTCGATCGAGGCGCCGTCGTGCTCGACGAGGCCCTCCCGGAACGCGGCGCGAAGCTCGGACTTGAGGACCGGGGCCAGCTCCACGGGCGAGACGTGCCGGAGGCGCGGGGCGATGGACTCGACCCAGGCGATGACGTCTCTCGCGAAGTAACGCGCGACGGTCCGGAGCTCGATCGTGTCGGCGCTCCCGTTGACGAGCGCGTAGAGCTCCTCGCGGGAGCGATGCTCGTAGCTCGGCCCCGGCATGCATCCGGTGTCGACGAGTTCCTGGACGAGGTCCCGCTCGAGGCCGGTCTGCTCCGCAACCTCGTCGAGAGAGACGTAACGTTCGCCGAGGTAGGCGTCGAGTTCCTCGCGGGTCCATTCGGGCTTGGTGTTCATGGCGTCGTTTCCCCCTCCGAAGCCGCGCCTGGGTTCGATCTGCGGCATGCATTTCATATTTCGAGTATAAGCGAACTATGAGTGATAATCCATCGATGGTCACGATCGGGATGGCGATCGGGTCGCCGGCGCGGGCCGTCATGCTCGACGCCCTGGTCCAGGGACAGGCGCTCACCGCGACCGAGCTCGCCCGGGTGGCGCGGGTCGCCCCCGCGACGGCGAGCATGCACCTCGAGAAGCTGTCGCGGGCCGGGCTCGTCGTCCGCGAGCGGCACGGGCGGCACCGCTACTTCCGGATCGCGGGGCCCGAGGTCGCCGAGGCGCTCGAGGTGCTTGCCCGCCTCGGGGCGGAGCGGGGGGCGCCGCGGCCTCGACCGTCGAGAGATCTCCAGTCCATCCGCCGTGCGCGTCTTTGCTACGACCATTTCGCGGGCGAGCTCGGCGTCGCGATCACGTCCATCATGGTCGACCGCGGATGGCTCGTCCCCGAGGATCGCGACTTCCGCCTCGCCGCGTCAGGCGACGACTTCTTCGCGGGGCTCGGAATCGACCTCGACGCCGCCCGCGCGAAGCGTCGCATGTTCGCGCGCCAGTGCCTCGACTGGAGCGAACGGCGGCCGCATCTCGCGGGCTCCCTCGGCGCTGCCCTCGCGGAGCACGCCTTCGACGACGGCTGGGTGAAGCGAACAACCCGGCCCCGCGAGGTCGCCATCACGCCACACGGCGAAGCCGCCCTCGAGCGCCTCTTCGGCTTCTCCCTCTCTTCGATCTGAGAGCAGTCCCCGGTCGACGCAGCTCCGTTTCAGTCGCGCCGGGCACGCGCCGGCCGCGCCTTTCGCTCAAGCACGCACTTGCTCAATCGAGAGACCGGATTCGGTGCATGAGGGAGTCCTGATCGATCGCCTTGCCAAGTACGAGCCGGGGGTTTGCCATCCTTGCTTGCCGATCGGACCTCGGTGGAACCCTGGCGCCTCGCACGTGCTTCTCATTCGAACTCCGAACGCGGCACCCCGGATTGCTGGAAAATCGACATCAGTGTGCCGACGCGCAACTCCCGGTGGTCGGGAACCGGGACGGTAGTCGTTCCGTGCGGGTCGGCCTTCTGCATCGAGATATGGCTACCGCGTCGCCTCACCTCCACGAAACCGCGGACCGCGAGGATCCGACAGACCTCCCGGGCCGGAGAGAACGCGCAGCCTGGCCAACCGCGACCTCGACGTGGGTCACGTAGACCTCGCCGCGAAGGCGCTTGTCGATCTCGTCGGCGGAGGCGGTCTCGAAGAACAGCGTCAACGCCTCCTGAAGGTTTTCGCGCGCTTCGGCGACGGTGTCTCCCTGGCTTGCGACGTCCACTTCCGGGCACAAGGCGACGTATCCATCGCCCTCGCGCTCGACGATTGCGGTCAACCGTCTGCTCATGCCGTATCTCCCTCGCGCATCGCGGGTTCCGCGTACACGATAGCCGTATTGGGTCCCGCCGGCACGCGCCGGCTCCGGACCCGTTATCGAACGTCCCCGGTGTATATCGAAACCATCCCCACTCGCAAGCCTATTCCACGACCGGGTAGAAGGGACGCCCCCAGTCCTCGTGCGGATTGTCCATCATGACGTCGACGAAGACGGGCATGAGGAAGGCGAGGATCGCGGCGCCGTCGCGCACCTGGTCCCGGTTGACCCGGCTGTTCCAGGTCGCGCCGCCATGGACGATCTGGTTGCGAAGGAGGTAAAGCCGGTCGAAGACGAGGCGAAGGACGCGGACGGTGTCCCGCTCCTCGAGGGCGCGCCGGAAGCGGCGTTCCGACGCCCGGAACCGTTCCTCCCAGTCCTCGAACCCCTCCACTCCGTTGTGGTGCTTCCAGAACGGGGTGAACACGTACTTGTTGTGGAGGAGCACCCGGA
>JAJDXW010000107.1 GCA_022823045.1 Gammaproteobacteria bacterium
CGAGGCGCGCGAACCGCGCCCGGAGAGCGGAGCACACGATGACCGAATACGCCCTCGTGACGGGCGCGTCCCGCAATATCGGGCGCGCGATCGCCGAACGCCTCAAGGCGGACGGCTACTCGATCCTCATGCTGGACCGCATCGAGCCGGAGGATCCGACCCTCGGGGAGTTCCGGCAAGTGGACCTATCGGACCCCGCCGACACCGGGGACGCCCTCGCCTGGGCGGTCGAGGGGCGAAGCGTCACCCGGCTCGTCAACTGCGCGGGAATCGTCCGGATGGAGCCCCTGGAGGAGGTCGCGCTCGAAACCTTCGACGCGCTGATGGCGGTCAACGTCCGCTCCTACGTCCAGACCATGCAGGCGCTCGTCCCGGGCATGAAGGCGGCGGGGTTCGGCCGGGTGGTCAACATCGCGAGCCGGGCCGCCCTCGGCCATGTCAACCAGACCGTCTACTCCGCGACCAAGGCGGCCCTCATCGGCCTCACCAAGACGTGGGCGGCCGAGTTCGCCGCCCACGGGATCACCTGCAACGCAATCGGGCCGGGTCCGGTGGACACCGACATGTTCCGGTCCGTGTACCCGGAGGGGTCGGCGAAGCGGGCGGCGTACCTCGCGAGGATCCCGGTCGGACGGCTGGGCGAGCCGAGCGACATCGCCCACGCGACGAGCTACTTCCTCGACGCGAGGACCTCCTTCGTCACCGGCCAGATCCTGTTCGTCTGCGGGGGGCTGAGCGTCGAGAAGTCCAACGCCACCTGAACGCTCCCGTCCGCCCGTCAGGTCCTTCGTCCACCGGGCTCCGGCCGGCTCCCGGGCGCCGCGGCGGTCAGCCGCCGGGCGCGTCGAGCCCGCTCCGGATCAGGCTCGCGACCCGGTCGAGCTCGTCGCGGTCCGCCCGCCGCCGGCCGTGTAGGTCGAGCGACACCCCGCCGTGGCGGGGGATGAGGTGGACATGGTAGTGGAACACGGTCTGGCCGGCCGCCCGCCCGTTCACCTGGTACACCCCGAGCCCGGGCGGAGCGATCGTCGTGCGGATCGCGTGCGCTACCCGCTTTACAGTGTCCATGACCGCGCCGAGGGCCGGAGCCGGCGTCTCGAACACGTTCTCCCAGTGCGGCTTCGGGATGACGAGGACGTGCCCGGTCGCAAGGGGCGCGAGGTCCATGAACGCGAGCGTGTCCGGATCCTCCCAGACCGGATGCGAGCGCGCGGTGCCGGCGACGATGCGGCAGAAGATGCAGTCGTCTCGGACCGGGGTGATGGTCACGGGAGAACGATGCGTCGGAGTGCGCCAGCGCCGGAGCCGCCGTCCGGCAAAGGAGAGGGAAGATGAACGAAGCGCGGCTCCGGTTCGGGATCCGGCCGCACGGCTGGATCGCGGACCCGACCCCGTTCGCGGACATCGTCGAATGGGTGGCCCGGGCGGAGACGCTCGGTTTCGACTCGGTGCATGTCGGGGACCGGCTGCTCTCGCGGGCGCCGCCGGTCTACGAGTCGACCATGTACGAGGTGACCGCGTGCCTCGCGACGTTCGCCGCGAACACGACGACCATGCAGCTCTCGCCCCTCGTCTACAACCTGCCGTACCGCCACCCGGTGCTGACCGCGAAGGTGTTCGCATCCCTCGACGTCGCGTCGCGCGGGCGCATCGTCCTCGCCGTCGGGGGTGGGTGGAACGCCCACGAGTTCGAGGTGCTCGGGGTCCCGCGCGTGCGGCGCGGGCGATACCTCGAGGAGTCGCTCGAGGTGATCCGGCGGCTCTGGACCGAGAACCACGTGGACCACGACGGCGGGTGCTTCTCGTTCCGGGACGTCTCCGTCGAGCCCAAGCCCGTCCAGCGGCCGCACCCGCCCATCTGGTTCGGCTCGATCGGCCCGGAGGTCCACGAGTTCAATCCCCTCGTCGAGCGGGTTCTCGACCGCATCGCCCGGCTCGGCGACGGCTGGGTGCCGCTCACCTACTCGACGCACGCGAAGGCGATGACCGACCCCGGCCTCCTCGGCCGCGCGTGGCGGCGCATCGAGGCAGGAATGCACGCGGGCGGCCGGGACCCGCGCCGCTTCGAGATCATCTACTCGCACTGGTGCTACGTGACGACCGGCGAGGCGGGAGAGCGCGAGCGGTGCGAGGAGGCGGTGCGCAGGTGGTTCGACGGCAGCCTCGACGAGGCCCGCCGTACCTACCTCGTCGGCACCCCGGAAGAGATCGTGGACCGGATCGCGGAGAGCGCCGCGGAGCTCCCGCGCATCGACCGTTTCATCTTCACCCCGTTCAACTACGACCCGGAGCAGACGGACCGACTCGCGGAGGCGGTGTTGCCCCATCTTCGTGATCGCTTCGGCCCGCATGTCTGACCGGATCAGCGGCGTTCGCCGGGCCACTCCTCCACGACGAGCTTGACCCGATCGCCGGGTCGGGGCTCGCCCCGCGGGAGGCCGTTCAGGAGCCGGAACAGCCGGTGGGGCTGCTCCACCCCGGGCGCGAAGTGCCAGTCGACGAGGCTCCGGACGGTGTCGCCCGGCTCGACCTCGCGGACCTCGATGCGCCACGGCCGCGCCTCCCGCGCCTCACTCCACGAGAGCCGCCGGAAGGAATGCACCGCCCGGCGGTGACGCCGGTCCGCGCGGCTGTCCGGTGCCCCGGCGGGAATGAACGCGAAGCGCGCCACCGTGTCCCTTCGAAAGCGGATCACCGCCACCCGCACCCACTGGTTCCGGCCCGCCCGTGCGAGCGCGGTCACCGCGTTCATCCCGTTCACCACCTCGCGTTCGAGGTGAGTGATCCGGGCCTGCGGCGCCCACACCTTGCGCAGGTACCGGCCGAGCGGGAGGCCGGGCTCGATCTTCTGGAGGTCGAAGTGCATCTTCGCGTCCTCGGGGCCGAAGGCGGTGATCGAGCGCTCCCCGTTCAGGAGGCGGTACCGGCGCGGGACCTCGAACGCGAAGCGGATGACCGGATGCACGAACCGCCGCCCCCGGACGAACCCTTGCTCCGGGCCGTCGCCGTAGAGCAGGCCGTCGATCTTCGAGAGGTAGATGTCGCGCGCCGTGATGGGGTCCGCCACCGAGGTGCGCCTCGCCGCCTCGACGGACCGCGCGACGCGTTCGGGGGTGCGGGGGTGGGTGGCGAAGAAGTCCAGCCCGGGGCGGGGGGAGCGGCCGTGGAGCGACGCCTCGAACTCGCTCTGACGCTTGAGCTTGGAGAGGAAGCTCGACATCGCGCCGGGCTCGAAGCCGGCCCGGCTGAGGTAGCGCACGCCGATCTCGTCTGCCTCGTGCTCCTCCTTGCGCGAGTAGGCGCTCAGCACCGCGTGCGCCCCCACGCGCCCGAGGTTGACGAGGGCCGGGTTGTCGGTGACCGCCCCGAGGATGGTGAGGCCGAGGCCCGCGAGGGTGCCCTTGGACTGCCGCTTGGAGCCGTGGCGGGCGGTGATGTGGGCGATCTCGTGGGCCAGTACGCCGGCGACCTCGGCTTCGGAATCGGCCAGGGCCAGCAGGCCCCGGGTCACGTAGACGTAGCCGCCGGGCAGGGCGAAGGCGTTGACAATCGGGGAGTCGAGGACGGTGAACGTGTAGCCGACCCGGGGGGCGTGGGAGGCGGCGGCGAGGAACTGGCCGATGCTGTCCACGTAGCGCACGAGCGCCGGGTCCTCGTACGCACCGCCGAACTGCGCGACGACCTTCGGGTGCTGCTCCCGCCCGAAACGCTTCGCCTCTTCCGGGGAGAGCCCGAGGAAGGACTGGGCGCCGGCCGGAAGGGCGAGCGCGAGAAGCGCCGCCGATGCCGCGGCCCGGAATCCTCCGGCCGGCGATCTCCCCGACTGCCCCGCCGCGCGGCCCGCTCCGCGCAGGACGATGGCGAACCTCTGGAGATGACGGTATCGCATTGAACGACCGTAGCCCCTGCCCGCGGGACATGCAAGCAAGGGCAAGGGTGCGGCTTTCGAGCGCAATCGGCGCGCCCGCGTGAGCGCTTGATCCGAGGGAGCGGGCGTGTAGAGTGCGGGGCATGGTCGAGCTTGCTTCCGCGTCCATCGCCGAGCTGGGCGCCGCCCTTCGCGCCGGAAGGGTGCGGGCGGCGGACCTCGTTGCCCAGGCGGCGGAGAACCGGGACGAGTCGCTCGGCGCCTACAAGCTCTGGCTGCCCGAGCGGGCGGGGGCGGCGGCGTCGCTCGCCGATGCGGCGTTCGCCGAGGGGCTCGACTTCGGAGCCCTCCAGGGGCTTCCGGTGTCGGTAAAGGACCTCTACGGCCTTTCCGGGACACCCACCCATGCCGGGGCGCCCCGGCCGCTCCCGGCGGCGTGGGAGCGGGAGGGTCCCGTGGTGCGCGCCGTGCGTAGCGGCATGGCCTGCATCGTCGGCAAGACCCACACCGTCGAGTTCGCGTTCGGGGGCATCGGCAGCAATCCGCACTGGGGGACCCCCCGGAACCCGTGGAGCCGGGACGTGCACCGGGTGCCGGGCGGCTCCAGCTCGGGGGCCGGGGTCTCGCTCTGGGAGGGCACGGCGGTCGTCGCGCTCGGCAGCGACACGGCCGGATCGGTGCGCGTGCCGGCGAGCTACACCGGAACCGTCGGGCTCAAGACGACCTACGGGCGCTGGTCGCTCGCCGGCATCGTCCCGCTCAGCTCGTCCCTCGACACGGCCGGGACCCTGACCCGCTCCGTCGCGGACGCGGCGCTCGCCTTCCCCGTGATCGACCCCCGGTGCACGGCGCCGCCCGAGGCCGCGGATCTCTCCCGGCTGCGGCTCGGGGTCGTCGAGGAGCTGTTCGAGGGGTGTGCGCCGGACGTCGCGAAGGCGGTCCGCGGGGCCATCCGGGAGCTCGAGGGCAAGGGGGCCACGATCGTCCGGTACGCGCTGCCGGAGCTCGCCGCGGTGCGGGAGATCTTCGCCGCGGGTGGCCTCGCCGCGCCCGAGTTCAGGGCCTTCATCCACCGTGAGCTGCCCGACTTCCTCGCCACCCTCGACCCCGGCGCCCGCGATCGTTTCATCCCGGTCGAATCGCTGGCCGCGTCCGAGTACCTGGACCGGCGGGCGCGGCTGGCGCGGCTCGCGGACGAGGCCAATGCCGGTCTCGCGGAAGTGGACGGAATCGTCTCTCCGACGACCCCGATCACCGCCCCGCGGCTCGACGAGGTCGCGGACGCGGACGGCTACCGCAGCCGCAACATGGCGTCGCTGCACAACACGATGCCCGGCAACCTGCTCGACTTCTGCGGCCTCACGATCCCGGTCGGCCTCGACGGAGACGGCATGCCCATCGGCTTCCAGATCATGGCCGCGCGCGGCACCGACGAGCGCCTTCTCTCCACCGGGCTCGCCGTCGAGCGGATCCTCGGGACGGCCCGCGAGCGCCTCGGCACACCCCCCGGGTAGTCGCGCTCGAGAGTCCGCGGGCTCCGCCCGCTCCGTGCGCCGAACCCCGCGTCTTCCGGAGCGCAACCGGTCGCGTCGGCGGCGGGTCAGGAGCCGCGGAGGCGGCCGATCGCCTGCCGGCAGCGAACGGGAGCCCCTTCGCGGAGGTCCGGGTCCCAGCGGACCGTGCCGGGGGGGAAGAGGGCGATGACCGTCGAGCCCATGTTGAAGCGGCCGATCTCCGCCCCGCGTTCGAGGGCGGGGCCGTCGAAGCTCCATCGCCGAACCCGGCCCCGGCCTCGGCCCGAACCCGGGCTCGGGCGATCGGCGACCGGACCGGTCCACGGGGTCTCGATGCTCCCGACGAGGAGGGCGCCCACCATGACGATCGCGAAGGGATGCCCGCCCGCGCCGCGGAAGTGGAAGACGACGCGCTCGTTGCGGGCGAAGAGGTGCCGGATCCGCTCCGCGGTGGCCGGGTTCACGCTGAAGCGGTCGCCGGGGAGGTGGACGAGGGCCGCGAGAGTGCCGTCGATCGGGAGGTGGACCCGGTGGTAGTCGCGCGGGGCGAGGTAGATGGTGGCCGCGGAGCCGCCCGTGAAGGCGGAGGCCGCGTCCCGGTCCCCGCCGAGGAGCGACTCGAGCGAGTAGGAGAGGGACTTTGCCTGGATGAGGGTCGTGCCCGCGATCTCGCCCGCGCCCTGCACGGTCCCGTCCGACGGCGATGCGACCGCGTCGGGCTCGGCGGGGAGCGGCCGCGCGTCCGGGCGGAGCGCCCGGGTGAAGAAGGCGTTGAAGGTCGGCCAGGCGTGCGGGTCGGACACGACCGCGTCGGAGAGGTCCACCTCGTGGCGCCGCACGACGGTACGGATGAGCCACTGCTGCCATGCGGGGATGCGGACCCGCGTCGCATGGAGCACGATCCGGGACAGGAGACGGCGCGGATACGCGCGCTGGAGCGCGACGGAGAGGGACGGGCTCACGGGAGCCCGGGCGTGGTCGGACCGGCGCGGCGGGCGGCGGGCGGCGCGAGGAGCGCGGCGGCGAGGTCCTCCAGGCTCTCGAGGCTGTGCACCGGCCGGAACTCGTCCACGTGGGGAAGGAGGGCGCGGATCCCGGCCGCCTTCGGCGCGAAGCCCTCGTAGCGGAGCAAGGGGTTCAGCCACACGAGGCGGCGGCAGGACTTCCGCAGCCGTTCCATCTGGGGTCCGAGGCCCTCGCCCGCATCGCGGTCGAGCCCGTCGGAGATGAACAGCACCACCGCGCCCTGGCCGCACACCCGGCGCGACCACTCCCGGTTGAACCGGGCGAGGCACTGACCGATCCGGGTCCCCCCGCTCCAGTCCTCCACCTCCTCGCTCGCCCGCTCCACCGCCGCGTCGACGTCGCGGTCGCGGAGCTGGCGGGTTACGTTGGTGAGCCGCGTGCCGAACACGAAGGAGAACACCCGGCTCCGGTCGCGGGCGAGGGCGTGCGAGAAGTGGAGCAGCACTCGCGAGTAGCGGCTCATCGACCCCGAGATGTCGCAGAGCACCACGATGGGGGCGGGCTTGCGGAGCCGCCGCCGCCGCACGAGCAGGACCTCCCCGGCGCCCTGGCGGAGGCTCCGCCGGAAGGTGGTCCGCATGTCGACGCGCGAGCCGTGCGGGTGCGGGCGAAAGCGGCGGGTCGGGGCCGGCGGCACCGCGAGCCGGAGCCTCGCGATGGCCGCCTTCGCCTCGGCGAGCTCCGCGGCCGACATCTGCTCGAAGTCGCGGGTGCGGAGCACCTCCCGGTCCGACCAGGTGAGGGTGGCATCGAGCTCGATCTCTTCCTCCGGCTCCTTCGCCCGCGCCTCGCCCTCGGCCCCGGCGAAGAGCGCTTCGCTGAGCCGCCGGCTGAGGGGCCGCGCCTCGCCGCGCGGCGGGGTGTGGACGGTGGGGAGGAGGAGGCTCTGGACCCGTTCGAGGAGCTGCGGGTTCCGCCAGAAGACATGGAACGCCTCGTCGAAGAGCGGGCGCTGATCGGCCCGCCGCACGAAGACGGCGTGGAGCGTCCAGTAGAAGTCGTCGCGCCGCGCGAGACCCACCGCCTCGACGGAGCGCAGCGCGTCGAGGACCGCGCCGCTTCCGACGGGAAGGCCCGCCGCCCGCAGGGTGCGCGCGAAGTGCATGAGGTTGGCGGCGAGCCGGCCCGGAGGACCCCCGGCCCCGTCCTGGTTCCGGGGGACGGCGGGCGGCGGGGCCCCGGTCTCCGCGGCGGGCTGGCGGGGATCAGGCGGCGCCCGCAACCCTGAGCTCGCGCTTGATCTGCTCGATGACGTTCGCCGCCTCGCTGCCCCGGATCCGGGCGATGTCGTCCTGGTACTTGAGGAGGGAGCCGAGGGTGTCGTTGACCACGTCCGGCGACAGGGCCAGCACGTCGAGCTGGGTGAGGGCCTGCGCCCAGTCGATGGTCTCCGCGACTCCCGGCACCTTGAACAGATCAATTCCGCGTAGGCTCTGCACGAAGGCGACGACCTCGCGGCTCAGCGCCTCGGGGGTGCCGGGCGCCCGCACCCGGAGGATCTCGAGCTCGCGCGCCGCGTCCGGATAGTCCACCCAGTGGTAGTAGCAACGGCGCTTGATCGCGTCGTGGATCTCGCGGGTGCGGTTGGAGGTGATGACGACGATCGGCGGCTCGTTCGCGGCGATTGTCCCGAGCTCCGGGATCGTGATCTGGAAGTCCGCGAGCAGCTCGAGGAGATAGGCCTCGAACGGTTCGTCCGCCCGGTCGAGCTCGTCGATGAGGAGGACCGGGGCGCCGGCCGGGTCGGGGTTGAGGGCGTCGAGGAGGGGCCGCTCGATGAGGAAGCGGCGCGAGAAGATGTCCTCCTCGACCGACTCGACCGAGGACGCGCCCCGATCCTCCCCGCCGAGCTCGGCGAGCCGGATCCGGATCATCTGCCGCGGGTAGTTCCATTCGTAGACGGCGGAGGCGACGTCGAGCCCCTCGTAGCACTGGAGCCGGACGAGCCGCCGCCCGAGGACCCGGGCGAGGACCCGCGCGACCTCGGTCTTCCCGACCCCCGCCTCGCCTTCGAGGAACAGCGGGCGGCGCATCCGGAGGGTGAGGAACACCGCGGTGGCGAGGCTCCGATCCGCGACGTAGTCGCCCTCGGATAGCCTCGATGCCGTCTCGTCGACGGTGGCGGGAAGGGTCATTGGCTCCGGAAGAAACGCATGCGAAGGACGGCTCGGCCCTGGCCGGCCGAGCCGTCGATTCCGATGCGCGCGCGCCCGGCCCGCGTCAGCCGGCCGCCGCGACCGCGCGTCTCGCCATCACTCCGACGAGGTGGGCACGGTACTCGGCGCTCGCGTGGATATCCTCGTTCAGCCCGTCCGACGGCACCGAGACGCCCCCGAGCGCATCGGGGCTGAAGCTGCCGGCGAGCGCGGCCTCCATTGCGCCGGCCCGGAAGACCCGGTCCCCGGCCCCGGTCACCGCGACCCGGACCCCGCTTCCGGTCTCCGCCACCATCACTCCGACGATGGCGTAGCGCGAGGCCGGGTTGGGGAACTTCGCGTACGCGGCCCGGCGCGGAATGGGGAAGCGCACCGAGACGATGATCTCGCCTTCGCCGAGCGCGGTCTCGAAGAGGCCGGTGAAGAAGTCGTCCCCCGCGATCGACCGCCGGTCGGTCCGCACCTCCGCGCCGAGCCCGACCACCGCGGCCGGGTAGTCCGCGGCCGGGTCGGCGTTCGCGATGGAGCCCCCGATGGTCCCGGAGTTGCGTACCTGGGGATCGCCGATGCCGTCCGCGAGCGCCGCGAGGGCGGGGATCGCGCTTCGCACCTCGGCCGAGGACGCGACGTCCGCGTGCCGGGTCATGGCCCCGACGACGATCGCGTCGCCCTCGCGGCGCACGCCGTCGAGGCCCGCGATCGAGCCGAGGTCCACGACGTCCGAGGGACTCGCGAGCCGCTGCTTCAGGGTCGGGATGAGGGTCTGACCGCCGGCCAGCACCTGCCCGTCTTCCGCCGCCGCGAGCGCCGCGGCCGCCGATTCGAGCGTGCCGGGGCGGTGGTAGTTGAACTCGTACATGTTCTCGCTCCTTTGGCCCGGGCCGCGCTAGCCGCCGAGCGCCCGCCACACTGCCTGCGGGGTCGCCGGCATGTCGATGGCGCTCGTGCCGATGGCGTCGGTGATCGCGTTCATGACCGCGGCCGGGGCGGCGATCGCCCCCGCCTCGCCGCATCCCTTGACCCCGAGCGGGTTGTGGGGACACGGGGTGCACGTGGTCTCGACGGTCATGTCCGGAAGGTCGTCCGCCCGAGGCATCGTGTAGTCCATGAACGACCCGGTCAGAAGCTGCCCTTCTGCGTCGTAGGCACAGCCCTCGAGGAGGGCCTGGCCGACTCCGTGCGCCACCCCGCCGTGGACCTGACCCTCCACGATCATCGGGTTGACGACGTTGCCGAAGTCGTCGACGGCCACCCAGTTGACGATCTCGGACGCCCCGGTCTCCGGGTCCACCTCGACCTCGCAGACATGCGTTCCGGCCGGGAAGGTGAAGTTCGCGGGATCGTAGAACCCGGTCTCCTCCAGCCCCGGTTCGAGCTCGTCGAGCGGGTAGTTGTGGGGGACGTACGCGGAGAACGCGACCTCGGCGATGTTCATGCTCCGGTCGGTCCCGGCCACCGTGAAGTTCCCGCCCGCGAACTCGATGTCCTCCTCGGATGCCTCGAGGGTGAACGCCGCGATCTTGCGTCCCTTGGCGATGATCTTGTCCATCGCCTTGACGAGCGCGGAGCCGCCCACCGCGAGCGAGCGCGACCCGTACGTGCCCATGCCGAACGGCGTCTTCTCCGTGTCGCCGTGCACCACCTCGACGTTCTCGAAGGGCACCCCGAGGTAGTCGGAGACGAGCTGCGCGAACGTCGTCTCGTGCCCCTGGCCGTGGCTGTGCGAGCCGGTGGTGACGAGCACGTTCCCCGTCGGGTTGAAGCGGATGCCACCCGATTCCCAGAGCCCGACCCCCGCGCCGAGCGACCCCACCACCTGGGAGGGGGCGATGCCGCAGGCCTCGATGTAGGCGCTGAGCCCGATCCCGCGGAGCTTGCCTCTCGCCCGCGATTCCTCGCGGCGGGCCGCGAAGCCCTCGTAGGCGGCAAGATCGAGCGCCCGGTCGAGGGCGAGCCGGTAGTTTCCGGAGTCGTACTCGAGCGCGACCTTGGTGGGGTAGGGGAACGCGTCGGCGGGGATGAAGTTGCGGCGCCGGAGTTCCGCGGGGTCGATCCCCATCTCGCGCGCCGCCTGGTCGACGATGCGCTCGACCACGTAGGTCGCCTCCGGGCGTCCCGCCCCGCGCAGGGCGTCCACCGGGGTGGTGTTGGTGAAGACGGCCTTGACCTCGCAGTAGATTGACTCGGTGGTGTACTGGCCCTGGAGCAGGGTGCCGTAGAGGTACGACGGCACGCAGCTCGCGAAGGTCGAGAGGTAGGCGCCCATGTTGGCGCAGGTCGAGACCCGGAGGCCGAGGAACCGCCCGTTCGCGTCGAGAGCAAGCTCGGCGTGAGTCTCGTGGTCGCGCCCGTGCGCGTCGGCCACGAACGATTCGGAGCGGTCCGCGGTCCACTTGATCGGCCGCCCGACCTTGCCGGCCGCCCAGATCACCGCCGTTTCCTCCTGGTAGATGAAGATCTTGGAGCCGAATCCGCCGCCGACGTCGGGAGCGATGACGTGCAGCTTGTGCTCGGGCGCGATCTGGATGAAGGCGGCGAGCACCAGGCGGTGGATGTGCGGGTTCTGGCTGGTGAGTCGAAGGGTGTAGTCCCCCGTCGCGGGGTTGTAGTTCCCGATCGCGGCCCGCGGTTCCATCGCGTTCGGGATGAGCCGGTTGTTGACGAGGTCGAGGCGGGTGACGTGGTGCGCGCGCGCGAACGCGTCGTCCGTCGCCGCGCGGTCGCCGATCTCCCAGTCATAGCAGAGGTTGCCGGGAGCGTCCGCGTGGACCTGCGGCGCCCCTTCCGCGAGGGCGTCCTGCATGGACACCACCGCGGGGAGCGGGGAGTAGCTCACCTCCACGATCTCCGCCGCGTCGCGCGCCTCGCGCGCGCTCTCCGCGACCACCAGCGCGATCGCGTCCCCGACGTGGCGCACCGTGTCCACCGCGAGGACGGGGTGGGCCGGGGCCTTGTGCGGCTCGCCGTCCTTGCCGGTGACCACCCAACCGCAGATGAGGGAACCTTTCTCGTCCGCCGCGAGGTCCGCGCCGGTCAGCACCGCCACCACCCCGGGCGCCTCGGCCGCGGCGGAGGTGTCCACGGTGAACGTGGCGTGGGGATGCGTCGAGCGCACGAACGCGGCGTACGTCTGGCGGGGGAGGTTGGTGTCGTCGGTGTATTCGCCGGTTCCGGTGAGGAACCGATGGTCCTCGGTGCGGGGCACGGAGGCCCCGATTCCGCTCTCAGCCATCTCAGCTACCTCCTCGCATCGCGCTCGCACCGGCGAGGATCGACTTGACGATGTTGTGATAACCGGTGCATCGACAAAGATTTCCTTCCAGCCACTCGCGGACCTCGGTGTCACTCGGATCGGGATTGCGGGCCACGAGATCGAGCGCGCTCATGACCATACCGGGAGTGCAGAACCCGCATTGCAGTCCATGGTTCTGGCGGAACGCCTCCTGCATCGGATGGAGGCTGCCGTTCTCGGCAAGCCCCTCGATGGTGGTGACGTCGGCCCCGTCCGCCTGGGACGCGAGCATCGTGCACGACTTGACGGAGCGCCCGTCGACGTGCACCACGCAGGCGCCGCACTGACTGGTGTCGCAGCCCACGTGGGTTCCGGTCAGCCGCAGGTTCTCCCGCAGCAATTCCACCAGGAGAGTGCGCTCGTCGACCTCTTCGGAGACCGCTCTCCCGTTGACGTTCATGGAGACATTCACCGGCATTCGCCTTACTCCTCTTGCTCGTCCGGACCACCCTCCCCGGAGGGCGGTTCCGGCGTGACGACTTCCACGAAGCGGGTAAAGAAGTCCGTTCCGATCTTGCGGGCGGTGCCGCCGATGAGCCGCGAGCCCACCTGGGCGATCTTGCCCCCGGGCTGGACGCTCGCGGCGTATCGGAGCACCGTGCCGTCGTCCGTCGCTTCCAGGCTTACGTCCGCGCTTCCCGACGCGAACCCGGCCGCGCCACCCCGTCCTTCGCCGGAAAGGGTGTAGCTCTCCGGCGGGTTCAGGTTGGAGACCGCGATGCGGGTCCGGAAGCGGGCCTTCACGGGCCCGACCTTGGCGAGCACGTCCGCGTCGAACTCGGTCTCGCTCACCTGCTCCAGCGTCTGGCAGCCCGGGATGCACCGGCCGAGGATCTCCGGGTCGTTGAGCGCCTCGAAGACGGCCTCCCGCGGCAGGGGGACGTGGAATTCGCCGGTCAGGTCCATGTCGTGCGGCTCCGTTCGGACGGCTTGAGTATAGCCCGGATTCATCCCCGATCCCGTCTCCGGCTATAGCGGCCGGAGGGAGCCGTGCTAACTTTGGCGCACCAGTTTGCACACACCGGGAAGCGAAGCGATGACGGACCCCTACGCCGGCTACGAGCGGCTGACCTTCGACCGGCCCGACGAGCGGATCCTGCGGGTGACGTTCAACCGGCCGGAGCGCTACAACGCCCTCGACGCCATCGGTCACCGGGAGCTCACCTATCTCTGGCCGAAGATCGATGCCGATCCCGACATCGACTGCGTGATCCTCACCGGTTCGGGAAGGGCGTTCTCCGCGGGCGGCGACTTCGACCTCATCGAGCGGAACATGCAGTCGTTCGAGAACCTCGTGGAGACGTGGAAGGAAGCCCGCGCGCTCGTATACAACATCCTCGACTGCAACAAGCCCTTGGTGTCGGCGATCAACGGCCCGGCGGTGGGGGCGGGGCTCGTCGCGGGGCTCCTCTGCGACGTGTCCATCGCGGCCCGCGCGGCCCGGATAACGGACGGCCACACCCGGCTCGGGGTCGCGGCCGGGGACCACGCCGCGATCATCTGGCCGCTCCTTTGCGGCATGGCCAAGGCGAAGTACTACCTCATGACCTGCGACGTGCTGACCGGTGCGGAGGCGGAGCGGATCGGCCTCGTGTCGCTCTGCGTGGACGACGACCAGCTCCAGGACAAGGCCCTGGAGGTTGCGCGCAAGCTCTCCCGGGGCGCCCCGTCGGCCATCCGATGGACCAAGCACGCGCTCAACAACTGGCTGCGCATGGCCGGCCCCACCTTCGACACCTCGCTCGCCCTCGAGATGATGGGGTTCGCGAGTCCGGAGGTGCGCGAGGGCCTCGCCTCGCTCCGCGAGAAGCGCGAGCCGGACTTCCCTCGGGGCTCCCCCGTCTGATCCTCCGGCCCCGCGAAAACGGGGCGGTTTGCGCGATAGAATGATCGGCCCGGCGGGCTCCGCCGCCGGGGCGGTCGAGCGAGCGCGGGCGAGGAGGAGCGAACAGGTGACCGAGCCCCGGATGTACCCCGGCACCGGAGCCGACGAGCGAACCACGTTCGCTCCGTACTCCGCGTTCGACATTCCGGCCGATCTCCGAGAGCTGCACGGGCGTTACGACGTCGAGGCGGTGGCCCGCCGGGTGCGCAACTTCCGCTACGCCGAGGAGTGGATCATGATGATCCTCGGCGGGTGGGTCGCGACCGTGCCCGAGCTCCCGGTCAAGACCGGGCTCGGACGGATCATCTGGGAGACGGCGGAAGCGGCCGACAAGCTCGGCAAGCGGCTCCCCGAGCTTCGCTGCGGGACCCGTTCGGTCTCCGCCTCCGAAGCGCCCAACGAGGCGTTCGCGGCGTTCGTCCGAGCGGTCGCGGATCCGGAGTCCCCCACGCTCACGATCGAGAAGCTGACCGGGGTCTTCGACGTGTTCCTCCCGCACCTCGCCGACACCTGGGAGCGAACCGTCGCCGAGACGGACCCCATCGCGGACGCCCCGACCATCAAGATTCTGGAGGAGTGCCTCGCGGACGCGAGGCGCCACATCGCCTGGGGCCGGGAGGTCCTCGACACGCTCTGTCGGGAGCCGGCCGAGGCCGGACGGCGGCGGGAACGGCGCGCGGCGCTCGAGGCGGAGCTCGGCGCGTGCGGGGGCGTCACCGGGGAGCTGGCGCGGGATCCGTTTGCCGTGCCGCTGTCCTCCCGAGACGAGGGTTGAAAGCATGAAGAGGTTCATCTCGCACGAGGAGCTGGCCCGCGACAGCCGCTTCAAGCGGGCCGCGGCCCGCGGTCGCCTGCTCGAATCGCTGCCCGACGAAGTCGAAGGGGTGGTCGCCCTCATGGAGCAGGTCGCGCCGACCTTGCGCAAGCGGGTGGAGGGCACCGAGCTCGAGAAGGTCTACGACGAGCTCGGCCCCGGGTACCCCTTCCTCACCCAGTTCGGCTCGCTCCATCCCGAGGACCCCAACGTCGACGTGCAGCTCAGGGTGCGCCTGCACGGGATCTTCGTCGGCGAGCTCCAGGCCCTCGAAGGGGCCGGCCGGACCCTCTGGGACTTTCCGGAAGCGCCCTGGGAGTTCCGCATGAACATGGCCCGCCAGTGCTGGGACGAGTCGCGGCACTGCCAGGTCTTCGAGAAGCTGCTCGATCACGTGGGGGTCGATGTCGGCGACTACCCGGAGACCACCACCCTGTTCGAGGCGGCGTGCGCGGACGACCCCACCTTGCGGGTGGCGGGGGTCAATCGCTGCCTCGAAGGGCTCGCCTGCGACGCGTTCCGGGCCATGATCGACTACGCGAAGGAGGCGGACGACCCGGTCATGGAGCAGGCCATCGACTTCGTCCTCGCCGACGAGCTCACCCACGTTCGCTTCGGCAGCAACTGGGTCAAGCAGTTCACCCGCTCCGACCCCGACAAGTTCCGCGAGGCCAAGGAGTTCCAGCGCGACGTGGAACGACGCTTCTCGATCGGGAGCGGCCGGTCGGGGCGCGACGATGCCGCGATCGGGATCGCGCGCGAGGAGCGGCTCGAGGCGGGATTCACCGAGGAGGAGCTGCGCGAGCTCGCCGAGATCGCCGACCAGGGCCCGAGCCGGGACACCCTCGTCGAGGCGGCGAAGGTGCTGCGGGCGCGCCACCTCGCGCGCGAGCGCGGGGAGCCGGTCGAGCCGATGACCTGGAGGCCGGAGGAGGCGGCCGCGGGCTGACCCGCGGCGGACGCCGAGGGAGACATCGATGCAGGCCGGGTGGAATCGGGCCGTGCCCCGGGAGGTCCCCCGCCCGGGGGCATCCCGGCGGCGGCCGGAGCACGCGCAGCCCGCCCGTCCGGAATCCGGCCCCGGCGCCGGCGCCGGCGCCCCGCGCCCGGCGCCCCCCCGCGCTGACCACTTCGCGGAGCAGGGCGGGGAGGTCTTCGCCGGCACCCACGTTCTGCTCGACCTGTGGGGCGCGCGCCACCTCGACGACGCGGCCTGGATCGAGCGCGCGATGCGCCGCGCGGTGGACGTCGCGGGGGCGACGCTCCTTCACATTCACCTGCATCGCTTCGGTGACGGCGGAGGAGTGACCGGGGTCGCGGTGCTCGCCGAGTCCCACATCACCGTCCATACCTGGCCGGAACGGGGCTTCGCCGCCTTCGACGTCTTCATGTGCGGGGGATGCCGGCCCGACCTCGCGGCCGAAGCGCTCCGGAGCGCCCTCGAGCCCGAGCGGTCCGAGATGACGGTCGAGCGCCGGGGAGTGGTCGGCTGAAGACGGGACCCGCGTTCGCGGAGACGCTGGTCGACGGCTATCGCCAGGAGTTCGAGGTCGATCGGGTCCTGCTGGAGCGGAACACCGATCACCAGCGGCTGCTCATCTTCGAGAACCCCCGCTTCGGGCGGGTCATGGTGCTCGACGGAATCGTGCAGACCACCGAAGGCGACGAGTTCATCTACCACGAGATGCTGGCCCACGTGCCTCTCTTCGCGCACGGATCGGCCCGCCGGGTGCTCATCGTGGGCGGCGGGGACGGGGGGATGCTCCGCGAGGTGGTCCGCCACCGGGAGGTCGAGCGGGTGGTGCAGGTGGAGGTCGACGCGGGGGTCATCGAGACCTGCCGGGAACACCTGCCGAACCACTCTGCGGGGGCGTTCGACGACCCCCGGGTCGAGGTCGTCATCGCGGACGGCGCCCGGTTCGTCGCGGAGACGGCCGAACGCTTCGACGTCGTCATCTGCGATTCGACCGACCCGGAAGGGCCGGGCACCGCCCTCTTCGGCCCCGCCTTCTACGCGGGGTGCCGGCGCTCGCTCGCGCCGGGCGGGGTCCTCGTCACCCAGAACGGGGTCGCGTTCCTCCAGCCGGAGGTGGCCGGAGGGACCGCCCCCGAGCTCGCGCGACACTTCCGCGACTGGCACTTCTACTCGGCCGCGGTGCCGACCTACGTCGGCGGGATCATGCTCTTCGGGTGGGCGACCGAGGACGCGTCCCTGCGCGCGGTCACCGTCGAGACCCTGCGTGAACGCCACGTGGCGGCCGGCATCCGCACCCGCTACTACAACCCGGAGGTCCACGTCGCCTCGTTCGCGCTCCCCGAGTACGTACGCGAGCTCGTCGGCAAGGCCTGACCCGCCCGACGAACGGCGCGGCGCCCCACCCCGGGAGACCGCCCCCGGCGGCACATCGAAGGAGAGGAAGAGGATGACGGAAAGGCTCGAGTACGGCGATGCACGGATCTCGGTCGGCGACGAGACCCGGTTCACGAAGACCGTAGGGGAGTCGGACATCTACGGGTTCGCCGGGATCACCGGCGACTTCGCGGCCCCCCACATGGACGAGGAGTACATGAAACGCTCGTCGTTCGGGGAGCGGGTCGCGCACGGCGCGCTCCTCGTCGGCTTCATGTCGACCGCCTCCGCGCGGATGGCCGGACGGGTCATGGAGGCGACGGAGGAGGTCACCCCGATGTCGCTCGGCTACGACCGCGTGCGCTTCACCGCGCCCGTGCGCATCGGGGACACGGTCACCGTCCGCTACATCGTCCGTGCAATAGAGACCGACCGCAACCGGAGCCGTGCGGAGCTCCACGCCGTCAACCAGCGGGGCGAGACGGTGGGGGTCGCCGAGCACATCATGAAGTGGGTGCCGAACCCGTCAGGGCGCTCGGGCCGCGCTGGCTGACCCCGCGCATTGTCCCGGGAGGCGGCTCCGGGGCTTCACCAGCGGAACCCGTACCGGCGATCTCGCTGCTGTCCGTGGATAATGGGCGCTGTTCGACAAGCATTGATGGAGAACCAGACATGGCGGTCGTAGGGAGAGATTCAGCGCCCGTTCGGTCCGAGTCCATGCACGCTGCGCTGGAGCTTCCCAACGGCGCCCGCTTCTATCGTTGCGCCCTGCAGATCAATCCCTTCGCATATCTGAAGAGGCATCACAAGCAGACGACGTTCGAATCGGAGTCCGAGTACAACGACGCTATCGTGGAGGCATGCTTGGAGAACGATATCGAGGTCGTCGCGATCACCGACCACTACCGCGTTCAATCCTCCATGACATTGGTGCATGCCGCACGCGACGCGGGCTTGTGGGCGTTCGGTGGATTCGAGGCGGTATCGAAGGACGGCGTTCACTTTCTCTGCCTATTCGATCCCGACAAGGACGACAGGCTGGAGAGGTATATCGGGGAGTGCGGCGTTCACGATCCGACACGTCCCTCGCCAACCGGGAACCTGGATTCGGCGGAGCTTCTGGAAGTGTCGAGGGAGTGGGGTGCCGTAACAGTCGCCCCCCACGTAGCGTCCAGAGGGGGGCTGCTCAAGACCCTTCAAGGCCAAGCTCGGATCGACGTTTGGACTTCGCCCAACCTGCTTGCCTGCGCCCTGCCTGGGCCTGTCGAGGACGCACCGGACGGAATCAGACAGATTCTACAGAACAAGGACGCCGAGCACAGGCGCCCGCGCCCCGTTGCGATTGTCAATGCGTCCGACGCGAACGACCCCGAAGACCTGAAGAAGAGCAGTGCATCCAGCTTTATCAAGATGTCGAGGGTTTCCGTTGAAGGATTTCGGCAGGCGTTCCTGGACCCGGAGTCGCGCATCCGGCTGAACAGCGACCCGTTCCCGGAGCCTCATGCCGAGTTCGTCTCGATGACATGGGAAGGCGGGTTCCTGGGTGACACTTCCGTCCATTTCAACGGCAACCTCAATGCTCTGGTCGGAGGGCGGGGCACCGGCAAGTCGACGATGATCGAGAGCATGCGCTACGTGCTCGGTCTTGAGCCTCTTGGTGAAGAAGCGCGGAAGGCGCATGAAGGAGTGGTCAAGCATGTCTTGAAACCCGGGACAAAAGTCTCGCTTCTGGTCCGCTCTCACCATCCCTCGGAATCCCGTTATGTTTTCGAGCGTTCCGTACCCAATCCCCCGACCGTCAAGGACGAGAACGGCGACGTGCTGACCGTCTCGCCGCGGGACGTGATGCCGGGAGTGCAGGTATTCGGTCAGCATGAAATCTCCGAGTTGGCCAGGAGTCCCGAGAAGCTCACCGTGCTGCTGGAGCGGTTCGCGGAGCGGGATGCCTCTTTGTCTGGACAAAAGAAGGAACTCCGGCTGGGGCTCGAACGCTCGCGCCGCCGGATTGTCGAGGTTCGGCGCGAGATGGAAATGCTCGAAGAGCGCCTCGCGGACTTGCCGGGGCTCGAAGAGACGGAGAAGCGCTTCCGTGATGCCGGGCTGGAGGAACGGCTCAAGGAGAAGAGCCTGATCGTCAGGGAAGAGAACCTGTTCTCGATCCTCGACGAGCGGCTGGAGCCGTTCCGGATACTTCAGCGCGAGCTTGTCGAGAGTCTTCCGATCGATGCGGCGTTTGTGTCGGACAAGGCGCTCGACGGGCTGCCGAATGCAGATGTCTTGGGGGAGATGGACGGAGTTCTCGCAACCCTCAGCGCACGGCTGGACGAGGTCGGAAGCCAGTTCGGTGATGCCTTGTCGGACGCCGATTCAGCGACAACGGCAGTCAAGGATCAGTGGAACGAACGGCACAAGACTGTCGAGGAAACCTATGAACGACTGCTGCGCGATCTTCAGAAGTCAAGAATCGACGGTGCCGAGTTCATTCAGCTTCGGCGGCAGATCGAAGGGCTACGCCCGCTGAAGGATAGGCTACAGGGCCTCGGGAGGGATCTGGAGACGCACGAGGCGCACCGTCGAAGGCTGGTTTCGGAATGGGAAGACATCAAGGCGCGTGAGTATCGTGAGATTGCCGCCGCAGCGCGAAAGATATCGAGGAAGCTGCGCGATCGAGTCAGGGTCGAGGTCACGATGGCAGGGGACCGAGAGCCGCTGGAAGCGGTCTTGCGGGCCGTCGGGGGAAACCTCGCCGCCGCACTCGATCGCCTTCGCAAGGTGGACCAGCTTTCCCTCCCCGAGCTTTCGCAGCATTGTCGGGAGGGCAAGGAGTCACTTATTGCGGTATACAGTCTCCCCCCAGGCGCGGCGGAACGGATCGCCGGAGCCGGTCTCGACCTGCACATGAAGATTGAGGAGGTTGAGCTTCCCCCAGCGACCTACATTGAACTGAACACGGCACCCGACGGCAAACCGGCGGAATGGCAGACACTCAAGGCGCTCTCCAAGGGGCAGAAGGCGACGGCGGTGCTGCTGCTCCTACTGCTGGAATCGGAGGCGCCGTTGGTGGTGGACCAGCCCGAAGACGACCTCGACAATCGGTTCATCACCGAGGGCATCGTTCCGACCATGCGGCGGGAAAAGCGGCGGCGCCAGTTCGTCTTCTCGACGCACAACGCGAACATCCCGGTGCTCGGGGACGCCGAATTGATCCTCGGGCTTGCTGCATTCGGCGAGGCCGAGGACGGCCAAGCGAGGATTGCACCCGAGCACATGGGCGCCATCGACTCCCGTGCTGTGCGGGATCTGGTCGAGGAAACTCTGGAAGGTGGCAAGGACGCTTTCGAGATGCGCCGCTCCAAGTACGGGTTCTGACCATGACGACGCGGACGGAGCTTCTGGAAATAGTCGCCAACGGCGAGAGCTCTGGTGTCGAGTTCAAACGCGACATCTTGCAGAACCATGAGCTCGCCAGTGAACTCGTCGCGTTCTCGAATCTCGAAGGCGGAATCGTGGTGCTTGGCGTGGATGACGACGGGCGCATGGTCGGATTGACCCGGGACCGGCTGGAGGAGTGGGTAATGACCACGTGCCGGGACAAGATTAGGCCGGGCATCATCCCGTTTTTCGAAACAATCAGGGATATACAACCTGGTGTGGATGTGGCGATCGTGCGGGTGCCGCGCGGCTTCAACGTCCACAGCCGTTGGCACAACAATCGGCACACGTACTACATCCGGGTTGGTACGCAGAGCCGGGAGCCGACGCCTGAAGAGCTGAGTCGACTGTTCCAGCAGCGTGGCACGTTCCGCGCCGAATTGCGGCCGGTCTCCGGATCCACGATCGACGACCTTGACCGCCGCCGGCTGAAGGACTACTTCGAGCGGGTCCGCCAGCAGGAAATTCCACCCGACGACGACGAAGCCGGATGGCGGACTCTCTTGGTCAACACGGAGATCATGGTCGATGTCGGCGCGACCCTGTCGGGGATTCTGCTCTTCGGAATCGCGCCAAACCGGTTCCTGCCCCAGGCGGGGATCGATGCGGCGGCATTCCCGGGATTCGAAAAAGACTACGCGGCCAGGGAGCGGAGGGCGCTGCGCGGTCCGCTGACACCGCTCATGGACCGGGACGGAGCTGTCCGTGAAGCCGGCCTTGTTGAACAGGCGGTGGAGTTCGTCAGGCGCAACACCCCTATAACCGCCAGCCTGGAGGACGCCACGCGCCGCATTGAGCGGCCGGCATACCCCGATGAGGCGGTCCGAGAGGCGGTGGTGAATGCCCTCGTCCATAGGGATTACCTTCTTGCGAACACCGACGTGGAATTGGCGATATACCGGGACCGGCTGGAAATCATCTCACCCGGGAGACTCCCCAACGGCATCACACCGGAGCGCATGCGTGCAGGGACGAGGGCTGCGCGGAACCAACTCCTGAAGGACGTAATGCGGGACTACGGCTATCTCGAGCACATGGGGATGGGGGTGCCGAGAAAGATCGTGCGCGGAATGAGAGAGCACAACGGCACAGATCCCGATCTCGCGGAAGAAGGCGAACGGTTCATCGTTCGCCTGTTCGCCGGGCCTCCGGAACCGGAGGACTCGTAACCCTTCTCGCCAGCACACGGGCAGCCCACTCCCCTCATGATCTGCCTCTGCTCAATCATAAGCTCGGTATGAATCACTTCACGGAGCTAACATCTGCGGCGCGGAGCAGAGAATGATGTTACATTTTTTCAGCCGAGTGAGTCACCGATGCCGCCGTCCTCCTCGGGATTGGACTGTCTGTCGTCAGCCCAGTCGAGGCTGCATGAAGCCGAATAGGAGGGATACGCCCTTGCATGTCTTCTTCGGACTCTTCCGGACGGTTCAGGGCCGCCCGCATCGAGTCTCCCACGGGTTGCCCAAGGAGCGGAACAGCCGCGTCCCGAGTACAATTCAGTGGTAGACGCCTTGGCAATCTCTGCTCGCTTCCGGCTGTCCGCACAGCCTTCGCTATCCCTACTGTGAACATGTCCGAGGTCAATTCCCGCGAGTCCCTGACGAGCCAGCAACGTAATCTGTTGCTGGCCCAGCCGATCGCGCGCTTGTCTCTCGAACGACGTGTCATCTTCAAGGACGATCCGACGATCGCCGATCGTCTCGATGTTCAGTACCTGGCGCTGAGTGCGATCGATTTCGTCATGGAACGTTCCGCAATCGAATCGGGAGCGTCGCCCACCGAGATCGTCGCGCATGTCGCCGCCGAGGCGACGCGGGTGAAGCCGAGTCTGACGGACGAGCAGAGCTGCAAGGTTGGGCAGGTGATCCTCGACTGTCTCGCCAACGCTCGGGACGGGCACAAGGCGTTCCGCGTCGAGTACTACGATGCCGGTCGCGACGGCTACACGTTTCACGACTTCCGGTTGCTGGCTCTCTCCGTCGCCGCCGACGGATCGGCCAGGTTCAAGTTGGCTCGCGGCGCCCAGATTCTTACTCTCGCGATGCTCGATGTTCCGCCGGAGTTCGCGCAGGAAGCCGAGGCGATCATGATTCACAAGGCAGTCGAGCGCGGCCGCTTCAAGGATGCGCGGACCCTCGCCCAGCGGGCACGCATGCGCTCGATTCACTATCAGCAGTTCATAGAAGACCGGCTGTTTCAGGTCCGACGTGCCGCCGACCGCGTTGTCTGGAGCGAGGAGGTGCTGCCCGAACTCGACGAGGCCCGCACGCATCTGAGCGATCGGCGCAAGCACGAAGTCGCGATCATCGAATCGATCCGGGAACATGTCGCTCACGCACGTAGCGACACGCGAGGTCATCTCGTCGATCTCAAGGACACGATCGACGAATGCCGCCAGCGTCATGCAGCCCTTTTCGAACGAGTCATGACCGCGTCGGAGGAGTTTCGTCAAATTCAGGTGAACGCGTTCCGGGCGCGCCGCACGCAGAACGTGCCCGATCTCGAGGAGCGAATTCTCGTTCCGCTGCTTGCCCTGCCGATGAGAGCGGTCTCCGGCATGAGCGACGAGGTGGGGATCGTCTTCGCGGCCCCCACGCCGCCGCGGCTTTTCGATCTGGCGTTGCTGTTCGAGAGCGTCACGCAGCCCCGGTTCCGCCGTGACCCCGCCGGCGGGCACGATGAGCAGGAACTCGTAGCGCTTGAACGCGTGCCGCCCGAATTCGACGCCGATGAGATTGGCGAAGCCCAGGAGTGGCTGGTCCGGGAGATCTCGACGCGCACCCGTCTGGACATGGCATCGGCAATCAGCGCTGCGGAACAGCAGGGCCTGGCTGATTCCACCCTGCGCTGCGTGCTGTTCCTGATGCTGCGGTCGTGGTGTCCTCAGGACGATCCCCTGGGGGTCATTGCTTCAATCGACAGAACGATCGCGCACGAGCGCGTTGCCGGTGACAACTTGGTGCTTGCCAAGGACGCGGAACGATGGCCGACCTGACGCACCTGAGCGAGGCCCAGAAAGCGGTTCTTCTCCTCAACAAGGGCCTGTCGCCGCGAGTCTCTGCGCTACGCGGTGACGTCGACTATCGACAACTGCTGGCGCACTGGCGTGCCGATCCCGAGTTCCGACAACTCGTGCACGACCTCGCGCCGATGCTCGGCCTCAGAGTCATCGATGTCCTCGAACACACGATCGTTCTGGCGCCGTTCGGGCCGGACAGCGTGTTCGCCGCTACGCTCACGGACCTTCGCCGGGACATCGGCGAGATGTCGCGCGGCGCGCTCGCTCTCGTTCATGTCGCGATCGCCGCGACGTTCTTTCCGACCGCTGTCGCCCTGACCGGGGCGCAGGACGACTTCGCGGAGGTCTCGGCCACTCCGGCGAGGATTGCGGCGGTACTGCGCGAGCACTGCGGGCGTCTGGAGGCCGAATCGGGGGACGACCCCCAACTGGCGGAGGCGGGGCTGGCAGAGGCCTGGCGTGAGCTCGCCCGCCTGCCGGATACGAGACCTGACGGCAGCCAGCGCGCGGCACTGAGCTCGCTCGCAGGCATGGTCAAGCTCGTTCTCAACCAGCTCCACGAGCACGGGATGGTGCAGACGTTCGATACTGCGGACGGGGAGACCTACATCCCCACGCCACGCTACAGGCTGCAGGTGCGCGAACTTGCCGCCAACGAGCTGTTCGAACGCTGCGCCTCCGTCCTGCCCGGCTTCCTCGATCACGGGAGAGGATGAATGCGGTACATCACGCGTATCCATCTCTCCGACTGCGGCTGGCACGAGGCGTACTACCCCGGGACCACGATCGAGCTTTCCGAACCCCGGGCCGGGAAGCCCAGGCACACGGTGTTCAGCCTGGAGAACACCGGCGGAAAGACATCCTTTCTGGCCCTCGTGCTGAGCTGCTTCGAACCCAGTGAGCGGCGGTTCCTGAAGACCCTGATCCGCCCCAATCAAAGGTTCGGCGATTATTTCGGCGACGTACCTGCGTTCATCCTCGTGGAATGGGACCTTTCCGGCGGTCAGACGAGCCTTCTGGACGCGCAACGCCTAGTGACCGGGCAACTGGTGGTTCCGCGAGGTGACGGGCGGCAGCGAGAACTCGATCGGCATTTCTTCGCGTTTCGAAGCGCGCCCGGTCTCACACTCGATGACATCCCGGCCCCCGGTCTTCCGGGAGTCGAGGCGCATGGCCGGCTCAACGGGCATCAGGATGTGCAACGCTGGCTCTACGAGATGCGTTCGAGCCATCCCGGCAACTTTCAGAGCTTCGTCAAGCAGTCGGATTGGAAGCGGAAGCTGGCCGAGGAGAAGATCGACACCGAGCTGCTCGCCGCCCAAGTCGAGTTCAACCGAAGCGAGGGCGGCATCGAGGACTTCCTGAACTTCCGTAGCGAGTCCCAGTTCGTGCGGAAGTTCCTGGCGATGACCGTGCCGGAAGCGGAGGCCGGCCCGGTACGGGCGGTGCTCGCCGAACACGTTGGCAGGCTCGCGGACCTGCCCCGTCTGGAACGGCGCCGGGACGCGATGGGCAAGCTGCAGGAACGATTCGCGCCGTTCGTCAAAATTGCCGGTGAAGCTCAGGCGGCTCAAGAGGAGGTCTCACGTCGGGCCGGTCATGTCTCCGGCCTGAAGGCGGCGCTGGAAGAGCATAGTGCTCAGGCCTCGAAGCGAGCCGAGGTACTTTCCGAACGGGCGAAATCACACCAGGCTGCCGCAAAGCAGGCCGAGGCTGCGTGCAGGGAGGCACGAGTCGAGCTCGCTTCCACGATGGTCGAGATGGCACGTGGTCGGCACGAGGACGCCAAGGCGTTGGCCGTAACCCGAGAGGAAGAGCTGGCGCAGGCCAAGTCGCGAGCACATGTTCTCCGGGCTGCGGTGTCAATGCGGGAGATCCTCTACGACCGCGCACGAAGCAAGTCTCTCCAAGAGGCCATCGATGAGGAGCAAGCCGATCTCCAACCACGTCGCGACGTGCTGAGGCGCATGGGGGCAGACCTCGAAGCGACACTCAACCGGCGCGCCGCGGCGATGCGCGAACGACAACGGTCCCTGACTGTCGGTGCCGCGAATTCGAAGGAGGCAGCACGCGAGGCCGAAGAAGAGAGAACGGCCAATGACGAACGTGCCAACGCCGAACGGCAGAAGATTGCCGGCATCGACGTGAACCTCGGGCACGTGCGCAAATTCCGCGCGCGGCTGGAGGAGGAGGGGGTTCTCGGCTCCGGGGAGAGTGCCGAGGCGGCATCGCAACGTCATGCGGACGCCGCGCGGGCCGCCCGGGACGAGGCGCTCGATCTGCACCGGCAGGCCGATGAGAAGGACGGGGCGATCAAGACATACCGGGATCGTCAGGGCAATCTCAAGGCCGAGCGGTCCGGTATCGCGAGCGAGATCGAATCCATGCAGGAGACCGTTCGGGAAGGAGACGGGAGACGCCGCTCTCTGGCTCTTGATTCGACCATCCTCGAGCTGGCCGGCGAGAGCGAGGTCGATCCTGAATCGGACGTAGTGGAACGGGTGCTTGCGGACGCCAGGAACAAGGGTGTCGCTACGCTGCGCAACAACGAACGGCGCCGAGACCTGCTCGAAGCCGATCGCGAGTCTCTCGAAGCCACCGGACTCGCCTCGATTGACAAGAACGTACGCGCCGTCGCCGAACGCCTCCGTACCTCCGGCCTCCCGGACGCGCAGCCATATGCCGTCTACTTGTCCGAGATTCTGCAATCGCCCGACGACGTGCTCCGCTTCGCAGAGCTCGACCCGACCGGCTTCGCTGGCGTCGCGGTCCCCAATCGGAACGCGCTGGACGCAGCGCGGGAGGTGCTTGAGTCCCCTCCACCGCTTGGTCGGGCAGTGTCGGTCGTGATTGCGAGCGACATCCCCGGTGAGACACCGGGAGACCGGTTCGTGCTGGCCGTCGGCGAGCCGGCCGCCTACGACCGCGCTGCTGCACGAGAGCTACAGCAGCGCATCGAGGAGGATCTCGCCCGAATCGAGGAATCGAATGACGCGACAAACAGACGATTGCAAGGACTGGAGGTCACTCTGCAGAGCTTGACCATGTGGCGCGAGCGGTTCGGCGGCGGTCGACTCGACGCGATGCGACAGTCGATGGAGAAGAAGAGGGCGCGCAGTGAGGAAATCCGAGCCGAACTCGATGTGTTGTCGCAGCAGATCGAGACCGACGAACACGATGCCGGGCTCTGCCGCAATCGAGCGCGTGAATGCGACGAGCGCGCCCACGTCTGCACCGACCGTGCCAGCCGTAGCGGCGATCATTACGCGCAATGGGAGTCGCGTACGGCGGACTGGCAGTTGAAGCGCCTTCACCACGAGCAGGCAGCGCACGCCGCCGAGGGGTGCGCACGGGACTGGCGAACGAAACGGGGCGAGCTGGAGGACGAGGCCCGCGAACGCGAACGCGATGCGGAGAAGGCGGCGAACCAAGCGGCACGTATGGAACGCGAGGCTGGGGACATCGAGTACACGGCACCGGGCGGACGAGTATCCGACAATCTTGATGCCTTGCGCCGCGACTACGATCGGAACTTGGAGACGCTGAAGAATCTCGAACTGGATCGGGTTGACCATCTGCGTGGCGAGCAGCGGGAGATCCAGCGGGCCTTGGGCGGGAAGGAAGAACGCTTCGGGCAGGAGTTCGGCGGGCTCGACCGCACGGAGGTCGAAGCCGAAGCCGAGCGCGACGGCGTCGAAGGGGCTGCCGCCACTGCCGACGAAGAGCTCGAGACGGCGCGCGCGAATGCTTCGACGGCCAGCGCCGATGCGGAGGGCGCGGAGAAGGAGTACCGATCCGAGCGGGACAGGCGCACTGCGGAGATCGAACCGGAGTCACTCATCGACCTGCGCGGCCACGGGCCGGAGGACCTGACCGTGATGGCGTCTCAAGCGAAGGAGACCATGGTCCAGCAACGCGCTCTCGGAGCACAGGAGGCCGAGGCGGCGCAACGGAACCGCCAGGAGGCGGTACGGAACGAGCACGCCGCGAAGGAGTACATGGACTGGACCACCACGCTGGATGGCGTGCTGCACGGCGAGCCCGCCTCCCCGGAACGGATTGTGCTCCCGCAGCACGAAGAAGTGGCGGCCCTCGTCAACGGCACCGTCTCCGGTCTCAGCCAAGCTCGCACCGAGTTGGGTGAAGCGGAAAGGCGCGTCTACAAGAACTACGACGAAATCCGCGGATTCATGAACTCCCCCACCTTCAGCCATCTCGAAGGGGAGCGCGAAGTCGCAGCGTACCTGAGCGCAAACGACTCTCTGGACGCCGCGGCCCACGCAACCGCAACGGCGGGGCTGATCGACGATCGCCTGAGGAGCATCGAGCACGACCTGTCACGACTCGACGACGATCTCCAGGCGTGTATCGACGAGCTGGACCATCTATTGCGTACGGCCTTGCACGTCGTGCGGCGCATGGTCCGCGACGGACGGATTCCCGAGCACGTGCCGCGTTTCGGCGGCCAGCGGGTGTTCCGAATCGGCGCCGACCTCTCCCGAATCGCAGCCACCCAGCGCAGGGGGATTCTGCGCAGCTATATCACCGATCTGGTGGAGGACGACCGGGTACCCGAAAGGGGCCAGGACATCGCTGCGGAGATGGTGGAACGCATGACGGCGGCGCTGGGAAGGAGCACGCTCGACATCCAGCTCCTCAAGCCGAAGGGCGAGGGAGACACCGAGCACATGCCCATCGAGCGAGTGAACGTTTCCGGCGGAGAGCTGCTTACCGCCGCGATGATGATCTACCTCGTGATCGCGAGGCTGCGTGCGGACGCGATGCACGAGGGCACGGGAGAAGCCGGCGTGCTCATCCTGGACAATCCACTGGGCAAGGCCAACAAGGCGCTGCTTCTGAAGACGCAGATCGGACTCGCGGACGCGATGGGCATCCAGCTCTTCTACGCCACCGGAGTTCAGGACACGAGCGCGCTCGCCGTGTTCGAGAATATCGTGAGAGCGCGCCGCAACCGGCAATCCCGTGCGACCCGCCGCATTCATGTGGAGATAGAGACGATGCACGCGCACATCGACAGGAACACGGACGGCGACGCCTCGGTGGCTGCGGCCTCGGATCTGGCTGCCGATTAGCGTGCCCACGCTCGAGGACGCGCTCCTCGCGCTCGGCAAGCGGAGGATTCGCTTGGCCGAGTTCCGCGACGCATATCTTCGCGCCCACCCGGCCGCTCTCGATGCGCCGAATCTGCGCCAGCTTCTCCTCGACGCGTTACGCAGGCTGGAGCGCGACGAGTTGGCCGACCTCCCGGCACCGGGTCGGGGGTGGGACACATCCGGTTCCCCAGCTCTTCCTCGAACCGCGAGACTCCGCAACGTGGTGCTCTCCCGACGCTCCGCGAAGGCGCAGGCTTGGCTCCCGGTCCTTGCATTCGCCGCCGACGAGCGCCACCCTGTTCGCCGAGCGGACCTCAAGGCCATCAACTCGTTCCTGGTGTCCGCGCGTGACAGGAACCTCGTCCCGGTACCGACGCGGGAACGATCACTGCAAATCTTCGGGAATGAGAAGCGGCTCGATGATCTTCGCAAAGGCGAACAGACGCTGTACGACGGACGCATCTCGCTCGATGCTCTCCACTGCTATCCGGTCGCACCACCGTTGCCGTTCGAGACGTCCGGCCGCCCCTCGGCCGGGCGGCCCCTACTCGTGCTGGAGAACTATCATTCCTACGACAGCTTCCGGCGTTGGAACCGAGAAGCCGCGCTGTATGCCGCGGTCGCCTACGGGGGCGGCAATTCGTTCAGGCAGGGAGCCGGCAATCTCGATGAACTGATCGTTCGTACCGACGCCGTTAGTGCTTTGTATGTCGGTGATCTGGATCCACCCGGGATCGAGATACTGCTTGGTGTCAACGATCGTCGGCGGGCAGAGGGACGGATCGCGGTGCGACCCCATCTTGGCCTCTATCGATGGTTGTTGGCGCATGGCTGTCGGCGCCCGTTGGGCAAGGTGCCCAGGGACGGTTTGCTCGCCCGTCTCGGCGAGGAGTTTTCAACCGGTATTGCTGGCGCGCTTGGCGAACTCTGGGCTGATGGACAACGCATCCCACAGGAGAGCTTTGGCCTTGAACAGCTTCATGGCCCTGAAGCGGCGATAGCTCGCCCGAACGCCGCCTGAACCGCCTCCGGGGCGATTGATCAATTCTGTCGTGGGAGAATGGGGATGCCCCTCAGGTTTCGGCCGGTCCGACCCGGACCAGGGCGTGCGCTTGGGAATTCGGCCCGGTGCTCGCCTCCAAATCATGTCATGTTGTTCTTGACACGATGACATCTTGAGCGCAGGATCCTGGCATGATCACCATGCCGGTGGCCGAGCTGAAGGCCCAGTTCTCCAAGGTGCTTGCCGCCGTTCGCGCCGGAGAACGGGTCGGCGTCCTGTACGGGAAGTCCAGGGAGCCCGTTGCCATGATTGTCCCGTACGAGCCCGTGGACCTGCCGGAACGCGACGTGGGCTTCCTCGACGGCAAGGTCCGGATCGAGTTCATGGATGACTTCGAAATGACCGAGGAGGAATTGCTCGGCTCCGGCGAATGACGTATCTCCTGGATACCCACACCCTGCTGTGGTCCATCGGCCAGTCGCACCGGTTGTCGGCGACGGCACGCGAACTCATCCGCGACCGGACCAACGAGATCGCGGTCAGCTCGGTGTCACTGTGGGAGATATCCCTCAAGTACGGCATCGGGAAGCTCGTCCTCGGGTCCATGGCTCCCGACGACATACCCGGTTACTGCCGGCGCCTCGGAATCCGCGTCGTCCCGCTCGACGCCGGGGACGCATCCACGTATCACGCGCTTCCCCGGATCGTGGAGCACCGCGATCCCTTCGACCGCATGCTGGTCCACCAGTGCATCCGCATGGGGGTGAGCCTCGTCACCCGCGACGCCCGGTTGGCGTACTACGAGCCGCACGGCCTCGCTCGCGTCTGGTAACCGCCGCCGCGCCCTCGCTCGGACACGCGGTGCCAACCTCCCTCGACGTGCGTGTGAGGGTGCTCCATCCCCGATGGCGGGGCAGCGCCGGGGCGGTCAGAGCTCCTCGCGGGCGTCGAAGTGGACGAGGACCCCGCCGAGGGCGGCGGGGTGGATGAAGCCGATCATCGCCCGGCGCGAGCCCGGGCGCCCGCGGTCGTCGATCATCCGGCACCCGGCCTCGCGTGCGCGCCGCAGCGCGTCGTCGGCGTCCGGGACCTTGAACGCGACGTGGTGGAGCCCCGGCCCGCGCCGGTCCACGAAGCGGGCGAGGGTGCCCATGTCCTGGCGGGTGTCGCCGCGCTCGCCATGCACCACCTCGGGGGCGTCCGGCCCGAACTCGAGGGGCTCGATGACCTCGAGCTCGGTGTCGCCGATGGTGATGAAGACGACGCGCCCGCCCCCGACCCGCCGGGGCGGCCGGTTGTGGTAGACGATGCCGTACTTGTCGGAGGTGAAGCTCTCGACCGCGATCGACACCTCCACGTCGCTCTGCCGGCTCTCCACCTCGTAGCCGAGCCGGCCCGCGAAGCACGCCTCGGTGCCGGCGCAGTCGTTGGTCGAGATCCCGACATGATCGAAGCGCTCGACCCATCCCGAGGGGGGCGGCAGCTCGAGCAGAGGGCTGATTCGGGTGAGGACGCCGCGGGTCGCGCCCGGATCGAGGTCGTAG
>JAJDXW010000283.1 GCA_022823045.1 Gammaproteobacteria bacterium
CGAGGCGATGCGCCTCGAGCTCGTCAACCTCCGGATCGCGGTCGGGATCACCTTCGTCTTCGTCACCCACGACCAGGACGAGGCGCTGTCGATGGCGGACCGGATCGCGGTGATGGAGCGGGGACGGGTGCGGCAGGTGGCGGACCCCGCGACCCTCTACGAGCACCCGAGCTGCCGGTTCGTGGCCGACTTAATCGGCAAGGTGAACCTGTTCGAGGGAACGGTGCGCGCGTCGGGGGACGGCGTGGCCGAGCTGGAAGTGGAGGGGCTCGGCGCCCTCTCCGTTCCCCACCCCGAGCCGGTGCGGGGGGAGGTCGGGGTCGCGGTCCGCCCGGAGAAGATCCGACTGAACGAGGCCCGGTCCGCGGACGCGGGGTTCTCGTTCGAAGCGACGGTCGAGGATTACGCATACTACGGGAGCGAGACCCACCTCTTTCTCGTGACCGCGGAGGGGGTGCGCCTCTCGGCCACGGTCCCCAACACCGATCGCGGCCCGGTCCGGGCTGAGCGGGGGGCGCGCCGCTTCGTGAGCTGGCGCCCCGCCGACACCCTCGTCCTCACCGAGTAGCGTGGTTCCGGCAAGCTCCCTCAGCGCGGGCTAATCGCCCACAGCCGCCGACGGCGGAAACCGGTCGTCGAACCGCCTTTCAAGACGGTTGACCGTGTCGCGCAACCCCTCGAACATGCCTTCGAGCCGGGAGATGCGCTCTCGGAGAATGGCAACGTCCCGGTGCAGGCTCCAGAAGAATCCCGCGAGGACCACGCCTACCCCAAGGATCGCGATCGTTTCCTGCGACAGAGCGTCCATGGTGCCCTCCTCTGCTCCTGCTGGCTTCAGGGTTCTCCGACGAGCGGAGCATATGCCCGTTGACCGCACACCGTCTACGGAAGTGAACGGATTCGAGCCAAATTCCTACAAAGATTGAGCGGAATTCCGCACCGTGTCGCCGCGCGCCCCCGGTAGGCCCATCAGGCCGCGGCGCGACGGCGGGTCCAGAAGGCGCTCTCGTTGCCGCGGGCGGGCGCGCTCGGGACGAGCAGGGCGAGGACGAGCGACCCGGCCGCGATGCCGGCCCCGATGAGGAAGACGGTGGTGCGGCCCTCCTCGCCCAGCACCCACACCAGGCCGAGGACGGGCGGCAGCCCGACCGCTGCGATGTGGTTGATGGTGAGCGACACCCCCGCCGTCGAGGCGATGTCCGCGGGATCCGCGATCTTCCGGAAGTAGCTCTGGATCGCGATGGCGAGGGCGAAGAAGAGGTGGTCGACGATGTAGAGACCGGCCGCGAGCCACCCCGTCTCGACGAAGGCGTACGCGGTGAACACCCCGATGAGCCCGATGTACTCGAGGACGAGGGCCGGGCGCTCGCCCCAGCGCGCGATGAGGGTGCCGACCCGCGGCGCGACCCAGATGGAGATGAGGCAGTTGACGAGGAAGAGGAGGGTGATGTCCCGGGCCGCGTAGCCGAAGGTCTCCACCATCATGAACGCGGCGAAGACGAGGAAGATCTGCCGGCGCGCGCCGGACAGGAACTCGAGCGCGTAGTAGAGCCAGTAGCGGGGCCGGAGCACGATCGCGGTGTTCTGGTGCACCGGGTTCCGGAAACGGGGGAAGCCGAACCGGCAGAGGGCCGCGATGCCGACGGTGATCAACCCCCCGGCGAGGAACACCTGGAGGTAGGAGAGCCCGCCCAGGGTCAGCGCGCCGAAGACGAGGCCGTAGGTGGCGAGCGAGGCGAGCGCGGCGATCCCCCTCATGCGGCCGAGCACCACGGGAAGCTCGCGCGGGCTCGTCCACTGCATGGCGAGGGACTGCTCCATGGTCGCGAGGTAGTGGAAGCCGATCGACATCAGCACCGTCGTGAAGTAGATCCCCCACACCGAGGGCAGGAAGCCGACGAGGGCGACCCCGACCCCCATCACCGCGAGGGAGAGGATCGCGAAGGTCTGCTGGCGCCACACGAGCAGCATGAAGACGACGGTGAACGCGAGAAAGCCCGGCACCTCCCGCAGGCCCTGGAGGATGCCGATCTCGCGGCCCGTGAACGCCGCCTTCTCGACCACGAAGTTGTTGATGAGGACCGACCAGGCCTCGAAGGCGATGGGGCTCGCGGCGGCAAAGAGGAGGAGCAGGATCTGCGGGCTCCGCCAGCCGCCCTCGAGCACCCCCGACCAGTCGGCAAGGATGGCGAGGCGGGGCGGTCTCTTCCGTGGCGTGGACATCTGGCGAGCGGTGTCGACCGTTGCGTTCCGGCTGCTTACTGTAAATTGATCCGGCGCGGAGAAACGAGATACCCCGGCCGTGGCGCGTGCCGCGGGAGGCGGTTCGCGTTAGACTCGGGATTCGGGCCCCATGTCGACCATGGTTTCTCGGCATCGGCTTCCGGCGCCCCGGGCCTCCGGCCCGTCAACATCAAAAGGAGAATCGAAAAATGAGGAGAATGCTCCACACCCTACCCGCCGCCTTCGTGCTCGCATCGGGCATGGCGGTATCCACCGCGACCCTCGCCGAGGACAAGGTCGTCACCCTCTGGCACACCGAGCCCAATCCGCGCACAGTCGCGGTCATGGACGACATCATCGCCAAGTACGAAGCGATGAACCCCGGCATCAAGATCAAGCAGGAGCCGATCGCCTGGGGGTCCCTCGACACGAAGCTCCAGGCCGCCCTCGCGGCCGGCGCGCCGCCCGACGCCTCGCACGGCCAGGCCTACGTGGAGCGCTCGCTCTCGGCCAAGGGCCTGCTGCTTCCCGTCAACGAGATTTTCGAATCCATCGGCATGGACGATCTCTACGAGACGGTGATGAAGCTCAACTGCCACCCCGACGGCAACTGCTACGGCATCGCTCACGAGTTCGGCACCGACCTCATCGTCTACCGCAAGGACTTCTACCGCGATGCGGGGCTCGACCCGGAGAAGGCGCCCGCCACCTGGGACGAGTGGCTCGAGCAGCTCAAGGCCCTCACCGTGGACACCGACGGCGACGGCAAGAACGACCGTTTCGGCCTCGGACTCGCCGGTCCCGGCTTCTTCATCAACGAGGAGGTCTACATGTGGACGGGCTCGAACGGCGGGCGGCTCTTCGCCGAAAACCACCGGCCGACCTTCACCGAGGAGCCGGTGCTCGAGATGCTCGCCTTCTGGAAGGAGCTCGCGGACTGCTGCCTTGCCCCGGACTGGCTGAGCCACGGCTACCTCGACACCTTCGCGATGCTCGCGACCGGCAAGGTGGCCAGCATCTACGGCTGGGGCCGCGGCACCGACTACTTCGAGAAGTACGCGCCGGAGGTGGTCGACGCGGGCGACATCGGGATCTTCCCCACGAAGCCGGTGGGCCCGAGCGGAACGACGTTCCTCACCCAGCTCGACTGCGAGCCGTGGATGGTGTTCAAGGACGCGAAGCACCCACAGGAGGCCATCGACTTCCTCAAGTTCTTCTACGCGCCCGAGAACTACCGTCCGTACATCCAGTCCGTGCCCATCCACTTCTTCCCGATCACCAAGTCGATGCAGGCGGACGAGGAGTACCTCGCGACCCCCGCGTTCGTGAAGTGGGCGGCGTGGCGCGACGCGCAGTTCAACGTCATCCAGAACCACGATCCGAAGCCGCTCATGATCACCGAGTGGGACGATCTCGAGCTCCCGTTCGTGCAGGAAATCGCGAGCTCGGGGATCCTCATCGACATGGTGACGGACGTGGTGGATCGCGACGTCTCGCCGGCCGACGCGGCCGCCCGCGCCCAGGAACGGGCGGAGGAGCTCATCACCCAGCTCGGCTACAAGAAGTGGTAACCGTCACGCGCGGCTGATCGCGGCCGACCCGGCCGCGCCCCGCCCCGCCTGGGAACCCTCCCGCGGCCGGCCCGGATTTTCCCCGGGCCGGCCGTGGCGAGGGGCAGCGATGCAACGGGAGCGGAACCGGAACGGACCACGGACCTTCGCAAGCCCAACAGACCAGAGCCCGGAGACCCCCTTTGGCCGCCGTCCTTCCCGATCAGATCCTCTCCGTCCCGGTCCGCCGGCGCGCGCTCTCGAACCAGCCGCGCCGGCTTCCGGAATCGACCTGGGGGTACCTCCTGATCCTTCCGGCGGTGATCCTGGTCCTCGGACTCATCCTGTACCCGGTGGTCTACTCGGGGTGGCTCAGCTTCCACAACAAGCATGCCTACCTGCCGATCGAGACCTTCATCGGCTTCTCGAACTTCGCCACCATGTTCAGCGACGGCGAGTTCTGGCGCTCGATCGAGCTCGGCGCGATCTACGGCATCGGCTCGGTCGGGCTCCAGATCGTGGTCGGGGTCTCCGCCGCCCTCCTCCTCAACGAGACCTTCATCGGGCGGACGTTCATCCGCGGGGTGGCCCTCTTTCCCTACATGGTCCCCACCGTCGTGGTGGTGATCCTCATGAAGTGGATCCTGAACGACGCATACGGGGTGCTTCCTTACATCCTGGACACGATCGGAATCGGCGAGGACATCCTCTGGCTCGACACCGGGCACGTGATGCTCACGGTGATCCTCATCAGCACGTGGACGTTCTTCCCCTTCGTGGTCATCGGCACCCTCGCCCGCCTCCAGACCATAGACCCGGAGCTCTACGCGGCGGCCAAGGTGGACGGGGCGGGCGTCGTGCGGCGGTTCATCCACGTGACTCTGCCCCAGCTCCGCAACGTGCTCTTCGTGGTCATCCTGCTCCGCTTCATGTTCATGTTCACCAAGTTCGACGTCATCTGGCTCCTGAACGGCTCGAGCGGAGTCGGCTACTACACCCGCACCCTCCCCATCTACACCTACATCAAGACCTTCGGGCAGCTCCAGGTCGGGGCGGGAGCGGCCATGTCGATGTTCATGTTCCTCATGCTGGTGGGCTTCGCGATGGTCTACTTCCGGGTGTTCCGTCGGGACGAGGACATCTGAGCCCATGACGAGGCCCGGATCGAGGGGACGCGTTCGCGCGCACGTCCGCGACCGAATGGTGGCGGGGCGCGGGGCAAGTGCGTCCGGTGCCGCAAGGGACGGGAGAACGCCGGGATGATCGACATCGACTGGCGGCAGGTGTGCAGCCAGATCGCCCTGTACTTCGGCGCGGGACTCGTCGCGGTGGTGTGCGGCTTCCCCCTCCTCTGGATGCTGCTCACCTCGGTCCGCCCCGATCGCGACATCCTGAGCCCGACCCCGAAGTTCTGGTCGTTCGAGTACCACTGGCAGCACTACCGGAACCTCTTCGACCTCACCGATTTCCACATCTACTTCTTCAACAGCATCACGGTGGCGGGAACCGCCACCGTGCTCACCATCTTCGTCGCGACTCTCGCCGCCTACGGCATCACCCGGTTCCGGTTCGGGGGCCGGAACACGATCGCGGCGGGGATGCTGTTCACCTACATGTTCGCGCCGATCCTCATCATCGTTCCGTTCTACATCCTGATGCGGTCCGCGGGGCTCGTGAACAGCAAGCTCGGGCTGGTGCTCGCCTACACCACCTTCTCGCTGCCGTTCAGCATGTGGCTGCTCCGTGCGTTCTTCCAGTCCATCCCCCTCGACCTCGAGGAGGCGGCGATGACGGACGGCGCCTCGCGCCCCAAGGCGGTGGCCCTCGTCATCGTCCCGCTCGCCCTCCCGGGGGTCATCGCGGTCTCCATCTTCACGTTCATCGTCGCCTGGAACGACTACCTCTTCGCCCGGGTCCTCATCAACGACAACGAGCTCAAGACCCTGCCGATCGGGATGGACGACCTCTACAACGCGACGGTCACGGACTGGGGGATGATGATGGCGGGCGGGGTGGTCATCACCATCCCGGCCCTCGTCTTCTTCATCCTGGTGCAGCGCTATCTCATCGCCGGCTGGGGCGCCGGCGCGGTCAAGGGATAGCTCGGCTGGCCGCGAGCCGCGGGCGCCGCATCCCTCCCCGGACGGAATTCACCAGAGCGCACTCGAAGGAACATCACCCGATGGCCGCGATCGAACTCCGCAACCTCTCCAAGAACTTCGGCGACGTGCCGGCGGTGCGGGGCATCGATCTCGCCATCGAGGACGGCGAGTTCATCGTCCTCGTGGGTCCGTCGGGGTGCGGCAAGACGACGACGCTTCGCATGATCGCGGGGCTCGAGTCGGTGTCGGGCGGAAGCATCGCCTTCGACGGCAAAGAGGTGAACCGGCTGCCGCCCAAGGGCCGCGACATCGCGATGGTGTTCCAGTCCTACGCCCTCTACCCCCACATGACGGTGTTCTCGAACATGGCCTTCGGGCTCAAGCTCTCCGGGGTGGACCGGGCCCAGATCGGCGAGCGGGTGCGGGCGGCGGCGGAGCTGCTCAACATCTCCGAGCTGCTCAGGCGACGGCCCCGGGAGCTCTCCGGCGGGCAGCGCCAGCGGGTCGCGATGGGCCGGGCCATCGTCCGCCAGCCGCGGGCGTTCCTCTTCGACGAGCCGCTCAGCAACCTCGACGCCAACCTCCGCGCGCAGATGCGGGTCGAGATCAAGCGCCTGCACGGCCAGCTCCGGACCACCGTGGTCTACGTCACCCACGACCAGGTGGAGGCGATGACCCTTGCCGACCGCATCGTGGTGATGCGCGACGGCGAGATCATCCAGTCGGGGCCCCCCGAGGAGGTCTACCAGACGCCGGTCGACCGCTTCGTGGCCGGCTTCATCGGTGCGCCGAAGATGAACTTCCTGCCCTCGCGGCTGGTCCAGGAGAACGGAGCACTCAGTCTGGCGGTAGGGGACGGCGGCGCGGAGATCCGGCTGCCCGCCTCCGATGCCCTCGCGGGCACCGTCGGGAAGGATGTCGAGATCGGCCTCCGGCCGGAGCACCTCGCGATGCGGACCCCGGGAGAAGCCGACGAACCGGGGCGGAGCTTCCCCTTCCCGGTGGAAGTAGTCGAGCCCCTCGGCGCGGAGACCCTCGTCTTCACCACCATCTCGGGAGCGGAGGTCGTCGCGCGCTGCGACCCGGGCCTGCACCCGCGCCCCGGGGATCAGCTCACCGCGGTGGTCGACACCACGAAGCTCCATCTCATCGACCCCGAAAGCGGCCGCGTCCTCGGCCGCTGACCCGTCCCCGCGGGCCGGCGCGCGTGCTGCGAGCGCATCGAGGACTGCTTCCGGGACGCCCCTTGTGGTGAGTCAGGCCGGCAGCCGTGCGCCATGAGGCCGACCACCGCGTATCCTGCGCAGCGGCGCCCCGCCATCCTGCATCAGCCGAGATATTCACCTAGGGAAACAATGCGAATTCCTCGGAATTCCCCGTACGCCAGCATCGCGCGGTCTCCCGTCACGATGACGTGGGCGGACGCTGCGAGCGCGCATTCCAGAATTCGATTGTCCGGCTCATCAGCGAGGACCTCCAGTGACTCCGCGGGTTCGACGAGCTCCCCGAGTTCGGAGAGGAAGACGGCGACGCGCGCCAGAGCTTCCCGGTCGTAGGAAAACTTGCGGGCAAGAACGGAGAGAAGCTCGTCAATGATGGGGGCGGAGAGGGCGAGAGAATCCCCGCCCCTGGTGATCCTGCGGAGCGCCTCATCGCCTCGCCCGCCGGGAAGCGCGAGAGCCGATACCAACACGTTGGTGTCGAAGACAACTCTCACGCCCGCAGGTACCGACGCAGGTCTTCCTCCGTAAGGATCCCCAGCTCCTTCGCGCGCGCGCTCCAGTAACCCTGCAATTCTCCGAGCTCGTCGTCCAGGCGGGCGGCCCGCGCCTTGCGGAGTGCGTCCTGGACGACCGCGCTCAACGTCTTTCCCTCCGCTCGCGCCATCAACTCGGCAGCGCGGGCAAGGTCTGGAGGCAAGGAAATTGTCTTCTTCACGGCGGTGGTCATGCCGTCGTGCTCCTCAAGAACAGTAAGAAGTAATCATACCGAAAGAACCGGGTCGGATTGGGGTTTCGGGTTCGATTGAAGGAACCGGACGGAAATTGTGCGTAGCCGGGAGTTCCGATACCGAAGCACAATGCCGCGCGACGGCCGAAGGGCGGGGCTCCTGGAGGCGGTCAGGCCTGGAGGGCGGCGCGCACCTCTTCGTCGTCCATTTCGCGGCCGAGATAGGCTTCGATGACGGAGTGGTCGTTCTTGACCTCGTCCGGGGTGCCCTCGGCGATCTTCTGCCCGTGGTCGAGCACGGTGACGATGCCGCAGGTGTCCATCACCACCCGGAGGATGTGCTCGACGATGACCACCGTGAGGCCGTAGCGGTCCTTGAGACCCAGGATGATGCGAAGGAGGTTGTCGACGTTCACCGGCGAGAGTCCGGCGGCCGGCTCGTCGAGAAGGAGGAGGCGCGGGCGCATGGCCATGGCGCGCCCCAGGGCGAGGAGGCGACGCTGCCCGACGGAGAGCTCCGACGCCTGCATCGCCTCGAAGTCGGCGAGGCCGATGAACGCGAGGAGCTCCAGCATCTCCTCGCGCACCTTCCTCTCGCGGTCGCGCACGCCGCGCGTCCCGACGGCGGCGGCGAAGGAGCTGTACTCGACGTGGAGGTGGTGCCCGATCATCAGGTTCTCGAGCACCGTCATCTCCGCGAACACGCGCAGCAACTGAAACGTGCGCGCGACGCCGCGGGCCGCGATCTGGTGCGGCTCCTCGTGGGTGGTCTCCTCCTCGTCGATGAAGACCCGGCTCCCCTCGTCGGCCCGGTAGATCCCGGAGACGAGGTTGAAGAAGGTGCTCTTGCCGGAGCCGTTGGGGCCGATGAGCCCCCGGACCTCGCCCTTCCGGAGCTCGAAGTCGATGCCGTCGACGGCCCGGAGCCCCCCGAAGTGCTTGGTCAGCTTCTCGGTCCTGAGCAGCATCGCCAAACTCCCGTCAGCGCGCTCAGTCGGCCTCGCCGCGCGCGGCGGCCTCCGCCTGGCGCTCGCGGATGGCGATGAAGCGCCGCGTCGCGATGAAGCGATCGATGATCCCGCCGATCCCCTTCGGCATGAAGAGCACGGTCAGCACGATCACCATGCCGAACATGAGCAGCGAGTAGTGGTAGTAGTCCTTGGTGAAGTCGTAGACGAGGGTGACGATGATCGCCCCGATGATCCCGCCCCAGATGTGCCCGAGGCCGCCCAGCACCACCATCAGGAGCAGGGTGACCATCTCGATGACGGTGAAGTTCCGGGGGTTGAGGTAGCCCGGGATCATGTGCGCGTAGAGGGCGCCCGCGAAGCCCGCGTAGGCGGCGCTGATGAGGAACGCGACCATCTTGTGCCCGCGGACGTTCACCCCGGAGGCGGCCGCCGCCACCGGGTCCTCGCGCACCGCCATGAAGGCGCGCCCGAGGCGCGACTTGAGGATCTGGAACGAGAAGAACACCCCGAGCAGCATTACCGGCATGACGAGGTAGTAGTAGCGCTGGTAGGTGTCGAAGCGGAACTCGCCGATGCGGGGAGCCGGAATGCCGCTGAAACCGTTGGTGGCCCCGAGGTACTCGGTGGCGCTGATGAAAAGGCGCACCGACTCCCCGAGCCCGAGGGTCACCAGGGCGAGGTATGCGCCCTCCAGGCGGAACGAGGGGATCCCGACCACGACCCCCGCGAGCAGGGTCACGCCGACCGCGATGGGGAGCGAGATCCAGAACGGCATGCCGAAGTTCACCGACATGACGGCCGCGGTGTAGGCCCCGATGGCGTAGAGCCCGACGTGCCCCACCGTCACCTGCCCGCAGAACCCCTTGACGATGTTGAGGCCCACCGAGAGGAGGATCATGATGCAGATGAAGTTGGCGAGAAACACGTGGTAGGTGTTGACGAGCACCCACGGGAGGGGGGCGAGCACGAGGGCCGCGATCACCCACGGCATGAGCGGGTGGACCGCCCGCAGGTGCGCGAGGCCCCGCTCCACCGAGTCCACGAATCTCAGGCTCGCCGCCGGTTCCGCCATCGTGTGGGTCCGCCGTCAGGGTTGGTTGGGGTCGGCCGGCCCCGGGCTCCGACCCGGGCCGGGCCGGGCCGAACCGCGAGGCCGCGAGGGCGGGACGGGGCGGACCCACCGGGGGTCCGCCCCTGCCGCGCCCGTGCGACCGGTTACGCTCCGTGCAACGCCGCTAGTTGTCCAGCGACTCCCGGAGCTTCTGGGCCTCTTCGGCCATGCTCGCGAGACCGAAGTCGGCGCCGAACGTGGTCTTGCCGATCACCTGGATCTCGTAGTCCTCGCCGCCCTTGGTGTACTCGATGAGCACCGGGGTCTTGTTGCCGTCCCGGCACTCGGGGGTCGGGTCGGCGCAGAAGTCGACCACCCCGCCGCCGAGCGTGGTGTAGCCCTGGACGGTGCCGAGGGCGTCCCGGATGGCTGCCCGGTCCGCGGCGAGCGAGTCGTCGGTGAGGGTGAGCTCCGCCCGCTCGAGCGCGATCTTCGCGATCTGCACGAGGTCCCACGCCTGCGAGAAGTCGTGGTCCGGGTTCGCCACGCCGTAGCGCTCCGTCGTCATCGCCACGAAGTCCTTCACCCGCTGTTCCGGATCCGCGTACGAGAAGGCGGCGTGGAAGAACACCCCCTTGATCGCGTCGCCGGAGAGGATCGGGGCCGGCCGGTTGGACGCCGCCGATCCGCCGATGCGCTTGACCGATGGCGGGATGCCGACCTCGTAGGACTGGACGAGCCCGCGCGCGAAGTCCTGCGACTGCGCCGACACCATGAGCGCCTGAGGCTTCAGAGCCTTGATCTTGAGAAGGTGCGGGCGAAGGTCGAGCTCACCCTCCTGGAACTGCTCGGCATACACCGGCGGCTCGCCGTGGTAGGTCTCGATGTACTCGTAGAACTTCTGCGCGTCCGCCTGGGAGGCGGCGTCCGACGCCCAGATGTAGGCGATCTTGGTGCCGATGTTCTCGGCCGTGTACTTGGCCGCCGCCGCCGCGGAGAAGCGCGACGAGATCGGCACCCGGAACACCCACGGGCTGCCCTTGAGGGTGATCTTGTAGTTGGTGGAGTGCGGGATCAGCATCGGGACGCCCGCCTTGTGGATGACGTCCACGATCGGCAGCGAGACCGAGCTGCAGGTCGAGCCGACGAAGAGGTGCACGTTGTCCTGGTAGGAGTACTTGGTCGCGTTGGCGACCCCGATGTCGGACTTGCACTCGTCGTTGAGGAGCTTGACCTCGATGGTGTGGCCGTTGACGCCGCCCGCGGCGTTGATCGCCTCGAACTCGTCGACCACCATCTGGCCGTACTTCTCGCCGGTCTCGGTCTTCATGCGAAGGCTCGCCCCGATCTTGATGACCCCGGCGGACGCCGCCGCCGAGACGGCGAGCAGGGACGCGGCGGTGCAGGCCACGAGGGCGCCGCGAACCCCGCGCCCGGTCTTGGTCGAAGGATATCCGTTCATTTTGGTCTCCTCTTTCTCCGTTCGCCGCCCGCCTCTCGTCGAGGCGGGACGGCGGATTCGACCCCGGCCCGGAGGCCGGAGCCCCCTGAGCTCAAGCCTTCACCTTCACCAGGATCCCGAGGAGGCCGGTCGGCCTCACCATGAGCACCGTGATGAGAAGCAGGAAGGCGTAGATGTCCTTGTAGCTCGCGATGAGATAGCCCGCGCAGAGGGTCTCGAAGAGGCCCACCACGATACCCCCGAGGAGGGCCCCCGGCAGGCTCCCGAAGCCGCCCACCACCGCGGCCGCGAACGCCTTGAGCAGCATCAGGTACCCCATCTCGATCTGCACGTAGTTGATGGGGCCGATGAGCACCCCCGCGGCCGCCGCCATCGCGCACGCGACCCCGAAGATGAGCGAGATCATCACCGGGACGTTCACCCCCATGAGGTAGGAGGTGTCCTTGTTGTAGGCGACCGCCCGCACCGCGAGGCCGAGCTTGGTGCGGGTGAGGAAGGTGTGCAGCACCGTCATCAGGATGAGGGCGCAGATCAGGATGTAGAGGTAGTTCTTCGGGAGGGCGATGTTGCCGAGGAAGATCGGCATCCCGAAGCTCACGGGGTACGGGTGGGGGGCGGCGCCCCAGAGCAGGTAGGCGACGTTCTGGAGGGCGACGCTCATCCCGAAGCCGCAGATGATCATCCCCATGCCGGCGACGGTGTAGCCGCCGCCGCCTCGCGTGAGGCGCCGGTAGAACACCCGCTCGATGACGACGCCGACCACCCCGGTCAGGATCATCGCCCCGATGAGGGCCCAGAAGTACGGGACGCCGGTGAAGGCGATCACCGAGATGCCGAGGAAGGCGCCGATCATGTAGAGCTCGCCGTGCGCGAAGTGCACGATGTCGAGCCCCGAGAAGATGAGCGAGATGCCGAGCGCGACGAGTCCGTAGACGATGCCGATGGAGACTCCGACGATGATGAAGTCGAGCAGCAGGTCCATGGCGGCGCGTCGTCTCCGGTCCGGTTCCGGCTAGTGGGCGAGCTCGGCGCCGGCGTCGGTGACCGTGCCCCCGAGGTAGGCGAGGCGCACGTTGTCGTCGGTGATGAGGTCGTTCGACTCGCCTTCGATGTGGACGACCCCGTCCCGGATCACGTAGCCGTACTCCGCGAGGAGCAAGGCCATCCTGACGTTTTGTTCTACAAGCAGAATCGTGATTCCTTCGTTGCGACTGATCCGGTTCACGATGCTGAAGATGTCGAGGACGATGCGCGGGGCGAGGGCGGAGCTCGGCTCGTCGAGCATGATGAGCTTCGGCCGCGCCATGAGGCCCCGGCCGATGACGAGCATCTGCACCTCGCCCCCGCTCAGGGTGGCCGCGAGCTGCCGGCGGCGCTCGCCGAGGACCGGGAAGTAGTCGAACACCTTGTCCATGTCGGCGGCGACCCCGGCCCGATCGCGGCGCGTGTAGGCGCCGATCTTGAGGTTCTCCTCGACGGTCATCGCCGGGTACATGTCCTTGCCCTGGGTGACCTGGGTGAGCCCGCGCTTCACGATCTCGTTCGGCTGGCGGTTCTGGATGGGCTCGCCCTCGAACTCGATGGTCCCGTCCCACACCGGAAGCAGCCCGGAGATCGCCTTGAGGAGGGTCGACTTGCCGGTGCCGTTGCCCCCGAGGAGGGCGACGATCTGGCCCTCGGACACGGACATGTCGATCCCGCGCAGGATCTGCACCTTGCCGTAACCGGTTGCCACGCCTCGAATCGACAGCACGTCCGAGCCCCTCTCACCAAGACCCGGGCGCACCGCCCAGGGGGCGGCATTTATAGCACAGGCGCCCCCGCCCGCTCCTTCCGGGCCCAAGACGGGCGGCCCCACCGCGCCCGAGGCGGGCAGCGCCGCCGCCGGGCGCCGCACCGCACCGCCCGCGCCGCATCGTCGCGCCCCATGCCCGGGGCTTCTCCCGCCGGGGCGACGGCATCAGCTCTCGAGGAACGCCAGCACCCGGCGCGCGACCTCGTCCGGCGCGTCGAGTTCGGCGAGGTGGCCGGCGCCCGGAACCCGCTCGATGCGGGTCTCGCCACCGAGCGCGTCCGCGTAACGGCGCGCATAGCCGAACGGCACCACCCGATCCGCCTCGCCCCACACGAGCATCACGGGCCCGCGGATCCTCGGGAGCCGCTTCGCGAGCCCGGTGTCGCTGAGCGGCCAGAGGAGCCGCGCGGCCGCCTCGTGGGCGCGGAGCAGGAGCACCTCCGCCTCGATGGGGTCCTCACCTTCCGGAGCGGTTACCGCCGCCTGGAACCGCGCCGGGTCCGCGCACGCCATCCCCGGCAGATCGCCCGGGCGCTGCGCCCAGACGTCGGCGATGGGCTCCGCCTCATCGAACACCCCGAGCGGGCCGACGAGAACGAGGCGCCGCACCATCCCGCGCCCGCAGGCCGCGACGTCCGCCGCGAGGGCAGCGCCCACCGACGAAGCGACCAAGTCCGCTCCCGCGAGTCCGGCCGCTTCGAGGAGATCCTGAACGGCGAGGATCCAGTCGAGCTGGCTGTCGAGAAGGTCATGCCCCTCCGCCCCCGGAAACCCGGGAACGGACGGAACGATCACCCGCCGCCGCTCCGCGAGGCGGTCGAGAAACGGCGTCCAGGCCGCGAGCCCGCCGATCCCGGCAAGGAAGCCGACCGGCTCGCCCTCCCCCTTTTCCCGGACCCGGCAGGGCCGGCCGTTGACCTCGACTCTCCGCGTGCTGACTCCCGCCGCCCCTCCAGCTCCTCCCCGGCTCACTGCAGCCTCGCCGGGGGCAGCGGCTGCGCGAGCGATTCCGGAAGCGCCTGGGGCACGGCCCGCTGCTGGGACGGCATCGGGTTCGGCCACCAGTGGTTCTCCCACTCGTCTTCGAAGAGCCCGGAGATCTGGGGCATCACCTCCTCGGCGAAGAGCTTGGTGTTGTAGGCGACGAGGTCCTTCGGCATGTTCCCGTACTGAAGGAGCATCATGAGCTGCCCGACGTTGAGGTCGAGGGCGAGCTCGCGCAGGCGCTCCGCCACCTCGTCCGGGGTGCCGACGATGACGTAGCCCTTCTCGAGGATCTCCTCGAAGGTGATGGAGACGTCGTAGCGCCCGATCGCCTTCGAAGCCGCCTTGACCACCTGCGACTCGACCCGCGCGCGCACCGTCGCCTCGGTGGTGTAGCCGGGCGGGGCCGCGAAGCGCGCATCCACGTGCAGGCACCGCCCGTAGAAGTACTCCGCCGCTTCCCGGTAGAGCTCCTTCGCCTGCCGCCCGGTCTCCGCCACCCCGACGAACTGGAGGAATCCCGCCCGGAAGGGGTTGCGGTCCTTGCCGAGGCGGTCCATCTCCTTCCAGAAGCCGTGCACGGTGCGCCGCCCCGCCTTGTAGCCGAAGTAGGAAAGGTACGAGTAGACGTAGTCCATCTTCGCGCACCACTGCCAGGTCTCGACCGACCCGCCCCCCGGGATCCAGATGGGGGGATGCGGGTCCTGGATCGGCCGCGGCCAGATGTTGACGTAGCGCTGCTGGTTGAACCGCCCGTTGAACGCGAACGGCTCGGGGGTCGTCCAGGCACGGATGACGAGGTCGTGCGCCTCGTGGTAGCGGGGTCTCAGCAGGCTCGGGTTCTGCCCGAAGGCGAAGCAGGTGTCCATCGGGGAGCCGACCGGGAAGCCCGCAATGAGGCGCCCGCCGGAGATGCAGTCGAGCATCGCGAACTCCTCCGCCACCCGGGTCGGGGGGTTGTAGAGGGCGAGGCTGTTGCCCATGACGCAGATGGCGGTGTCCTCGGTCCGGCGCGCGAGGGTCGAGGCGATGAGGTTCGGGGACGGCATGAGCCCGTAGCCGTTCGAGTGGTGCTCGTTGACGCACACCCCGTCCAGGCCGCACTGGGAGGCGAACTCGAGCTCGTCCATGAAGTCGTTGTACATGTGGTGAGCCCGCCGGGGATCGAACAGGCTCGAATCGATGTCCACCCACACCGAAGGGTTCTTCTCCCGGAAATCGTCCGGGAGCTCGGTATAGGGCATGAGGTGGAACCAGAGCAGCTTCATGTCGCCTCTTCCAGTGTCGGTTTGCGAGGCTTCATGTTCGCCGAGACCGACTGCCCCCGCAACCGGCGGGGCGGGGCCAGCAGGGCGGGGCCGCTCCCGTGCTCGTCAGGCGCCGCGCCGGGCCGCGCCCGCCTCGCGGTAGACCACGTAGAGGCCGGAGGCGACGATGATCGCGCCGCCCGCGAGGGTGGCCGCTCCCGGCAGGTCGCCGAACACCACGAACCCGATCCCGATTGCCCACACCAGCCGCACGTAGTTGAGGGGCGCCACCGTCGAGGCGTCGGCGATCTCGAGCGACCGGACAATCGAGAAGTGCGCCGCAAAGCCGAGAACCCCGGCCGCGGCGAAGATGACCCACTCCGCCGGGGTGGGCGCGACCCAGACGAACGGGAGCGCGAGGCTGATGAGCACGCTCCCGACACCGAAGGTGTGGAGAAGGGTCGTCAGGGTCGAATCGGCCGCCCGAAGCAGTCGGGTAACTATGTTGAGGAGGGCGAAGAAGAAGGCGCCCACGAAGGGAAGCACCGAGGCCCAGTGGAACACCGCGGACCCCGGCTGCACCACGATGAGCGCCCCCGCCATCCCCGCCGAGACCGCGAGCCAGCGCCCGAGGTCGACCCGCTCGCCGAGAAGCGGCCCCGAGAGGGCGACGATGAACAGGGGGCCGGTGAAGTTGATGGCGGTCGCCTCCGCGAGCGGCAGGTAGTTCAGCGACACGAAGAGGCAGGACAGCGACGCGACCAGACACGCCGCGCGCCCGGCCTGGAGCCACGGCCGCCGCGAACGAAGAGGCCGGGCCCGGGAGGCCCGCTTCGCGAACGCGTACGCCGCGGCGCACACGAAGCTCGCGACGAAGTAGCCCCACGCGACCTCGATGCCGTGCAGGCGAACCGCGAGAACTTTGGCCACTCCATCGACGATGCCGATGCACGACATCCCGAGGAGCATCCAGAGCGCCCCGCGAACGCCGGCCGGGAGCGACCGCTTCGTTCGGGCGGTGCGGGTTCGTTTCGTGCGGGGGCGATCCAAGTCCGTGGCCGGCGGCTCGCGCTCCGGGACACGCTCGGGGGAAGCCTCGGCGGGGTCCCGGTCCATCCCGCCATTATCGCCGACCCGTGCCCCGGCCTCCCCTCCTCCCCACCCTCGACGTTCGGCGGATCACGCCGCTGATAGAGTGTTCCATGGACGCATCGCAGATCCCCGAATGCCGGAGCTGCCGGATCTCTCCATCTACCTGGAGCACCTTGACCGCCGCATCACCGGCGAGAGGGTGGAAGACATCCGCGTCGCGAGCCCCTTCGTGCTGCGGACCGTTTCGCCCTCGATCGAGGAGCTCCGGGGCCGCCGCGTGACGGGCTTCCGGCGTCTCGCGAAACAGATCGTCTTCGAGCTCGAGGGCGACTGCTTCATCGTCATCCACCTGATGATTGCCGGACGACTGCGCTGGTACGACAGAGGCAAGGCGATTCCGAAGCGCAACGGCCTCGCGGCGTTCGACTTCTCCTCCGGGACGTTGATCTTCACCGAGGCGAGCACGAAGAAGCGGGCCTCCCTGCGGCTCGTCGAGGGAGAAGATGCGCTCGCCGGGCTCGACCCCGGCGGCCTGGAGGTCCTCGACACCGACCTCGCCGGCTTTACCGAGCGGCTGCGCGCGTCGAGCCATACCCTGAAGCGCACCCTCACCGACCAGCGCATCTTCGCCGGCATCGGCAACGCCTACTCCGACGAGATTCTCCTGCACGCCGGGCTCTCTCCCTTCAAGCGCGCCCGCGACATGAAGGACGAGGAAGCCGAGCGTCTCTTCCGCGCGTGCCGGAAGACGCTGACCGACTGGATCGAGTTCCTGCGCGGCAAGACCGGGGACCGGTTCCCGGACAAGGTCACCGCCTTTCACGACGAGATGGCCGCGCACGGCAAGTACCGGCAGCCGTGTCCCGTCTGCGGCGCTCCGATTCAACGCATCGTCCGTGCGGAGAACCAGAGCAACTATTGCGCCCGCTGCCAGACCGGCGGCCGCGTGCTTGCCGACCGATCGCTTTCGAGGCTCCTCAAGGACGCCTGGCCGAAACGCATCGAGGAGCTCGAGGGAGGCTGAAGGCTCGACCCGGGAACGCACCCGGGGGACGGAGGGTCAGGCCGCTTGCGCCTGGGCGAGCCGGAGCTGGCGGAGCGGTCTGCGGAGGAACAGGGCGAGCAAGGCGGGGAGGGCGACGACGACGGCCATCGCGACGAGCGCGGTCTCGAGCCCGAACCCGTCGCTCACGAGCCCGAACGAGATCGGCCCGACGATGGAGGCCACGCTCGAGAGGGTGTAGACGAGGGCGAACCCCCGCGACTGCCGCCGTTCGTCCACGAGGTCGCCGACCGTGCCGTAGGTGATGGATGACGAGCCCTGGAGCACGACCCCGGCGAGGGGCAGCAGGCAGAACGCGACCATGGCCGGCGCGGCGAGCACGGCGAGGATCGCGGCCGCGCTCACGATCTCCACGGCAATGAGGGCGCGCACCGGTCCGAGGCGCGCGGCGAGCAGTCCGCATCCGAACTTGCCGGCGATCCCGCCGGCCAGGGTCAGGACGACCGCGAACCCCGCGAGCCCGACCGGCACCTGCTTGTGCACCATCAAGAAGGCGATGAAGACGAGGAACGCGTCCTGCACCGCGATGTCGAGCAGCACGATCACCGCGAGCGTTGCGAAGCCGCGCCGGTGGCGAATGCCCCAGTCCGCGCCGCGGAGCGGGGACCGGGAGCGCGAGAGCGGGTCCGGGGCTCCCACTTGCAGCGCGCGGAGCAGCAGGAAGAGGGCGACACCCGCGACGATGGCGAGCGAGCCGTAGCCGGCCGCGACGTGCGGCCAGGCCGCCCCGGCGCCGAGCAGGGTGGTCAGGAACCCGGAGAAGAGGAGCTTTCCGGTGTCGCCGCTCGAGTTGTACGCGCCGAGCGCGGTGCGCCGCGACGGCCCCGTAAAGGCTCCGCTTACCAGCGACGAAGAGAGAGCGTGCTGGAACGCGGCTCCGCTCCCCGCGATGCAGAGCCCGATGAGGAGCCCCGCGAATCCGCCCGCCATCGACACCGTGACGTAGCCGGAGCCCGCGCAGAGGAGCCCGAATGCGAGCAGGCGGCGCTGGCCGAAGCGCTCCGAGAGCATCCCGGAAGGAAGCTCGAGGAGCCCCATCGCGCCGCTGTGAGCGGCGCGAACGAGGCCCACCTGGGCGAAGCTGAGGCCGAAGGCCTGGGCGAGGATCGGGAGCAGGATGTAGATCGAGGCGGTGAGCCCGTCCTGAACGCCGTGCGTCGCGCAGCACGCCGCAAGCGTCGCCTTCCGCCGCATCCCCGGGTTTGTCTCGCTCACGTCTCGTCTGCCGCTCCGAACACGGAAGGATAGAATTATCCTCCAAGGCTCGAACTTCGCCGGCCGCATCGAGATGGGCTGGATCCAGGAGGGACCCGATGGGCGCTACCTACGTTGACGTGACCATCCGCAATCCTGCCGACCCCGCGCGTAGCTGGACCGGTCCATTTCTGGTCGACACCGGAGCGTTCGACTCCCTCGTCCCGAAGGCTCACCTCGAAGCAATCGGGCTCAAGCCGAGGGGCATCCGGGAGTATTCCCTGGCGAACGGCGAGCGGGTGACCCTGGAGGTGACTGTCGCGGAGATCGAGTTCGAAGGCGAAATCGTCGGTGGCACGGTCGTGTATGGCGATGAAGACTCCGAGGCGTTGCTCGGCGTAACGGCATTGGAGTCCGGCGGCTTCGAGGTGGATCCTCGCAATCAGGTATTGAAGCGGCTGCCGGCCGTCTTGCTGAAGGGAATGCGATGAACGTCGGCAGGGATGGCGGTTGAATCGTCGGCGAGACTGCACTCACCGATGACCTGCGCGCGACGGCCCGGACTCCACGGTCCGTGACCGACAGCCGGCGCGCGTTCGCGGTCAATCAGGAACGGAGGGGTGCGATGCGGATCGAAGGGCGATGCCACTGCGGCAACCTCGGGTTCGAGCTCGAGACGGAGCGGACGTGGGAGACGATCGGGCCGCGCGAGTGTGACTGCTCCTTCTGCCGCGCCCACGCGACCCGGTGCGTGTCGGACCCGGCGGGCCGGGCCGCCGTCTTCGTCGCCGACCCCGAGCGGCTCGTCCGCTACCAGTTCGGGCTTCGGACGGCGGAGTTCCTGGTGTGCGGCGGCTGCGGGGTCTACATCGGCGCGTATGCGGAGGAGGCGGACATCGGCGGGCTCTCGACCCTGAACCTGCGCGCCACGCCGCACCGTGACCGTCCGGGAACATCGGTCTCCTATGGCCCGGAGGCGGCCGCAAACCGCCGGGCCCGCCGCCGCGACCGCTGGACGCCGACCGAGCTCCGGCTCGGCGTCCCCCCACCGTCGGCCGACACGCCCCGGTAGAAGGCGGCGGCCGGCGCTACTCGATTCGCGTCCAGACCACCGTCTTTCCGAGGATGGGGAGCCCGACGTAGCCCCGCACCTTGAGCGACCCGTCCCGCTGGAGCTTCATCACGCACTTGTAGGTCTTGCCGTCGCGCGGGTCGTAGATGGTGCCGTCCTCCCACTTCTTCTTGCCCCCGCGGACGAAGCCGGCAATGAGGTCCATGCCGAGGAGGGGACGCGACTGGAGGTCCGGCTCGGGGTTGTTCTTGTCGAGCTTCTCCTTGCCGTCCTCGTCGAGGGGCTCGTCGAGCGCCGCGATCCGACCGCAGAGGCGGTCCCCGCAGGCATAGATCTCCACGTGGCTCTCGCCGGCATCCCAGAGGCCGAGGATGTCCGCCGCGAGGACGAAGGAAGGGGCGAACAGCAGCGCGCCCGCCACGACGATGCTCGTGATTTTCCGAATCACTGGGACTCACCTCGATGGTCAAGGAAGGTCCCGATCATAAACTCGTCTCCGCTCCCGACGGCACGCGGCGCACGGGTGGCGAGCGCGAGCATTCCGGAGCCGCCGGCCTCCCGGGAGCGCGAGTGTCCCGCGCATGGGGACCCGAGGGGCTTCCCGATTACGTACGAACCTCATCCTGGTCCCACAGTTGCCCGGGGTCAGGGACTTCGCTCCCGGGAGCGGGGGCGTCCAGCCCCCGGCCAGCAGGGATGGGCGGCGCGACGGCCCCCCGGCGCGGGCCAAGATTCCCCCCAG
>JAJDXW010000181.1 GCA_022823045.1 Gammaproteobacteria bacterium
TGGACTTGGACGTCGAACGCCTCCTCGGCGCCGTGGAGCGCACAGTGTCGTCCCTGGAGCGCGACGGACAGGCCGCTCGCGCGGTCACCTTGGCCCGCAGCTACGCGACGACAGTGGAGGACCTCTGGGACGCCGTGACGAGCGCGGAACGAATCCCACGCTGGTTCCTGCCAGTCAGCGGCCGCCTCGAACTCGGCGGTCGCTACCAACTGGAGGGAAACGCAGGCGGCACGATCAGGCACTGCGAGCGTCCCTCGTATCTCGGGCTGACGTGGGAGTTCGGCGGTGACGTGAGCTGGGTGGAGGCGCGTCTGAGTAACGATGGTACCGGCCGCTCGCGCCTTGCGATTACGCATTCCGTGTTGGTGTCGGACCACTGGCACAAGTTCGGTCCCGGTGCCGTCGGCGTAGGTTGGGAGATGGGCTTGCTGGGGATGGAACTGCATCTTGCGCGGCCGAACGAACCCAAGTTGGACGCCGCAACGTTCCACACGACTCGTGACGGAAAGGCGCTCATCGTCGGAAGCAGTGAGGCGTGGGGCCGGGCGGCCGAGGCAGCGGGAACGGACGCCGACGTTGCGCGCGCAGCGGCGCAGCGTACGGCGGCCTTTTACACGGGCGACACGGTCGCGCCGGATTGATGCACGCTTTCGACGTGCTCCGCCGCCCGCGCTGTCGGGCGGTCCCACTTACGCGTCGTGGCCTCGGACCCTCTGCATCATTTCTCCCCAAACCGTCCCTCTCATCCGTTTCCAATCTTCGCGGTCATCGTAGACCCGCCGAAGATCGTCCTTCTCAGGCTGCGACTGCGGTCGCTGCCGTCGTTCCCACTTCGTTCTTGATACGTACTTCGCCCACGTCTTCTCGCAGATCGTCTCAGGACTGCGTTTCTTGTTGGCGCACTCGACAAATCGGCGCTGGGCCTCGGTCTTTGGTGGACGTCTGCCACACGCGAGCGCAGTGAACTGACGACCGTACCTCTCGAGAATCCCGATCTCGTCATCTGTAAAGGATTCGCGCGAACACTGAATCTCGAAGCGGGGCATGGAGGAGCTACGGTTCAGATCCCTCGTTCGTTCGGAGTCTACCTGAACCGGACGGAGGTCAGACCGAGACACTACCCCCGTTTCGGGGAGGTTGCTTCGCGTGCGCCGGTGCGTCGATGATCGGAGGTTGGGTCCGGCGGACGGACAGGGCGGGACATGGGACTCAGGCGCGTCCTCATCGCCAATCGGGGGGAGATCGCGATCCGCGTCGCGCGGAGCGCGGCGGAGCTCGGCCTCGCCTCGGTGGCGGTGCGCTCCGAGGACGACGCGGGGTCCCTCCACGCGGCGCGGGCGGACGAGGTGGAGACGCTTCCGGGGCGGGGCGCCGCCGCCTACCTCGACCAGGCGGCGATCCTCGGGGCGGCGGAGTGCGCGGACTGCGACGCCGTCCACCCCGGGTACGGGTTCCTGAGCGAGAACGCGGACTTCGCCCGGGCTTGCGCGGAACGCGGCATCACATTCGTCGGACCGGCTCCGGAGACCCTCGAGCTCTTCGGGGACAAGGCCCGGGCACGGGCGTTCGCGGAGCGCTGCGGGGTGCGGATTCTTCCGGGGACCGCGGTCGAGGGCGGGTTGGAGGCTGCCCGCGAGTTCCTGCTCTCCCTCGGAGAGGACGGGGGCGGGGTGATGATCAAGGCGGCGGGGGGCGGAGGCGGCCGCGGGATGTCCGCCGTCCGTGACGCCGCGGCGCTCGAACGCGAGTGGCCGCGCTGCCGCGACGAGGCCCGGCGCGCCTTCGGCCGTGACGATCTCTACGTCGAACGCCTCGTCGAGCGGGCCCGGCACGTCGAGGTCCAGGTGGCCGGCGACGGGTCGGGCGCGGTCGTCGATTTCGGCGAGCGCGAGTGCAGCCTCCAGCGGCGGCGCCAGAAGGTCGTCGAGATCGCGCCCGCCCCGAACCTCGATCCGGGCCTCCGCGAGCGGATCGTCGCCGCCGCCCTCTCGCTCGCGCGGGAGGCCCGGTTCGCGAACCTCGGGACGTTCGAGTTCCTGGTGGACGAGGCGGGCGGCGCGTACTTCATCGAGGCCAATCCGCGGATCCAGGTCGAGCACACGGTGACCGAGGAGCTCGCGGGGGTCGACCTCGTCCGGCTCCAGCTCGAACTCGCGGGGGGCGGGCCGCTCCCCGGGGAACGAAACAGCATCTCCGGCCGGGGCTTCGCGGTGCAGGCGCGGGTGAACCTCGAGTCCCTTCAACCGGACGGGACGGTGCGCCCGGCGGGCGGCGTCATCGACGGGTTCGAGCCGCCGACCGGCCCCGGGGTGCGCGTGGACACGAGCGGCTACGCGGGATACGCCCCGCACCCGGGCTTCGATTCCCTCATCGCCAAGGTCGTGGTGCGGAGCGACGGCGCGGCCGGGGCGGACACCTTTGCGGCAGCTACGGCCAAGCTGCGGCGGGCGCTCGGGGAGTTCCGGCTCGCCGGGGTCGCGACCAACATCGCCTTCCTCCGGAACCTCCTCGCGCATCCCGAGGTCGTGGCCGGACGCCTCCATACCGGGTTCGTGGAGACGAACCTCGCGGCCCTCGTGGACGGTGATGGTGCGAAGCCTCAGTCCGCGCCCGGCGTCGCCCCGCCGGCCCCCGATGGGACCCCGGCCGCGGCCGCGGTGTTTGCCGGGACGAAGGTGGACGCCGCGGACCCGCTCGCGGTGCTCGCGCACGGGAAGGACGGCGAGCCGGGCCGTCCCGGGATGGCGTCCGGGGGGGACCCCGCGTCCGCTCCCGTGCCGGGGGTGGCGGAGCCGGGCGCGATCCTCGCCCCGATGCAGGGCACAGTGATCGAGATGTTCGTCGTCGAGGGCGACCCCATCCACCTCGGTCGCGAGCTGCTCGTCATGGAGGCGATGAAGATGCAGCACGTGATCGCGGCGGAGCGAAGCGGCCGGGTTCGGCGCCTCGTGGTCCGCGAGGGCGACACGGTCGCGGAGGGGAGCCCACTCCTCGTGCTTGACGAGGCCGAGGTGGCGCCTCCGGACGCCGGCGAAGGGGAAGATCTCGACCTCGACGCGATCCGTCCGGACCTCGGGGAAGTGCTGGAGCGCCAGGCCCTCACCCGCGACGACCGGCGCCCGGACGCGGTCGAGCGGCGCCGGCGCACCGGGCAGCGGACGGCCCGCGAGAACGTGGACGACCTCGTGGACGAGGGCTCCTTCATCGAGTACGGCGCTCTCGTGGTCGCGGCCCGGCGCCAGCGCCACTCCATGGACGAGTTGGTGCGCCGCACCCCCGCGGACGGGCTCGTGGCCGGGATCGGCCGCGTCAACGGGCGCCTCTTCGGGGACGAGCGGGCGCGCTGCCTCGTGATGGCCTACGACTACACCGTCCTCGCCGGCACCCAGGGGAAGTTCAACCACCAGAAGAAGGACCGGATGTTCGCCCTCGCCGAGAAGTGGCGCCTCCCGATGGTGTTCTTCGCCGAGGGCGGGGGAGGGCGGCCCGGCGACACCGACATCGTCTTCGCGGCGGACCTGCACATCCCCGCCTTCCATCTCCTCGGGCGGCTGAGCGGCCTCGTGCCTCTCGTCGGCATCGCCTCCGGGCGGTGCTTCGCCGGCAACGCGGTGGTGCTCGGCTGCTGCGACGTGGTGATCGCGACCCGGAACGCCAATATCGGCATGGGGGGGCCCGCGATGATCGAGGGCGGGGGGCTCGGCGTCTTCCGGCCCGAGGAGGTGGGGCCGATGGACGTCCAGGTCCCGAACGGGGTCGTGGACATCCCGGTCGAGGACGAGGCGGAGGCGGTGGTCGCCGCGAAACGGTACCTCTCGTACTTCCAGGGCCGGGTGGACGTCTGGACGTGCGCCGACCAGCGGCGCCTTCGGCACGCGGTTCCCGAGGACCGGCTCCGGATCTACGACGCGCGAAGGGTCATCGAGGTGCTCGCGGACGAAGGGTCGATCCTCGAGCTCAAGCGCGAGTTCGGACCCGGCATGGTGACCGCCTTCATCCGCATCGAGGGACGGCCGATCGGCCTCGTCGCCAACAACCCGATCCACCTCGCGGGCGCGGTCGACAGCGACGGCGCCGACAAGGCGGCGCGCATGATGCAGATCTGCGACGCCTTCGACATCCCCATCCTCTGCCTCTGCGACACCCCCGGCAACATGGTGGGTCCGGAGGCGGAGAAGACCGCGCTCGTCCGGCACTGCTGCCGGCTCTACGTGACGGGGTCGAGCGTCACCGTGCCGATGTTCACCGTGGTGCTCCGCAAGTCCTACGGGCTCGGCGCCCAGGCGATGGCCGCGGGGAGCTTCCACGCCCCGTTCTTCGCGGTCTCCTGGCCGACCGGGGAGTTCGGCGGGATGGGTCTGGAGGGCGCCGTCAAGCTCGGGTACCGGAAGGAGCTCGCCGCGATCGACGACCCCGCGGACCGGATGGCCCGGTACGAGGAGATGGTGGCCGACATGTACGAGCAGGGGAAGGCGCTCAACACCGCGACGGTGTTCGAGATCGACGACGTCATCGACCCCGCGGACACGCGGCGCTGGATCGTGGAGGGGCTCCGGGCCTGCCCGCCCCCCGAGCCCCGGACGGCCAAGAAGCGCCCGTGCATCGACACGTGGTGAGGACTACCGTGAGAATTCGGGGAATGACGCAGATGGATGACGATAAGCTGGACAGGTACTTGCAGTCCGTCGGAAAGAGGTGCTTTGTCAATTACTTCGATGACTTTGCGAGTGGACTCCCCTCCGATGCGGTGGTCGAATTGCTGATGAAGAACGAGGGTTACGCGGAGAAGGCCACCCGAGCTCGGGTCTCCACGGCGCGAAGCATCATCGAAGCGGGACGCGCACGGGATGCCTTGACGAAGATCGGTCGATCCGAACGTGTGCCTGATTCCGTGCGCGATCAGGCGATGCGGATGGCTTCCGGTCTGCGATGAACCATTCACCCGAGAGCGGCGCCCCGCCGCCGGTCGCCCCGCCCGGGGAGCGGG
>JAJDXW010000187.1 GCA_022823045.1 Gammaproteobacteria bacterium
CTAGACCGAAGTTCCCTGTGGTGGGATAGAGCAACTCATTGAAGTTGAATCCTATTTTCAGATTTTCGCCGGTCCCGGCACTGGGAACATTTCGATGAGCTGAGCGGCACGGCGTTGGGTTTGGGAGGGCTCGGTGAGGAGCGCGAAGGGCGGAGCCGCGGGGTCGGACAGCACCCGGCAGGTATTGCGGCAACGCGTCGCGAGCTCGGCGATCAGGGTATCCAGGCTGTGAAGGGCCAAGCCATCGTCGGTACGTCGGCGGGCCTTCTTCTCGCGAGCGCGGAGCGTGGGCTTGGCCGTGGCGACCGGGTCGCGGGTGCGGCGGGCCTCGTGCAACGTCTCGTCGTCGAACAGCAACGGCGCCAAGGCGCGGCGAAGGTGCCATTCCACGTAGCCCGCGAGCAGGCCCACGAACAGATGCGCGCGCACCCGGCGCTCCTCGCGGTGACGGATGGGCCGTACCCGCACTTCGAGCCCCTTGAGGGTCCGGAACCAGCGCTCCACGTCCGACAGACCCTTGTAGGTGCGCACCGTGTCCTGGCTTGACAGCCGCTCGGCCGGCTCGCTGGTGCGCAGCACGTAGATCCCGTCCAGGCGCGCTTCGGCGTCGACCTGCTCGACGTTGCGCCGATACCGTAACTGCCCGTGCTGGACCTCCCACTGGAAGTGCTTGCCCATCTTGTGCCGCCCCAGCACCCGGCCGACCTTGCGACCCAGCTCGGCTGCATCGAGGGGCGTGCGGGTGCGCCGGGCCGCCTCGCGTGCCACCCGTTCCAACCCCGCCTCGGTCGTGGCCAGCAACTCCTCGCGCTTGCGTGCACGCTCCCCGGCCAGCAGCGGGTTGTAGCACGCCACCAGGCGTTCGCCCGGATAGTCCGGGGAGACGATCTCGGCCAGGTTCTGCTCGTCGAACAGCGACAGTTGCAACGCGTCTTGCTCGACCAGGGCGCGGATCTGCGGTGCCTTGAGCGCACTGACCCATCCCAGACTCCGGTGGCGCTTCAGGTGCTCGATCTGCACCTGCGTCAACAGGCCCCGGTCCCCCACCAGCACCACCCGCTCGAGTCCGAAGCGCTCCTTGAGTTTGGCCACCTGGTCCGGCACGGTGTTCGGATCGGCGGTGTTGCCCGGATACGCCTGGACCGCGACCGGACACCCCCCTGGAGCACTGAGCACCGCGTACACCACCTGCGTCTTGCCGCGCTTGCCGTCGCGGTTGTACCCGAAGCGCATCAACGGGCAGGTGCGCCCCTCGTAATAGCTCGAGCTCACGTCCGCGAACACCGGCTCGCCTTCGTGCAGATGGCGCCGCGCAAGACGCTGTTCGATGCGTTCCTGGCGCTTGAGCAGCCAGTCCATCGCCTCGTACAGGTCGTCTTCATCATCGTCGCCGACCCCCAGTTCTTCGGCCAACGTCGTGCTATGCCAAAGCCGCGTGGTGGCGAGCTTCGAGGCGGGGTGCAGCAGCCGTTCCAGGACCATCGCCAGGACCCGGTCGCGCTCGGGGCAGCGCTTCGGCGCGATGAGCCGTTGCAATCCCAAACGCCGGGTCATCGCGAGTAGCGATTCGACATGGCCATGGGGCAAGGAGCGTTCGACCGCGAACGCATCCTCGGGGGCGATGAGCCGTTGGCCCTTGAGGACTTGGCGAAGCGCTTCGACCTTCTCCGCGGGCCAGTCGGTGAGATTGGCGAGCGTTTTCTTGCGCACCCGCTTGCCCTCGCGCCAGCCTTGGCGAAGGAGGATCGCGGGGCGCGAGTTGCGGTTGGGGACGGTCTCGATGTACATGGGAACGAAAGTAGCATCGCGTTCCCGTTATGTCAACCTAATTTCCCTCATTTACATGGGAACATAAATCCCCTCTGGTGCCGGAATTTTTCGATCTGGTTCAATCACTTGGCCGCGATTCGACCCCGAAATCCCGGGGAACTTCGGGCTAGCCAGGAAGTTGGTGAGATTTGCGGGCGAGGTTACTCCGCGGCGCTCTGCGGCGCGAGGAAGTCGACCGTCCGGTGGGCGCCGCCAAGATCGAGCGAGACAGATTCGGGCGCCGTCCGGGCGATGACCGCGCCGCGGCGAAGCACGTGGAGCCGGGTCGCGCGCAGGCGGATGGCCTCGACCGGATCGCGGGCCTGGAGGACCACGAGATCGGCGTGACAACCGGGCTCGAGGCCGTAGCCGTCGAGGTGCAGGGCGGCCGCCGCGGTGGTGGTGACCCCCGCGAAGAGCGCCCGCATCTCCTCCACCCCGGTCATGTGGCCGACGTGGGCCGCCATGTGGGCGACCTCCAGCATGTCGTGGCTGCCGAGGCCGTACCAAGGGTCCATCACGCAGTCGTGGCCGAGCGCGACGGGGATCCCGGTCGCGACCATCTCCTTTACGCGGGTCATTCCGCGGCGCTTCGGATAGGTGTCGTTCCGCCCCTGCAGGGAGATGTTGATGAGGGGGTTTGCGATGGCGGTCATTTCCGCCTCCGCGATGAGCGGAAGGAGCTTGCCCACGTAAGCGTTGTCCATCGAGTGCATGGAGGAGAGGTGCGAACCGACGACCCGGCCCTGGAGCCCGAGCCGTTCGGTCTCCCGGGCCAAGGTCTCGACATGGCGGGAATTGGGGTCGTCGGTCTCGTCGCAGTGGAGGTCGACGAGGAGGCCGCGCTCGGCCGCAGTCTCGCAAAGGACCTTCACCGACCGGGCGCCGTCGTCAGTGGTGCGCTCGAAGTGCGGAATGCCCCCGACCACGTCCACCCCTCGATCGAGGGCCCGGACGATGTTGTCGGGCGAGTTCCGATAGCGGTAGTAGCCGTTCTGCGGGAAGGCCACGAGCTGGAGGTCGATCCATGGGGCGAGCTCCTCGCGGAGCTCGATCAGTGCATCCACCGCCATCAGCGAATCGTCCGTCACGTCCACGTGGCTCCGGATCGCGAGGCAGCCGCGGGCGATCGACCAGTGGCAGAGTTCGCGGGCCCGTCCCTTCACGTCCTCCGGGGTGAGGGTCGGTACGAGGTCGGCCCAGATCTCGATGCCCTCGAGCAGGGTGCCGCTGCGGTTGTTGCGGGGCCGGCCCGCGCTCAGGGTGGAGTCGAGATGGAAGTGGGGGTCGACGAAGGGCGGGGTGACCAGCCACCCGTCAAGCGCCAGGGTGTCCCGGGCCGGCGCATCGATTCCGGCCGCCACCTCGGCGATCCGCCCGCCCCGGATGGCGATGTCGATTCCCGCGCGTCCGTCGGGCAGGGTGGCGTTTCGGATGAGAAGGTCGAGCATGGCGTTCTCCATATGGGCGTGGCGATCGCGCCTCGCGGGCTCGGACGCGATGGCCGTTTCGGCCGCGAGTAGCGTCCCGAAGTGGACGGGGCGGCTCCGCGTCACCGCCGTCGCCGAGGATACAGGGTGCGGCGAGGACGGGCGGAAGGCGAACACCGGCGCCGGTCGCCGCCCCGAGGGTGAGGCGGCGCACGTCGCGCCGGGCGAAGCGCGATGCGGGGGATGGACCCGTGCTCCTGCCGCCCGCCGAGCCACGGCCGTCGAGACGGAAATATTCGGGCGGCGCGGAAAACGCGACACCGAATTTGACTCTATACTCGGGCCATGCGATCCCATGCACGGCGGAGCCGCCGGGGTGATCGCGGAAACGATCCATCATCACGGGAGACACGTTCATGAGACGACTTGCAATCTCCACTTTGGCCGGACTCGTCGCGGGCGCGATGGTCGCGGTCCCTGCCGTAGCGGGCGACCTGCCGGAGGTCAAGGTCAAGGTGATCGGCAACTACAGCACGGTCCGCCACGCCGCCGAGCCCGAGCAGGAGTTCTGGAACGAGATCGTTCCGGAGATGTCGAACGGCAAGGTCACGGCCGACTACATCCATCAGGACCTCGTGGGAACCAAGGATTTCCAGATGCTGAGGTTCATCAAGCTCGGGACCACCCAGTTCGGCGTCGGCGACATCAGCAAGATGGCCGGCGATGACCCCACCTTCGAGGGCTGCGACCTCGCCGGGCTCGCCCTCGACATCGGCATGGCCCGCAAGGTGTGCAACGCCTGGAAGCCGGCGATGGACCGGGTGATGCAGGAGAAGTTCAACGCGAAGCTCCTCGCCCTCGGGACCAACCCGCCCCAAGTATTCTGGTGCCGGGATGACGTGGCCGGGATCGACGATCTCAAGGGCCGCAAGATCCGGGTGTTCAACAAGACGATGGCGGACTTCATCCAGGCCATCGGGGGCACTACCATCAACATGGCATTCGGCGACGTCGTGCCGGCGCTGCAACGAGGGGTCGTGGACTGCGCGGTCACCGGCACCACGAGCGGCAATTCCGCCGGCTGGCCGGAGGTCACCACCCACATCTACCCGATGTACCTCGGCTGGAGCATCAACTTCCAGGCCGTGAACCTCGACGCGTGGAACGGGTTCGCGCCGGAAGTCCGGGCATTCTTCCTCGAGGCTTTCGCGGTGCTCGAGGACAACATGTGGGCCACCGCGGGGCAGTCCACCGAGGAGGCGGACAACTGCAACACCGGCCGCGATCCCTGCACCATGGGCACCAAGGCGGACATGACCATCGTCGAGGTGAGCGACGCCGACCGTGAGGTCCACAAGGGCCTCATGGAGAACGTGGTCCTCGTCGAGTGGGGAAGGCGCTGCGGGCGTGACTGCGCCGCCGAGTGGAACGACACCATCGGCGAGGTCACTGGCCTCCAGATTCCGCTCGACAAGCTCTAGGACGGTAGCCGTCACGGCGAGCTCCGGCCGGACCCGATTTGGTCCGGCCGGAGCCCGCCCTGCGCCCAGGCGATGAAATGGACCGCCTGATCGAGCTCTCTCACCGGGTTGCCCGCGTCGGTACCTGGTTCGGCTGCGGCCTGCTGATCGCGGCCTCGTTCCTGATCGGGATCGACGTCGTCATCCGGAAGCTCTTCAACCTCTCCATCGGAGGGGCGGACGAGCTCTCCGGCTACGCGCTCGGGATCGCGAGCGCGTGGGCCTTCGCCTATGGGCTCCTCGAGCGCTCCCACGTCCGCATCGACTCTCTCTATGTGACCCTCCCGCGTTGGGTGCGGGCGACTCTCGACGTGTTCGGCCTCGCGGTCTTCGTCGGGGTGATGGCCCTCGTCACCTGGCGCGCGTACGGCGTTTTCAGTGAATCGGTCAGGCTCGACGCCCACTCGATGTCGCCCATCGCGACCCCTCTCATCTATCCGCAGGCGCTTTGGGTGGCGGGGCTCGTTGTCTTCGTCCTCATCGGATTCCTACTCCTCGCGCGGATCCTCGTCGCCTTCGTCACCGGCGATACTGCGACCGTGCACCGCCTCGCCGGGTCGCGCTCGGTCACCGAGGAGATCGAGCAGGAGACCCAGCATCTCGAGCGGCCCGAAGATCCGGAGCGCGGTGCATGACGGTCACGGTCGACGCGACGGCCCTCGGGGGTTCGGTCCGGGTGACGCACGGTGATGGTCACGACCAGCGTGGCGTTCGCCGGATTGTTTGCCCCGGGCGTGCTGCGGTGAGAAGTACCACCGGGCTTGCGTTCGTCGCGTCGCTCGAACCGGGTGACGTCCAATGATTGGCACGACGATCGTCATCCTCCTCGGGCTGCTCGCCCTGAGCGTCCCCGTCGCGGGAGTGCTCGCGGTCGTCGGGTTGTCTCTCGATTACCTCTTCTCGTTCCTGCCCCTGCGGTTCGCGATCGGCGAGCTCTCGTGGGCGGTCTCGACCGACGTCATCCTCGTCGCGGTCCCTCTCTACATCCTGCTCGGAGAGTTCCTCCTCCGCTCCGGGATCGCGGAGCGGATGTACGGGGCGATGACCCATTGGCTCTCGTGGCTCCCGGGCGGGTTGATGCACTCGAACATCGGTACGTGCACGATGTTCTCGGCCGTCTCCGGCTCCTCGGTCGCGACCGCGGCGACCATCGGCACGATCGCGGTGGGGGAGATCCGGCGCTACGGCTACAACGAGCGTTTCTTCCTCGGCACGGTGGCGGCCGGAGGCACCCTCGGGATCCTGATCCCGCCGTCCATCAACATGATCGTGTACGGCGTCCTCACCGAGACCTCCATCCCCCAGCTCTACCTTGCGGGGATGATCCCCGGCCTCGTGCTCGCCTCGCTCTTCGCGATCACCGTCATCATCGGCTGCGTGGCAAGGCCCGAGTGGGGCGGGCGGCGGCCGGAGACGGACTGGTCGAAACGCTGGCGGAGCCTCCCCGACCTCATCCCCCCCCTCATCATCTTCGTGATCGTCATCGGCTCGATCTACGGCGGGATCGCGACCCCGACCGAGTCCGCCGCGCTCGGGGTCATCATCGCGATGGCGCTTGCCGCCCGCCGGATCTCGTGGCCGATGCTGCGGGCGGTCGCGGAAGGCACCATGCGCAGCACCGCGATGATCATGGCGATCCTCATCGGCGCCTACTTCCTCAACTTCGTGCTGAGCTCGGTGGGGCTCGCGGGAAAGGTGAACGCGTTCGTGCTCGACGTGGGGCTCACCCCGATGGAGACCCTGCTCGTGGTGGTGCTCTTCTACCTCGTGCTCGGGATGTTCATGGAGACCCTCTCCATGATGATTGCGACGGTGCCCCTCATCACTCCGGTCATCATCGGGCTCGGGTTCGACCCGGTGTGGTTCGGGGTCCTCGTGATGCTCCTCATCGAGACCGCCCTCATCACCCCGCCGGTCGGCGTCAACCTATTCGTGGTCCACGGGGTGCGGGGCCGGGGCCAGCTCCACGACGTGATGATTGGGGCGGTCCCCTTCGTCGTCGCCCTGATCGTGATGGTCGCGCTGTTGATCCTCTTCCCGAAGATCGCCCTGTTCGTGCCCGAGGCCCTGGCGCGCTGACCGGCCGCCGGACGGCCGTTCGACCGTTCCGCGAATCTTCCGGCCAGCCGGTCAGCCGCACACGCCCGGAATCGCCCATGCGATCGCGCGGGCGGCGACCACGAGGTCGTCGAGCCGGACCCGTTCGTCGGGAGTCGGCCACTCGTCGTAGATGCGGATGTCCCCCGGCCCGTACTGGAGGCTCGGGATCCCGGCCGCGGCGAGGATGTTGCCGTCGCCGACGTTGCCGAGCCGGCCGTACCCGCCGACGTGGGGAGCTTCGCCGGAAGCGCGCTCGTGCCCTTCGGCGAGATGGACGACGAGGGGGTGGTCCTTCGCCATCTCCATCGGGTCCTGGCACCAGCTCGTCTCCGTGCCGGCCGCCGGCAGCTCCAGCTCGTACCGGAACGCGGGGTGGTCGCGCGCGATGCCGTCGAGCAGGCGCTCGAGGTCGGAGCGCACGCTCTCCACGGTCTGCCCCGGCACGGTCCGGACCTGGAACACGAGATCGCAGTCCCGGGTGGAGAGGCCGGTGAAGTTCGTCTGGTAGTAGTGCTCCTTGTGGATGACGTCCACGTTGTGCATCGGAAACCCTTCAAGGTCCGGGTGCGGGGTGAACGCCATCCACGAGTCCTCGCCGGCCGGGGTGAGGCTGGGGCCGAGGCGCCGGAGGATCTCGCTCTGCTGCTCGACGGGGTTCCAGAACGCGGCCCGCGCCTCGTCGCTGAACCGGAAGAAGAGGTCGGGGGAGGTGGTGCGGATGCGGGCCATGACGATGCCGACGCAGACGTTCGCGATGGTGTTGGCGGAGTGCTCGAGGTTGATGCACAGGTCCGCGGTGACGCCGTGCGCGAGGAGCGCCCGGGTACCCGCCCCGCCGTACTTGTGGGCGACCACCGGGCAGACGAGGATGTCGCCCGCGAGTCGCGCGCCCGAACGGATGACCGCGTCGACCGCGTTCACCATCGCGGCGATGCCGCCCTTGTCGTCGTGCGCCCCCATGCCCCAGATCCAGCCGTCCTCGAACTTCGCGCCATAGGGGTCGACGCTCCAGCCGCTCATCTCCACCCCGGGGTCCATGTGCCCGTTCAGCATGAGACTCGGTCCGCCCCCCGTGCCGGGGAGCCGGCCGATCGGCTGCCGGCTGACGACGGACGGGTCGCGGGGACTCGTGACGTCCATCATCTCGACCTCGAGCCCGATGCCGCTCATGTACTCGGCGAGGTAATCCGCGATCGCCTGCTCCTCGAACGACGAGCTCGGGATGCGGATGAGGGCCTGCTCGAGGTCGAGCACCCGCTCGGGGTTCACGAGCGCCAGCGCCTCGTGGGAGGGGTTCCGGGATGAGTTACTCGTCATTGGGGGCCACTCCTGCTGTTGACGCCGGTGCGCCGCCGCACGCGGCCGGCCATGCCCGTTCGAGCGTCGCCCCGCCGTAGTCGGGAAGCGGCTGCGGCGGGGCGTGGAACTTCCGTACCTTCGAGTGCGTGACGCCCATCCCGACGAACGCTTCGGCCATCTTGACGCCCGCGACGACGGGATCGATCACCGGGACCCCGGACGACTCCGTGAGCTCCCGGTCGTAGTCGCAGAGGCCGGCGCAGGCGAGGATCACCACCTCCGCCCCGTCCTCGGCGACGACCGTGTTCACCTGCGCGGTGAGCTGGCGGAGGGTCTCCTCGCGCTCGATCACCGCTCGCTCGACGTTGACGTCGATCGCGCGCACCGACGCGCACTTCGCCTCGAAGCCGTAGAGCCTCACCATGTCCTGCTGGTAGGGGATGAACTGGTCGAGCATGGTGAGGGTGGAGAAGCGGTGGCCGAGCAGGCAGGCCATCGCCATGCTCGACTCCGAGATGGAGCAGACCGGGACATCCAGGATCTCCTTGAGCGCGAAGATTCCGACGTTGCCGAAGCCGCAGAGCACCACCGCGTCCGGGCGGTCCTCCGCCACCCGCAGGCGCACCGCCTCGATGACGTGGGGCGCGCTCATGTAGTCGCCGTAGGCGCAGTCGATGTTCCGGGTCCCCCCGGGGGAGCGGAGCCCCACGATCTCGGTGCCGGGCGCGGCGGCCCGCCGGGCGGAGCGGACGATGACGTCCAGCACGATGTCGGAGGTGTTCGGGTTGACCGCGAGGATCTTCATTCGGTGCTCCTTCTCGTCGCGACCGCGGCGGACGGTCGGGGCCGGCCGCCGGCGCGCGGCCTCAATCGCCGCCCGGGTCGTCCGCCGTCCGGATCGCGTCGAGGGTCTCGGCGTAGACCTCGAGGGCGTCCGCGAGGGTCCGGGAGGGGTCGACGGTCTCGCGGGTCTCCGCGGCGATCGGGGTGCGGGCAAGGAGCTCGAAGACCTCCGCCGCCCCCTCGTGAAATCCAGCGGGCAGTCCGGCGGACGCAAGCGTGTCGCGGATCTCGTGCATCTCTCCGATCCAGCGCGCCGCGTCGAGGGGGAGCCGGGGCACCATCCGGTTCATCGCCGCGAACGCGGCGGGCTGGCTCTCCTCGAGCTCGGCGTGGAAGGGTCCGGAGAGCCCGTGGACGCGGGCCGCGGTGAGGGCGGCCGCGTGGAGGGTGAACGTGCCCTTGGTGACCGCCGCGTAAACCATCTTCATCGCCGATGCCCGGCCGATATCGTCCCCGAGACGGCGCACGCTCAACGCAGGGCCGTCGAGCGCTTCGAGGGCCGAGGTATCCGGGCCGCTGCAGTAGAAGCGGGTGGGAAGGTCGGACCGGCCGGGGGGCGAACCGATGATCCCGGCGTCGATGAAGGCGGCGCCGGTCCCGGCGAAGCGGGCGGCGATCCGGCCGGCGGTGGCGGGCGAGATCGCGTTGCAGTCGGCGACCGCGGGCCTCGCGCCGGTGCGCCGCATCGCGGCCGCCGCCTCGTCCGCGAAGCGCTCCGCGGCGGCCGGTGGGAGGATGGAGAGGAGGAGGTCCGCGCCCTCGACGAGAGCGTCGAGCGACTCCGCGATCTCGAGCCCGGCCGTCTCCGCGAGCCTGTGCGATCGTTCGCCTCGTCCCGCGAGGCAGGTCACCACCCGAAAGCCGCGGGCGACGAGCTCGCGCCCCACCCCGGAGCCCATGTCTCCGGGGCTCTGAATCGCGACGGTCCGGATCGTCATGCCGCGCGCTCGTCCCGCTTCGTCCCGTTGCGTCCCGTTCGGCGCGCCGCTCCCTTCACGCGCTACAGGAGAAACACGCCCTTGCCGGTGGTCTGGGTGTCGAAGAGCCGGTAGGCCTCCTCCGCCTCGTCGAGGCTCGTGTAGCGCTGGGTGAAGAGGTGGTCGACGTCGATGCCCCGCTCGGCGACGAAGCGGGCACAGTCCGCCTGGCCGAAGGCGCTGAACGTCCATGACGCGACGATGGTGAGCTGCTTGCGGATGAGCTCCTGGGAGACGTTGACGGTCATCGTGCCGCCCTCGCCGACGAGACCGACGGTGCCCCAGGTCCGGGTCGAGCGGATCGCGCCGAGCCGTCCCGCTTCGCTCCCCGAGCAATCGATCGCGATGTCGACCCCGCGCCCGCCGGTCAGCTCCTTGATCGCCGCCACCGGGTCGTTGCTCCCGGGGTCGACGATCTCGTCCGCGCCGAGCCCCTTCGCGAGCTCGAGCCGTTCGCCCACCGTGTCGAGGGCGATGACCCGGGCGCCCATCGCATGCCCGAACTGGGTGGCGCTGAGGCCCACCGGACCCTGGCCGAAGATCGCGATCGTGTCCGAGCCGGTGAGGTTGACGCGCTTCAGCGCCCCGTAGGCGGTCCCGGTGCCGCAGGCGATCGCGGCCCCGGTCTCGAACGAAAGCTCCTCCGGGAGCGGAACCAGGGTCGAGGCGGGGATCTTCATGTAGTCCGCGTGCGCTCCGTCCCCGGTCGCGCCGTAGACGATGGACCCCTCCGGGCAGAGCTGCTGCCACCCGACGCGACAGTGCTCGCAGGCCCCGCAGCCCTTGTAGTGGTGCACCATCACCCGGGCTCCGTCCGGCGCTTCGCTCTCGCTCACCCCGGCCCCCCGCGCGACGACGATGCCGCACGGCTCGTGCCCCGCGATGTTGGGCTCCCCGTCGCCGCCGAGGCCGAGCGCCCGGGTCGCCTCCGCGCGGGAGGGGCGGTAGAACTTGAGGTCGCTTCCGCACATTCCGGACGCCTTGACCTCGATGACGACCTCGCCGGGTCCCGGGGTCGGGTCCGGAAACTCCCGCACCTCGAGCCTGCGTTCGCCCAGGAACACCACTCCGCGCATCGCCTTCTCTCCTCGTCGTCTGGCCGGCCGCCGCCGGCCGGATGATCGGATCCGCGTCCCGGCACATTGCACTCCGGGCGCATCGCTTCGCGCTCGCCACGGTATCCAACCCCGCGCTCCGTGGCAACGGCTCGGCCCCGGAACTTCGCGGACTGACGCTGGCGTGCCCGTGGGCCGGGGGCTACCATGCGGCCCACCACTGCTTCACCTCACACTGTCACTCGGGAGTTGACGAAATGAAGAAATGGACGGTAGCGGCAGGCTCGATGGTCCTTGCCGCCCTCGGAACCTTCCTCGTCGCCGGCAACGCCGCGGCCAACCCGTACGAAAAGTACGCGGGCTCGACCATCGTGGTGAGCTGGCCGGCCCTCAGTCATTTCCGCAAGGCGGAGACCCTGGTCCAGGAGTTCACCGACGAGACCGGTATCGAGGTCGAGATCGACGCCCTCCAGTACCTCAAGCTCCGCGACCGCCAGCTCCTCGAGATGTCGAAGGAGGAGGGCGAGTACGACGTCGTCTCGTGGGTCGTCATGTGGAAAGGAGAGTACGTCGCGAAGGGGCTGCTGACGCCGCTCAGCCAGATGTTCACGAGCGGCGCCCTCGTCGATCCGGAGTACGACATCGACGACATCGCGGACGCCTACCTCCAGAACGGAGGCGTCGTGGGCGGCAAGAAGGGCTACATGCCGGGCAAGTCGGGCGGCCTCTACGGCGTCCCGTTCGGGGCCGAGACCTCGATCCTCGCCTATCGGATGGACCTCCTCGAGCAGGCCGGCGTCGCTCCGCCGACGACCTACGACGAGCTCCGCGCCGCGCTCCCCGTCATCAAGGACAAGACCGGGGTCGGCGCCCTCACGTCGCGCGGCAAGACCGGTCACCAGGTGACGGCAGGCTGGCTCCTCCACCTCGCGCCGCTCGGCGGCAAGATCTTCGACGACGCTTGGAACCCCGTCTTCAACAACGCGGCGGGGGTCGAAGCGGCGCAAATCATGCGGGAGATCACGCAGACCGGCCCGACGGGCATCCCGTCCTACGGGTTCTCGGAGGCGTCCGCCGCGTTCCTGCAGGGCGACGCCGCGATGTACATCGACACCCTCAAGATTGCGGCGATGTCGCGTGACCCGAAGCTCTCCAAGGTGGACGGCAAGGTCGGGTTCGCCCTCCATCCGGTGGGGTCGCGCTGCGGCTCCGAGACGGGCGGCTTCGCGGTGGGGATCCCCGCCAACAGCCAGAACAAGGAGGCGGCGTTCCTCTTGATCCAGTACATCACCTCCAAGGCGGGCGACCGGAGGATGGTGGAGCTCGGCGGCGACCCGGTGCGGATGTCGACGATCGCCCACTTCGCCGACCAGTTCGCGGAGTACCCGGTGGTGCTCGAGCAGCTTCCCTGCGCCGACCCGGACTGGCGGCCGCTCATCCCCGAGTGGAACGAGCTCAACATCGACGTCCTCGGGCAGGCGCTCACCCAGGTGATCACCACCGACGACCCGATCCAGCCGATCATGGACGCGGCGGCCGAGAAGGCGCGCGCGATTATGGAGCGGGAGGGCTACTACGCCTGGGCGCGGTACCGCGAGTAGCAGGCTGACGTTCGTTGCGGCGGGAGGGGTGGTCTTCGCCCCTCCCGCCCGCGGAGCCTTCAGGCGGCATCCATGGCCGCGACCGCGTCACCGCCGCTTCCCCGACCCCGTCGCCCGCGTTTCAGCTCGCGAGCGCTGACCCCCTACTGGTTCATCCTCCCGGCCGTCGCGGTGATGGCCGCGGGGCTCGTCTACCCCGTCCTCGACGCTCTCTACCTCTCGTTCTTCGACTGGAAGATCGCGACTCCGTTCTCGAAGGCCGAGAACGTCGGGCTCGCGAACTACGTCCGCATGCTTGCCGACCCGGACGTCCGCGAGTCGCTGTGGGTGACCCTGCGTTTCGGGTTCTGGACGATCACCATCGAGATGGTGCTCGGGGTCGCCCTCGCCCTCATGCTGGAGAAGCCGATCAGGGGGGCAAGCGTCTTCCGGACGATCTTCATCCTGCCCCTCATGGTCTCCCCGGTGGTGGTCGGCCTCATCTGGCGCTATCTCTTCGACGCGCGGATCGGCTGGATCAACTACTACCTGGGGTTCTGGTTCGGGTTCGAGCCGCAGGTGTGGCTCGGGGTGCCCGACCTCGCGTTCTTCGCGATCGTCCTCACCGACATCTGGCAGTGGACCCCCTTCATCTTCATCATCGTCATCGCGGGCCTCCAGGCGTTGCCCTCCGAGGTGCTGGAGGCGTCGCGCATCGACGGGGCCAACTGGTGGCAGCAGACGTTCCTCGTCAAGCTGCCGATGATCCGCTCCATCCTCGTCATCGCCCTGCTGATGCGCCTCATCGACGTGTTCCGCGCGCTCGAGGTCATGTACATCATGACGGGGGGCGGCCCGGGGCGGGCGACCGAGCTCCTGTCGCTCCACATCTACAACCGGGCCTTCGACGCGCAGCTCCTCGGGTACGCCTCGGCCATCGCGGTGCTGCTCATCGTGATCGTGTTCGGCCTGAGCGCCGCCATCCTCGCCCACGGCAACCCGATGAACGAGAAGACCGATGTTTGAACGTCGGCTGGAGAGCCCCGCCGCGATCTGGGGCCGCTACGGCGCCATCCTCGTCCTCGCGGGAATCTGCCTCATCCCGATATGGGTGATGGTCGGCACCTCGTTCAAGAACGAGGTCGTGATATTCGACGGGCGTCCGGTATGGTTCCTGTTCTTCCCGACGCTCGACAACTACGAGTACATCCTGACCCGGGGGAAGTTCGACCGCTACCTCGTGAACTCGGTCATCGTCGGGACCGCGTCCACCTTCTTCACCCTCTTCTTCGGGGGCCTTTGCGCCTACGCCCTCGCGCGCTCGGAGTTCCGCGGGCGGCGTTTCGTCGCCAACGCGACCCTGCTCGTCCGCATGGTGCCGCCGGCCGTCCTCGCGGTGCCCGCGTTCGCGATGGTGACGATGTTCAGCTTGAAGAACGACCTCGCAGTCCTGACCTTCTTCTACACCGCCTTGAACCTCCCCTTCGCGATCTGGCTCCTCTTCGGCTTCTACAAGCAGATCCCGATGGAGATCGAGGAGGCCGCGATCGTCGACGGGGCGACCGCCTGGCAGGTGTTCACGCGGGTGCTGCTGCCCCTCATGAAATCGGGGTATGCGGTCGCGGGGATCTTCGCGTTCCGCATCGCCTGGAACGAGTTCATCCTCGCCCTGCTCCTCACCGGGCGAAGCACCCGCACCCTCCCGGTGGGGGCGGCCGGCTTCATCACCGACACCGGGGTCGAGTGGGGGCGGATCATGGCCATGGGGACCCTCATCGCGATCCCGCCTCTCGTCTTCACCTTCTTCGCCGCGCGCCAGATCATCGCCGGCATGACCGCGGGGGCGGTCAAGGGCTGATCCGCATTGCGGTCAGGTACCGACGCCCGGCGAGCCGCGCATCGACCATCCGCTCGATCTCTTCCGGTTCCATTCCGATATCGGCGAGAAGCGCCGGGCTCAGGCGGCGAAGCTCCCGCACCGTCTGGCGCCGGTCCCGCGCGGCGCGCAGCTCGCTCAGGACGCGGACGATGGCACGTTCGATACGGGCGAGCGCGGCGCCGGCCGGCCGCACGAACGCGCGACGAAGCTCGACCGTACCCGCCGGATCGTGGTCGAGCGCGAAGTTGCCGCGAGGACCGGTCGCAGGATCCGGTGTCGCGTAGGCGGTGGCGAAACGACCAGCGTCGGTCGTGTCGGACAGGATTGCCCTCATGATAGATATCCTCTTTCAGTTGTGGTGACGGCGGTGAACCCGTCAGTGCGATTGGACGAGAATATAGGTTCCAATTCCGTTGTGCACAACGCATAATCGCTATCTGTTGGATAAAGAAATTCTTGGCCATATGAAACGGCTTCTTCCTTCCCTCAACGCGCTCCGGGCCTTCGAGGCGGCGGGCCGGCACATGAGCTTCAGCCGGGCCGCGGAGGAGCTTCACGTCACCCCCGCGGCGGTCGGACAACAGGTGCGCGCGCTGGAGTCCTACCTCGGCGAAGCCCTCTTCGTGCGCCTCAATCGATCCGTCGAGCTCACCGTCGCCGGCCAGGCATTGCTGCCGGGGGTGAGCGACGGCTTCGACCAGCTTGCCCGCACCATGGAGGCGTTTTACCGGCGCACGGTGCGCCGTCCCCTCACCGTCAGCGTCGAGCCCAACTTCGGTGCGAAGTGGCTGGTGCGCCGCCTCGATCGATTTCGCGAGCGGCATCCCGGAATCGAGATCAGGCTCGACGCAACATCCCGTGTCGTCGACTTCGCGCGCGAGGCCGTGGACCTTGCGATTCGCTACGGTGACGGCAACTACCCGGGGTTGCGGTGCGACGTTCTGTTCGAGGAGGACGTTTTCCCGGTGTGCAGCCCGGCCCTGCTGGAAGGCCCGCATCCCCTGGAGCATCCGGAAGACCTCGCGTGGCATGCGCTCCTTCGCCAGGAATGGGCGCCCGGCAATCCCACGTGGCCGGACTGGGCGATGTGGCTGCGGGCGGCCGGGGTGGAGAACGTGGATCCGACCCAGGGTCCGGAGTTCGGGTCCGGAAGCTACGGGCTGATGATGGACGCGGCGCTCGCCGGCCAGGGGGTCGCCCTGGCGAGCAGCGTGCTCGCGGCTGACGACATCGAGGCCGGACGACTGGTGAAGCCGTTCGATCTCTCCGTGCACCAGAGCCTTCGCTACTACCTCGTGGGTCCGGAAGCGACGGCGGACGAGCCGATGACCGCGGCGTTTCGCGAATGGGTCAGCAGCGAGGCGGGCGGGTGGGCGGCACCGGCCGGGTAACGGCCCGGCCCGCGCGGTGCAATCTGTGGGCTGTCGATCGGAGCGCGCTTGCCAACCCCGACCCGGAGAGTGTGCGCCTGGAAGTGGGCCGCGTCCGGTAGAACAATTGGCAGGTGAAGGTGGGGCTCGCGAGCCACGACCGGCCGCCGGGGGACGTGCGCGAGCCGGTACGGGCGAGGCCGGGAGATTTCGAGACCGCGTGGAACGAGGAGCGGGAGCATGAGAAACGAGCGCGACATCCGCCACGACGCGGCGTCCGGGGCCTGGTTCGGGAAGTCGATGCCCATCTCGCGCGACGAGATGGAAGGGCGAGTCTGGCGATTCGGCGAGCTGGTCCCGTCGCCCCGCGCGTTCCTCGACTGCACCCTGCCGGGGCACGTCCGAACGCTCTACAGCGCGCTCGGGGCCGGGGCGGACGACGAGCAGCTCGAGGGAACCGCCGTCGAGCAGGCGGTCAACTACCACATCGACTTCGTGAAGGCCCCGCCCGGGAACGGCGCGGCCCTCCACAGCCACGGCTCCGAGGAGACCTTCGTGGCCCTAACCGGCCGCTGGGAGATCTACTGGGGCGACGAGGGCGAGGAGTCGGTGGTCCTCAAGCCCTTCGACGGCATCGTCGTCCCGGACGGCGTCCTCCGAGGCTTCCGCAACGCCTCGGAGACGGAAGCCCTCCTCCTCACCATCCTCGGCGCTCACAACGCCGGCCACTGCATCTGGGCCGAGTCCCTCCAGCCCGCCTTCGCCAAGGCCACGGACTCCCACCCTCCCGATCCCTGACCTCGATGCCCTTGAATGCGGATCGCTCCGTTTACCCGACGCTGCGCACACTTTCAGTCCGCAGGACCATTGCCCAGCGCGAGCTCTGCGACGACCCCGGAGCGATGCTTCGTCCGGTGCAGGCCGGTCAAATGGTCACCGAGACCGGAGACGGGGTGCCGGTGGCCGAGCGCCAACCGGTTTCACGGCGGTGGCGGTTCGTGCCCCGAACGGTGATCGCCGCCGCGGCGCGTCGCGGGATGCGACGATGTTCCGCCCTTCGTCGTCGAGGCCTACGGATACCCGAGCCTGGTCAGTGACCAACCTCTCCGAATCGAGACCAGCTTGGTCAGTGACCAAGCCCGGACTCTCTCACTCCCTCGTGGCTCGCGGCGATCTTCATGGCGATGTGGGCACCGGCCGAGATCGGCGGGTACTTCGGCGCTTCGTTCGGTGGCACGCAGGAGGGGATCGCCTCGATGGTCGCGTCGAAATCGGGGTGGTGAAAGAGGCCGATGGTCTGGCGACGGGAGCGGGTGTTTCCGAGCTCGCGCGGATTGCCGACGCGGTGCAGGGTCGAGGTCCAGCGGTCGTTGGTCCAGCGGGCCATCATGTCCCCGAGATTCACGACGAGGGCGCCGTTCGGCGGACGCACCGGCTGCCAGCGCCCGTCCGGCATCCGGACCTCGAGCCCGCCGTCCGCCTCTGTCATCGCGAGGATCGTGAGGGCGCCGTAGTCGGTGTGCGCCCCGGTGCGGAGCTGTCCCGGGGCGGGCGGATCGTCGAGCGGTGGGTAGTGGTGGCTCGCGAGGATGCTGAAGTGCCGCCCTATGGCGCCGGCGAAGAAGCCCTCCGGCTCGCCGAGGGCGACCGCGAACAGGCGAAGGAGGTCGGCCGCGAGCCCTTCGTACGCCCGATAGACGGCAACCAGTGCTTCGGTTGTTCCCTCGGGTTCGTTCGGGTAGATGTTGGGTGCGTAGGCATCGGCCGCATCGGGCTGCGAGTGGAAGTGGTCCCGGTGGTCGTCGATGGGTCCGAGGAAGTAGGACTCGCGCAAGTCAGGCGGCGCCTTCTCGCCCAGGGTGTACGCGAGGCCGCGGGTCGCGAATCCGTGATAGCCCCGCTGGCGCGACGGACCGGTCGGGTGGAAGCGGTCCTTCCGGGCCTGGGGCAGGTCGAACAACGCGCGGGACCGCTCGAAGGCCCGCTCGACGACCTCGGGCGCGATGCCGTGCCCGGTGACGGTGAGGAACCCGATCTCCTCGCAGGCCCGGGCGACGCGGGCGGCAACCGCCGCGCGGGCGCTCCCGTCGAGGAACGGAGCGATGTCGATCGTCGGAACATGCATCGCGTCAGGCTCTGGAGGCCGGTCAGCCCGCCGAGAGCTCCGCGTCGACGGCGAGCGCATAGGGCACGTCAAAGGTGATGAGGCCGCCCGCGAGGAGCGCCGCCTTGAGCCGCACGAAGGCAGCGGCGGGAAGCGCCGGGGTCGGTGGCCAGAGCCGGGCGGCGCGATAGGCCGCGACGATGCGCGCGAGCGCGCCCGCCGGGAGGTCGGGAAAGAACGCGGGGCCGACGCGCTCGGCAATCGTCTCCGCCGGCGCCTCGTGGATCCGGACGAGAGCGGCCGCGATCGCCCGGACGAGGGCGGTGCACGTCTCGCGCCGCTCCGCGGCGTATCGGACGGTCGTGTAGAAGCTCGTGAAGGCGACGTCGCCCCGCCGGGAGAATCGGTGCCACACGTGTCCTGCCCCGGTCGAGACGAGCCGGTCGGCGTAGGGCTCGAACACCTGCACGACGTCGATCTCGCCGCGCTCGAGCGCGGCGCCGTTCTCGGCCATCGGCGCGTCCGGTGTCCGGTTGAGCGACGCGGGGTCGATCCCGGCGCGGTCGAGGTCGTCGAAGAGGGTCATCCAGGGGGTGGGCACGTCCACCGCCACGGCCACCCTCGGCCCGACCAGGTCCTCGAACCGGAACGCGGGATTGGGCGTGCGGCCGACAAGGAGAAAGGGGTCCCGGGCGACCACCTGGGCGAAGCAGACGAGCGGAGAAGTCCGTCCGGCGCGATGCTGGGCGTCGTGGTGCATCATGACCCGCATCGGCCCCCCGAAGGCGACGTCGGCGCGCCCTTCGACGAGGCCCTCCGCGGTCTCGGCGGGGGCGGGAGAAAGCCGAAGCTCGACGTCGACCCCTTCGGCCTCGAACATCCCCTCGACGTGGGCGAGGTAGAAGGGTGTGTAGCTCGGCGTCCTGAGGTTCTCGTAGAGGACGACCTTCTCTCTCGTCATGCTCTCTGTCCTTGCGCGCCGTCCGCACGCCGCGTCCCCTTTCCGTCCGGCGGCCCGTCCTTTCCGGATGGGCCGAAGGTTCGTTCGTTCTTCGCGCGGCCAAGGGAGGGGAGACGGCGGAGATCGACCGCGACGCCGCCATGGCGGGCCCTCCCCGCGCAGCGCTTCCCGCGTCGGCTCATGTTGCCGCTATCGGCCTCCGCAGTTCGAGGGCCGTCCCGCCCGCCGCCACCGTCGCCACCGTCTCTCGCCACGGCCGCGCCAGCACGTCGGGGGCGAGGTCCATGATCTCCGTCATCGCCCCCGACAGTCCCGGGTACGGCTCGTCCAGGATGCCCCGGATCTTCGAGCGGATCTCGGCCTCGGTGAAGGGCCGGTCCGGCCCTCCCCGCGCGCTCAGGCATTCGCGCGCGACGAGCGAGCCGTCTTCGAGCTCCCAGGTCACCCGCGCCGGCCGATCGTTTGGCGGGTCGAGCTCCGGCTCGAAGGGGGCAATCGTGACCTTCTCCCGCAACGCCGCAATCGCGGGGTTCGACAGCGTGGCGGCGTGGAACGCCGGGGCGTTCGCGTGACGGTGATGGGTGGTCGTCGCGAGGATGTGCTGGAGCGAGAACTTCGCGGCGAGGGTCGTCGCCGGATGGACGTTGTCGAGCTTCCGCGCCCGCCGGTGGGTCTCGACGCGAATCCTCCGCAGGACCCGCGCGAAGTCCGCGTGCGGCCGGGACTCGAGGAGCGCGAGGGTCGCCTCGACCGCCGCGTGACCGTACTGACAGCAGGCGTGGACCTTCTGGTAGGCATCGTCGACCGCCCAGGCGGCGCCGAGGTCCCTGCTCAGCCGGCCCGGCTGCGCGGTTGCCGCAAGGGCGACGGCCTGGACATCGTGAAGACTCGTCGCGAGCCCGGTGATGCCGACCTCGGCCCAGTCGACGGCCCGGATCCCGGCCGCGGCGCCGAGACCGGGCCAGACGTTGCGCACGAGCGCACCCTCGACCGCGTGGTTGAACGGTCCCGGGGACACCAGGGTCGCGGCGGTCGAGATGGCCGCCGCCGCCGTGTCGGGCGAATGCCCGCGAAGGGCGGCCACGGCGGCGGCCGCCCCGACCGCCGCAAGCGAGCCGTGCGGATGGAGCGCGAGGTCGGCGCGTTCGAAGGTGCTCGCCACCCGCGTGACCGTCTCGTAGCCGACGAGGAGGGCACGGAGCATCGCCTCAAGGGGGTTCCCGGCCGCCTCGCCCTCCGCGAGCACCGCCGGGAGGCAATAGAGCCCCGCATGGCAGAGCGCCTTGCGATAGCCGCCGTCGAGCTCGCACCAGTCGGCGGCGCTCCCGTTCGCGAGCGCTGCGGAGTAGCGGTCGAGGCGTCGCCCGCTCCCGTCGAAGAGGGTGGCCTCCGGGGGGCCGGAGGCACGGACAATCCGCTCTGCGAGGGCGCCGAGCTCCGGCTCCGCCCGTGCCGCGACGATGGCGGCGAGATCGTCCGCGAAGAGCCTTGCGACCCGGCGTCGAGCCGACTCGGGGACGTCCCGCCAGGCGAGGGCGGCGGTCCAGCCCGAGAGCTCGGCAAGGCCCGCCGCGACCGCCTCTCCGTGCTCGCCACGATCACCGTTGCGTCCCTTCGTACGTTCCACCGCCACTTTCCTTCGAACCTCCGGTCGACGCTGGCGCAGGAAAGAATGACGCATTGCCGCGGGGGAAGGAAGGCGTCCGCCGAGGAGACCGAAGCCGTCGACGGCCACGAGTCATCGAGTCGCTCGAAGCCTTCGTCCCGGCGGATACACTTCGTGGCACCGCCAGTTTCCATCGACGACCGCGAAGGCCGACGCGCGCGTTAGATACGATCGAGAATCGCGGGTATCTTCTGACCTCGGAGACGGAACCGGACCCCGGGGATGGGCGTCGTCGGGCCGGGAGAATCCCGCCCGCCTCCGGAGTCGCCGGGACCCGGCGGTTCGGCCCGGCCTCGGGGAGGAACCACCATGACCGACAGGACGACCTGGACCCGCGCGGCTTCCCTCGATGCGCTCGAGGACCGGGGGCGGCTCGTCTTCCGCAAGGACGGGCGGCAGATCGCGCTGTTCCACACCCCGCGCGGCGTGCTTGCCTGCAACAACCGCTGCCCGCACGAGGGCTATCCGCTGCGCGAGGGCAACCTCGACGCGCGGTGCATCCTGACCTGCAACTGGCACAACTGGAAGTTCGACCTCGAAAGCGGGCGGAACCTCTACGGCGGCGAGGGGCTTCGCACCTACCCGGTGGAGATCCGCGACGGCGAAGTCTGGATCGACCTCGCGGACCCGCCGTTCGCCGAGCGCCGCGCCCGGATCCTCGCAAGCCTCGCCGAAGCGCGCGAGGACAACGCCTACGAGCGCATGGCGCGCGAGCTCGCACGCCTGCACCGGCTCGGTGCCGATCCCCTGGACGCGCTCCGCGAATCCATCCACTGGTCCTTCGATCGCATGGAGTTCGGGTGGACCCATGCGTATGCCGGGGTCGCGGACTGGCTCATCCTCCACGACGAGAACGAAGGCGACGACGAGACCCGCCTCGCATGTCTGCTCGAAGGGCTCGCGCACATCGCCGACGACGTGCTGCGAGAGCCGCGCCATCCGTTCCCGGACGGCACCCGGGCCTGGGATGAAGAGGCGTTCGTCGGCGCCGTCGAGGGTGAGGACGAGGCGGCGGCGGTGGCGATGCTGCGGGGCGGACTGGCGGGAGGACTCGGATTCGCCGACTTCGAGCGGGCCTTCAGCCGGGCCGCGCTCGCCCACTACAACGACTTCGGCCACTCGCTCATCTACGTGAGCAAGGTGGGACACCTCATCGATCGGCTCGGCGCGGGCGTCGCCGAGCCGCTCCTCCTGTCCCTCGTGCGTGGCCTCGTGTTCGCGACCCGCGAGGACCTGATTCCGGAGTACCGGGGCTACGCCAGGGCCCTCGCCCGGTGGGGAAGGGCGGGGAACGGCGCTGCTCCGGCCTCCGGCGACTGGAGCGGGCTCGGCATCGACAAGGCGCTCGCACGTGCCGCCGAGTCGAGCGCCGCGCCGCCGGGCGACCTCTACCACGCCCTGCTCGGCGCCAATGCCCGCAACCTCCTCGCATTCGACGAAGCGCATCAGGATCGGGTCCGGGTTCCGATCGATGACAACGTCGGTTGGCTCTCGTTCACGCACGGCATCACCTTCGCGAATGCGGTCCGGAAGCAGTGCGCGAAGTTCCCGGAGCTGTGGCCGCCCGCCCTCCTGCAGATGGCCTGCTTCAGCGGCCGCAACGCACCCTATACGGGGGGCGAGCCCGACGGCGGCTCATGGCGGGTGGAAGATGCCGACGCCTTTCTGGACCGCGCGGTGGAGGGGCTCTACGACCACGGTTCCGGCGAGTTCATCGTGTCGGTGCACCTGCTGAAGACGGTGCTCGCGGTGCGCGAGGAGCTGCGCGCGGAGCCCCCGGGCGAGGTGGTGGAGGTGCTCGCGGCCGGGCTCAACCGGTTCCTCGCCTCGCGCCTCAAGCGCCGGCAGGTGCGGCGCAGCGTCTACCAGGCCATGAAGTTCGTCGCGTACGACGGCTGACGGCGACCGCTCTCACGCCGGTTGCCCGCGTACCCTCCTGGTCGGGCACGACCTTCGTGGGGTGGGCGGGACGCAAGGGTGTCCCGCCGATTCTCACGCTACCATAGCGGCCGGAACGACTTTCCCCGCCGCATCGAATGCGGCGAACACGAGGATTGGAGAGCGAACACGATGATCACGAAGTTCTCGTCGCTTTACGCGGGCCATGTCGATCTCGGCGACATGGGCCAGGACGCGACCCCCGCGAACGACCGGCGCTACCCGAACGAGCATCTCATGACCGTCTTCTCGAAGACCGAGGCGCTCGCCACCACGATGGACCGGCTCGGCTACGACGCCCTCTGGCTCGCCGAGCATCACTTCCAGCACGAAGGCTACGAATGCATCCCCAACATCCTCATGGTGGCCGTGCACCTCGCGCACGTGACGGAGCGCCTGCGGATCGGCTGCGGCTTCAACATCTGCCCGATGTGGCATCCCCTCCGGCTCGCCGAGGACTACGCGACGGCGGACATCCTGACCGGCGGGCGGACGATCTTCGGCGTGGGCCGGGGCTACCACACCCGCGAGGTCGAGACCCTGGGCGGGATCATGATGGACCAGGCTGAGAACCGGGAGATGTTCGAGGAGCAGGTCGAGATCCTCTTCAAGGCCTTCAACGAGGAGCGCTTCTCGCACCGCGGCAAGCACTACACGCTGCCGCCGAAGCTCCCCTACCGGGGCTACGAGCTCGAGGACCTCACCCTCGTTCCGCGTCCCGCGCGCCTCCCCGTCGAATGCTGGCAGCCCATCGTGAGCGCGAGCCCGCGCGGGCTCGACTTCATGGTGAAGCACGGCATCAAGGGCATCGTCGGCGGAGGCTCGGCGCTGCTCGGCGAGGGGCCGGTGGTCGGCTACCGCGACGCCCTCGCCCGGGCCGGCGTCGAGGCGGAGCTCGGCGAGGGGATCTGCGTCGGAGTCAACTTCCATCTCGCGGACAGCCGCGAGCAGGCGGTGCGCGAGGCGACGCCCTTCTACGAGGAGCACGCGAAGATGTTCGCCCCGCTCGGATTCTTCCGCGGCCTCACCGACGAGCAGTTGGCGGCGCTCGCCGGGCGGGGAGGCTGGGCGGAAGTCGACTTCCCCACCATCGACCGGCTGATGAAGTCGCGCTCGTGGTTCTGCGGCACCGCCGACGAGATGATCGCCTATCTCCGGCAGCTCGAGGAGAACTTCCCCGGGCTCGAGGTGGTGAACGTGCAGTCGAGCATGGGCACCCCGGAGGCGGTGATGGTCGAGCAGCTCGAGCGGTTCGCGGCGGAGGTGATGCCCGCGTTCCGCGACGAGTCGCCCGCCCGGCGCACCGCGGCGTAGCGAGGCGGCCGGCGGCGGCGCGGTCCGGCCAGCCCGGGCGGCCCTCCCGGCGGTTCCCGACAAGCGAAGGAGTGATCGATGACGACGACGGCACGGGCCAAGAACGGCCCCGCGTTCGGGCGGCGGCGGTTGCCGGAGCGTTTCTGCAACCTGGACCGGCTCCTCGCCGACATGGAGGCGCGCGAGCTCGACGGCCTCGTCGTCACCAGCGCGCTCAACGTGTTCTACCTGACGGGCTTCAACGGCGTCGCCCACAAGGCGGACGAGCCGCGGCCCTACACGCTCATCCTCGCCCGGCGCGAGCCCGAGCATCCGATCCTGGTGCTCGCCGACTACTACCTCACCACCCCGCTCTACCAGCCGACCTGGGTGAAGGACATCCGCCCCTGCCGGTCGGTGATGTCGCCGGTGGACCTGCCGCCTCGTCAGGAGGACATCGACGCCCACATCCCGCGCTCCGCGGCGGGCATCGAGTGGGTGGAGCGGGCGCGGGCCGCCTACCGGTTCGAGAGCGGCGAGCAGATCCGGGGCGCGATGCGCGATCTCGGAATCGACCGCGGGCGGGTCGGCTTCGACGACGAGGGTTTCGGCCGGCGGCTGGGTCTTCCGGACGTCGAGGTCGCGAACGGCTACGACCCGCTGATGCACGCCCGGGCGGTCAAGACTCCGGCGGAGCTCGACCTCCTCGCCCGGGCGACGAGCCTCAACGAAGAAGCCATCCGGCGTACCGTTTCGCGCTGGGAGAAGGGCTGGACCCGCCAGGATCTCAACCACGTCTACGCGGTGTCGGCGGTCGAGCTCGGGGGGTTCGTGCGCGACCCGGGAGGCCTGGTGGTGAGCCACGCGATCGGAGACGACCCCACCCTCACCGTCCAGAGCGGGCTCGAGGACGAGGAGATCGCCCCCGGCACCCACGTCATGTTCGACTGCCACGGGACCCTCGACCTCTACTGCTGGGACGGCGGCAAGTCCTGGGTGGTCGGCGGTGAGGCGACCCAGGAAGGGGCGAAGCGCCTTGCCGCGACCGGGAAGGTCGGGGAGGCGCTCGTGGAAGCGATGCGGCCCGGTGCCCGGATCAGCGAGCTTTGCGCGCTCGGCCGCGAGGTCTACCGCAAGACCGGGATGCCCGACCCGGACAGCGCGTTCATCTTCTTCCACGGCCTCGGCCTCTCCCACATGGACTTCGAGGTGCAGCTCCCGGACGGCGCGCCCTACCGGGACTGGGTGCTGGAGGAGAATATGGTCCTGCCGATACACCTCTTCTACCCTGGTGGCGAGCGCGATCGCGCGTGGCTCGAGGAGGTCGTGGTGGTGGGCGCGGACGGCGGCCGGCCCCTGTTCTCCTGGGGCTTCGAGCCCCTCACCGGCGACTGAGCCGCACCGCCGGCGGCCGGAGGAGTTCAAAGCGATGGCGGATCGGCCCGCACCACCCGCGCTGGACCCGGTGACCGTCGAGGTCACGCGGGGCACGAGCTATCCTCCCGAGTTCGATGCGGCCTGCGCGGCAAGGGAGAAGCGGCGGATCGGCAATGCGCTCGGGCTCAAGAATTTCGGGGTCAACATGGTGACCCTTCCGCCCGGCACCGCGTCCTCGCAGCGGCACTGGCACTCGCACCAGGACGAGTTCGTCTACATCGTCGAGGGCGAGGCAACCCTGATCACCGATGCGGGCGAGCAGACCCTCGGCCCCGGCATGGTCGCGGGCTTCCCGGCCGGAAGAGCGGATGGCCACCACCTCGTCAACCGGACGGAGGCGGACGTGGTCTATCTCGAGGTCGGCGACCGTCCTCCGGTCGACGACGTCGACTATCCCGACATCGACATGCTGATCCGGGGCGGCCGGCTCGTCCGCCGCGACGGCACCCCGTACTGAACCGGAGGCGTCGGCCATGGCCCGAGAACGATTCTTCACCGGCTCGCGCTTCGAGGAGCGGGGCGGCTACGCCCGCGGGGTGCGCGACGGCGACATGGTGTTCCTTTCCGGGTGCGTCGGCTTCGACTACGTGAACCACACCATCTCGGACGACGTCGTCGAGCAGACCCACCAGGCCTTCCGCAACATCCACTGGGCCCTCGAAGAGCTGAACGCCTCGTTCCGGGACGTGGTCCGGGTCGTCATCTACATCGCCGACCGTGCCTACTACGAGCAGACCGTCGACATCATCGGCGAGTACTGCCGCGACGCGAGCCCCGCCAACACGTTCATCGTCGCCCAGCTCGTCGACCCCCGGATGAAGATCGAGATCGAGGTCACCACCCGGGACGGAGGCGCCGCGGCCTGATCCCACCGGAATTACGTGACACACAACAATCGATGTTAGTCAAGACGCTCGTGAGCTGAGGCGCATGACCTCGACCCGGCTTGCCGACTTTGCAGATGGTTCGTTGCCCGTTTTCGTTGTGCCGCAAGTACGGGATCTCGCTGGTATTGGCCTCGCAGGAGGCGCGCGACTTCGATATCTCCGTGTTCTCGGCCATCGCCAACTATCTCGTTCTCCGTTCGACGGATGCGGATGCCAAGTTCCTCGTGCGGAACGTTTCCAATTCTCGGCAGGAGCGGGTGCTGATCGACCGGCTCAAGCAGATGGATCTCTACTTCGCGGAAGGCAAGGGCCGGCCATCTCAGGTAGCCTTGTCTCCCTAGCCGCGTGCGGTTGGAAGGGGCGAGGCGAAAGGCGGAGGTTCCATGATGACGAGATCGTTGACCATCGACTACGGCGACGATGTCCTGCTCGCTTTGGGCCTGACCCCCGAGGAGTTCCGCGAAGAGGCGAAGATTCTTATTGCGATCAAGCTCTACGAGATGGGGCGGCTGTCCACCGGCGCGGCGGCGGGATTCGCGAACGTACCCAAGCCATTGTTCTTGAATAAATTGTCAGACTACGGAGTCGATACGTTCGATCTGTCCGGGGAAGAGCTCCAACGCGACGTGGTCGGTGCACGACGTCATCTGTAACACGTTGCCGTTGCAGTATCTGCATCAGACGGATCTGCTCCATCTGCTTCCGGCTCTGTTCGGGTCGGTGCAAGTGCCGACGGCCGTAGCGGCCGAATTGGCCGAAGGCGGGAGGCGGGGGGTCCGCCTGCCGGAGTTGGCGCAGCTCCCTTGGGTGACGTTGAGATCGGTGCGTGAACGAAAGCTGTTGCCGCTCGTGACGAGTCTTGGAAGGGGCGAGACGGAGGTCCTCGCATTGGGGCTGGAGGCGCCGGACCATCTGCTTGTATTGGATGACCGAGACGCTCGCCGGCATGCTATCGCAGCAGGCCTGGAAGTCACGGGAACGCTGGGCATCTTGGTGTTGGCGAAGGAGCGTGGCCTTCTCGATTCGATTCGACCCGTTTTGAATCGTCTCCAGGCGCTGCGTTTCCGGCTCCGCACCGAGACATACCGGGCAGCTCTCGACCTGGCCAATGAAGAACACTGAGCATCCGGGCGATACCATAGCCGACGGCTTGGGTGAAGGACATTCAGCCAACCGTCCGCGATGGAGCCGACGGACAATCGGGACCGCACGACGAAGTACGGCGAGGAGATAGCACATCCATGTCGAATCGAATGCAGGACAAGGTAGCCGTCATCACCGGAGCCGCTTCCGGGATCGGCGCCGCCTGCGCCCGCCGCTTCTCGGCGGAGGGCGCGAGCGTGGTCGTGAGCGACGTGAGCGAAGCGGCGTGCGGGGTAATCGCGGAAGAGCTCGGAAACGCGGACGCCACATTCGCGGTCGTGGCCGGCGACGTGACTTCGCGCGCGGACACCGAGGCGATCGCCGAAGCGGCGCGCGCCTCGTTCGGCGGGATCGACGTGCTCGTCAACTCCGCCGGGATCTCGGCCCGCACCGTCGCCGACTTGCCGGACCTCGAGGAGCGCTGGCGGCGTGTCATCGACGTCAACCTCAAGGGCACGATGCTCATGTGCATGGCGGCGGTCGAAGTGATGCGGGCGGCGAGGGGCGGCTCGATCGTCAACCTCGCGTCGATCATGGGCCACGTCGGCTATCCGCTGGGCGTCGGGCTCTCGGACGGCTTCAGCGCCTATGCGCAGTCCAAGGGCGGGGTCGTCCAGTTGACCCGAGACCTCGGGGCGGCCCTCGGCGGGGAGGGGATCCGGGTGAACGCGGTGTGCCCCGGGTTCGTCCGGACTCCGTTGACCGAGACCCTCACGTCGAACAACGAGACGTACTCGAAGCTCCTCGACCTCCATCCGCTCGGACGGATCGCCGAGCCCGAGGAGATCGCGAACGCAATCCTCTTTCTCGCCTCCGACGACGCGTCGTTCGTGACCGGGGCCAATCTCCTCGTCGACGGAGGCTACACCGCGGTATAGGCCCCAGGCTGACGAAGAACCGCGCCGCCGGGCCCGGCGCTCGGAGGCGCCAGGGGAGAGTGCACAATGACCGAAGCAGACCACGACCACTTCATGGGGCTGGCCCTCGACGAAGGCCGCAAGGGGGAGCGTGAAGGCAACGTGCCGGTCGGCTCCGTCATCGTCCGGGACGGCACGGTGCTCGGGGCCGGTCACAACGAGGCCAGTTCGGGTCCGGACGCGACCGCCCACGCCGAGGTGCAGGCGATCCGCGACGCCTGCCGCCGGGAGGGGACGTGGGACCTCGCCGGCGCCACCCTCTACAGCACCATGGAGCCGTGTCCCATGTGCTGCTGGGCGCTCCTCGAGGCGGGGATCGGGCGCCTCGTTCTCGGAGGGCGGCACGAGGGGATGCGGAAGCACGGGATCGATCGGCGCACCACCTTGGGAGGATACGCGGTGGAGACCCTGCTCGAGCTCACGAATCGCGAACTCGACCTCGTGACCGGCGTCCGCACGCATGACTGCGAGCGCCTGCGCCTCGACTGGATGGGATGATGCGTCGCCGGGGAACCCCCCGGGAGGCTGCGAGGGCAGGGGGCGAAAGGGAAGAGCCCGCACCGGCCAGGCGTCGGGCGCGGGCTCCGTTCGTCGTGGCGGCCTGCGGCACAGTGCGCCGCCGTCCTTGGGGTACGACGCCGGAGCGCCATTGCGTGACCGGGCGGTCGACCGGGATCGCCCGGCGATGAACGGCGGGGAGACCGTCCTGCCGTTTCCGGGTCGACCGGACGGCAGGGCGGCCCGTCGTCGCCGGGGCCGCGCCCGGGGCGGCTACGCCAACGGTTTCCCCAGGTCCTCGAAGTACTTGCGGGTCACCCTGAACACCATCGGCGCCAGCAGCAGGAGCCCGATGAGATTGGGCACCGCCATGAGTCCGTTGAGGGTGTCCGACAGGTTCCACACGAGGTCCACCTTCACATTCGCGAAGGAGAGCGCCGCCAGCACCCACAACGCCCGGTAGACGATGAGGCTCCTCTCGCTGAACAGGTACTGCCAGCACCGCTCGCCATAGTACGACCACCCGAGAATGGTGGTGAACGCGAAGACGGCGAGCGCGATGGTGACGATGTACTGCCCGCCCGCGATCGAGTTCTGGAAGCCGGTGGAGGTGAGCACCGCGCCGGTCAGCCCGCCGCCGTCGGCGCCCGTCATCGTCCATGCCCCCGAGGTGAGGATCACGAGCGCGGTCATCGAGCACACCACGATGGTGTCGATGAACGTGCCGAGCATCGCGATGACCCCCTGGCGCACCGGGCTGTTCGTCTGCGCCGCCGCGTGGGCGATGGCGGCCGAGCCGAGGCCCGACTCGTTCGAGAACACGCCTCGCGCCACCCCGAAGCGAATGGCCGCGGCCACCGCCGCCCCCGCGAAGCCCCCCGCCGCGGCGGCCGGCGTGAATGCGTGGGTGAAGATGAGGCCGATGGCGGCCGGCACTTCGGCGATGTTGATGATGATGATGAGCAGCGCAGCGCCGAGGTAGAGCACGATCATCGTCGGCACGAGCTTTCCCGCGACGTCGCCGATCCGCCGGATCCCGCCGATGATGACCACGCCCACCAGCACCGCGACGACGACCCCGGTCAGCCAGTTCGGAACCCCGAAGCTGGACACCAGCGCGGCGGCCATCGAGTTGACCTGCACCGCGTTGCCGATGCCGAAGGCCGCCACCGCGCCGAACACCGCGAACGCGAGTCCCAGCCACTTGCCGAGCTCGGGGGCGAACTCGCCGACCCCGTTGCGCAGGTAGTACATCGGTCCGCCGACGAACTTGCCCGATGCGTCCACCTCGCGGTAGGTGACCGCGCACACCGCCTCGGCGTACTTCGTCGCCATGCCGAAGAGCGCGATGAGCCACATGTAGAAGATTGCGCCCGGTCCGCCCAGCGCGATCGCGGTCGCGACGCCCGCGATGTTACCGGTGCCGACGGTCGCCGACAGCGCCGTCATCAGCGCGTTGAAGGGCTTGACCTCGCCTTCGCCGACGGCCTCGCTCTTGTCGAACAGCAACCGGAATCCGTATCCCACCCTGCGCCAGGGCATGAACACGAGACCAAGGGTGAGGAGCACGCCGGTCACGCCCAGAATGCCGAGCATGGGCGGTCCCCATGCGAACGCGTTGACCGCATCGATGATCGAGTTCAGTCGGTCCATTGCGTGTCTCCTGGATGAATCGGAACCGATATGGAGACGGAGCCGCCCCGGAGGGCGGGCAACCGTGCTTGCCCGCGCCCTGCCTGACGACGGTCAGGGCTCTTCCAGATCGGGGCAAGTGAGCACGCACGGCCGCTTTTGTCAATGGCAATGTCGTCCATGAAACGAGAATATGTTCCATACGGGCGGGATCTCCGTTCCGTCCGGATGCGGGAGCGCAGGAGGCGGCAGCGAAG
>JAJDXW010000152.1 GCA_022823045.1 Gammaproteobacteria bacterium
GCATGCGCTGGACCGTCAGCGGCGCCAACGCCATCATCGCCCTGCGCTGCGCCATCGAAAGCAATCGCTTCGATGACTTCTGGGAACGCCGGGCCGCCGCCGCCGCCGCCTGAATCTCACAAACGGGGCGTGCACCCCCGCTCACCCGCCTGACTCAGGGTCGCGTCGTCGAGGTGAACGTAGCGGTTGGTGGTGGAAGCGCGTCGATGTCCGGGCAAGCGCCCCGCGACATGCAGGTTCTCGCCGTTCATGACCGCATGCGAGGCGTGCGCATGGCGCAGGTCATGAAGCAGCGCGTCCGCGAGATCCCTGCCGCGTCGCGCGCCTTGACCCGGAATCTCAAAAGTCATTCGTACTCAGTGGCCCATCTCCCCTGCCGCCCGGAAACACCCATTCCCCGGACGCTGTTTCAGCGAGGCCATGCAGCCGCTCCCGCGCCGTCTCGCCGAGCAGAACGTGCCCCGGTCCCGTCTTCGAGTCGCCCAGGGCGAGCCGGTCGGGCTTGACCTCGCACCAGCGCAGGCAGCGTATCTGGCCCGGCCTGCATCTTGTCAGCGGGAGCAGGCGCACCGCCGCGACGCATACCGGGTTCTTGTCTTCGCGCTGGCGCAGGACCGCGCCGAGCCTCGCCAGATTGTCCGCGCCGAGCGGCCGCCCGCCCGGCGGTCGCCGGTAGCGGACGATGCCCTTGCCCGGGTTCCCGGCGGCGTCGGGCCGATGCTCCCACGCGATGGCGCAGTCGAACATGTCGCGCAGTATGTCATGATTGCGGTTCGCGCCGCCCGGCTTTCTCCGCCCGTATTCGTGGAAGAAGCGCGCGATTATCGGCACGCACGACCGAGCCGACGCGGAGATGGCCAAGAGCGGGCAGGATGGCGCTGTTGAGGTAGCTCAAGGTCGTCGTGGACGGCTTCCACGAGGGCGAGCGTCTCTCCACATACTCGCTTGCGAAGTTCGTTAGCGTGGGTCCGGAAGCCGGAAGCCGGAAGCCGGAAGGGGCACGGGATGACCGCCACCCTTCTCGCGTGCGAGAAAGGCAAGCGCGCCGGCCCGCGCTTGGCCGGCCTTCACCGCGTCCGGCTTTCCAAGCGTGATTCGGCGCGGCTTCCCATCGCGGTGGAAGCGAAACAGCCAGGAGCCGGCGCCGTTCGGCTGGACGCGGCGCATGAAGCCTTTCAGGGGGTATCGTGGATGGTGTACTCGCGCTCGCGCGGCCGGGCCGCGAGCGCATCGGTCAGCTGGACGCTAAGACCGGGCGGCGCGTCGCAGCGACGAGCGGACGGGTTCGGGAAGACTGATCGCCACGAAGCCGGCGGCGGGGTAGAGGTAGTCCTCGCCGCTCTCGTCGACGACCCGGAGGTCGCCGGAGTCCGCCGCGTTGTCGTCGCGCAGCGTCCGGTAGATCTTGTGCAGCTCGAGGGAGGCCGGATAGCCGGTGTTGTCGATGCAGACGACGTATTCGGATTGGGGAGCGGGGGTCGATGCGGTCATGTCAGTCCAGGTAGCGCTTGCGTTTGATCTCGCGACGCCCGCAGACGGGCGGCGGGCCGAGGGGATGGGGGTGTCCGCCCCGAAGGCGGGTCGGGCCTGTTCGGCGGTGACGTTCGTGACGCCGAGCAGAGAGATAGAAGGACGCGGCGACGGCCGCCGGACCGTCTCAGGTGTCGGCCCGCGCCAAGCCGACGGTCAGTCGTGTGCCGGTCGCTTCGGCGTAGCGGCGCAGGGTGGCAAGGGGCGGGGACACGCCGCCGTCCTCCAACCGAGCGATAGCCGATTGGGTCGTGCCGAGGCGCCGGGCGACTTCCGCCTGTGTCAGGTTTGCCGCCGCGCGAGCGCGAACCAGCGCCTCAATCAGAGTGAACTCGTCATCGGCCCGCGCGTACTCCTCCCTGAATTCCGGGTCCTCCATGAGACGCTTCTTGAGGTCCGCAAGCTTCGTCATGGCGTCACCTGCCGCATCCGTTCCCTGGCGGTCGCGAGTGCTCGCCGCTATGTTCCTTCAAGCGTCCGGAGGAGAGCGCCGCGACGTGCCGAGCCGGAAGGTGTCAGGTGCCGACCAACCGGTTCTGCACTCCCGGCATCGCCTCTTCGACGCTCTTGCCGGTGAGACGCAGGTAGACCGCGTCAGGACAAAGCTCGATGGCGTCGTCCCGGGCAATCGCGCCGACCGACGTTATGCGTACCGATTCGAAATGCGCCCGGTGGTTCCAGGCCTCGAATACGCCCCGGCCGGCGAGGTGTGAGAGGTCGACTTCGCCCGAAGCGCCGTCGGAATACCGCACCCAGATCCGATGGCCTTCTCGCGGCTCCACTGCGGTCGGTCGAATCATCGCTCTATCCGCGCTCGCGAGTCTTCGCTTGCTGTGTGCGAGACGTGGTGCGCTCCGATTGGCCTGGTTCGCGTCAAACGGGAGGCAGGTTATTCGGCGGTGAGGTTCGCGATCGCGAGGAGGTACCGGATCCCGGCCTTGAGCTCGTCGTCCGACAGGTGCGGGAAGCCGGACCGGGGCGGCATCGCCCCCTTGCCGTTGACGACGTTTGCGAAGAGCGCGTCGAATCCGGTGGCGGCGCGGGGCGCCCAAGCTTCCGTGTCGCCGGTCTTGGGTGCCTCGGCGACCCCGGTCAGGTGGCAGGCGAAGCAATACTGCTTGTAGATCTTCTCTCCGGCCTCGTCGATGGCGACGGCCGCGGCAGGGGTGCTCGCGGGGGCGGCAGGGGCGGCCGCGGCGACGACGGTGGTGCCGGCGGTGCCGGAGCTGTCCGGGGCGGATTCGTCGGCGGAGGCCGCCGCGGCCGCGCTCTCGCTCGCGGCGGCCTTCTCCGCCTCGGCGCGGGCCCGCTGCCCGGGCTCCCCGAGCTTGAGCTTGCCGACCGGGGCGATGCGCTCGAGGGTCGCGCGCTCGCTTCCCGCCGAAGCGTCCCGGGCGGCGCCCGCGATCCAGACGCCGAGGACCCCCGCCCCCACCCCGTAGGCGGCGAGGAGGACCAGGACGATGATGAACTGGCGAATGAATACGTCGTCGGCCTTGCTCACGGAGGCTCCCCGGTGATTCCGCGCGGGATCATTGCAGACCGCCCCCCGCCCCGACAAGCCCGCGGGCGCCCTTGGACCGTTCCCGTCGTCCCTTGCGCCCCCGTCCCGGCCCGCCCGTCTTCCCGGAGCCCCGGCCCGGGCCTCTTCCCCCGGAATCCGTCCCCGTCGGGGCGGAATTCCCCGGGTCAACATGCGAAGATGCGGCGGGGACGAAGGCGGGGAGGAGAACCGACGGCCATGGACCTCAACGTACCGAAGGGCCTGCTCGACGGGCACGTCGCGGTGGTGACGGGCGGCGGCTCGGGCATCGGTCGCGGCACCGCGCTCGCGATGGCGGAAGCGGGCGCGCGCATCGCCGTCGTGGACCGGAACGAGGAAGGAGCGAACGAGACCGCGTCCTTCATCGGAAACGCGGCGAGCGCCTATCGTACCGACGTGACCGACGCCGACGCCTGCGGGGCGCTCGCGGCGCGGGTCGCCGCGGATTTCGGGCCGGCGTCCATCCTGTTCAACAACGCAGGCATCGTGCGGCGCGCGAAGATCGACTCCCCGACCGCGGTCGAAGACTGGCGGGACACCATCGACGTCAACGTCAACAGCCTGTTCAACGTCACCCACGCCTTTCTCGACCAGCTCAAGGAGACGCGGGGGCGGATCGTCAGCACGGGCTCGCTGCAATCGTTCGTGCACACCCCGAACTCGGTCGTCTACAGCACCTCCAAGGGGGCGGTGAAGAACTTCACGACCGGGCTCGCGGCGGAGCTCGCACCGCATGGGATCCGGGTGAACGCGGTGGCCCCCGGCCTCATCTTCACCCCGCTCAACGAGGAGGGGATCCAGAAGAACCCGGAGCTCCTCGCCCGCTTCATGCAGCACATCCCGATGGGCCGCCACGGGACGCCGGAGGACATCGCGGGCGCGGTGCTCTTCCTCGTCTCCGACCTCGCCCGGTACGTGACCGGCGTCACCCTCGCGGTGGACGGCGGCTACCTCACGGTCTGACCCGTGCTTCGACGCCCGGCACGGCCATCGAGCGGGCCCCCGCCCCGCCGCGGTGCGTCCCGCCCGTGCGGGGACGCCTCCCGTTTGTCCCCGGGCGGGCGGTTCGAGGCCGGGGCGGGCGGGACGGTTTGCCTCCGGACGCGCGGCAGCCGGCCGGGATGACGGCGGAGGAGGCGGCCGGGCGTCCGGTCCGACGGGGCCGGCGGGGCCGGCGGACGGGAGGACACCGCGCCAACCTGCGCGGCGCCGGACCCGCGGTCCGCCAGCTTCCCTGGGAGATCCCCTTCAACCGGGACGCCCCCACCGAGCCCCTTTCCGAGGAGCAGGTCCACGCGGTGCACGACGGCGCGATGCGGGTCCTCGAGGAGATCGGCATCGAGTTCCTGAACGAGGAGGCCCGCGAGGTCCTCGCCGCCGCGGGATGCGAGACGAGCCCGGACGGCACCAACGTGCGCATGGACCGCGCGCTCGTGATGGAGAAGGTGAACCTCGCGCCCTCGGAGTTCACCATCACCCCCCGCAACCCGGAGCGTCGGATCCCCATCGGCGGGCGGCACATGGTCTTCGGCAACGTGTCGAGCCCGCCCAACTGCTCGGACCTCGATCGCGGGCGGCGGGTCGGCGACCGCGAGAGCTACCGGGACTTCCTCAAGCTCACCCAGTACTTCAACTGCATCCACTTCGCGGGCGGCTATCCGGTGGAGCCCCTCGACATCCACCCGTCCGTCCGCCACCTCGACTGCCTCCGCGACAAGCTCACCCTCACCGACAAGGTGGTGCACGC
>JAJDXW010000256.1 GCA_022823045.1 Gammaproteobacteria bacterium
ACATGCGCCGCGCACTTCCTGGGTCGGAAATGTCGGATTACGCTACGCTAATCCGACCTACGGACTGCCGGACCATCGATGTCCGCCCCCACACCATGACTGAAATGGCCCTCGCCGGCTCCCAAACCCACCAGGCTCCTCCCTGATCCGATGGACGTCACCCTGGTCCTCACCCAGTTCCTGAACGGGCTTCAGCTCGGGGTGCTGCTCTTTCTACTCGCCGCGGGGCTCACCCTCGTGTTCGGGATCATGGACTGCGTGAACCTCGCGCACGGCTCGCTCTACATGGCGGGGGCGTTCGTGTGCGCGACGGTGACACTCGCCACGGACTCGTTCCTCCTCGGGGTACTCGTCGCCCTCCCCGCCACCTTCGCGATCGGGGTGGTGGTGGAGGTCCTCGTCATCCGCCACCTCTACCAGCGCGACCACCTCGACCAGGTTCTCGCCACCTTCGGACTCATCCTCGTGTTCGACACGCTGGTGCACCTCATCTGGGGTCCGGAGAGCCTGAGCTTCCCGCTGCCGCAGATCCTGAACGGCCAGGTGACCCTTCCGGGCGGAGTCGTGTTCCCGGTCTACCGGCTCCTCATCATCGCGGGAGGACTCGCCGTCGCCCTCGTCATGTGGCTCGTCATCGCGCGCACCCGAACCGGCATGCTGGTCCGCGCGGGGGCCTCGAACCCCCGGCTCGTGAACGCCCTCGGGGTCAACATCCAGGCCCTGTTCACCCTCGTCTTCGGGGCCGGGGCGGCGCTCGCGGGGCTCGCCGGCCTCCTCATCGCCCCGATTACGGAGGCGAGCATCGGGATGGGGAACGAGATCCTCATCGTCGCCTTCGTGGTCATCATCATCGGCGGGATCGGCTCGGTGCGGGGGGCATTCATCGCCGCCCTCATCGTGGGCCTCATCGACACCCTGGGGCGCTCGTTCCTCGACGGGGCGATGAAGCTGGTGGTATCCAACCAGGCGGCCGAGACGGCCGCGCCGGCGGTGTCGGCCATGCTCATCTACATCCTCATGGCCGCGATCCTCTACTTCCGGCCGCAGGGGCTCTTCCCGCCCCGGGGCCGCTGATGGACCGGCGGGTTTCCGATTCCGCACGCGCGCGGCTCCGCGAGGCGAGCCGCGACCCGCGCACCCTCGCCGGCGCCGTCGTCTTCGCGCTCCTTGCCGCCGCCCCGCCGTTCTTCGCCTGGATCGACGAGCCGTTCTACCTCGACCTCGCGACGCGGGTCCTCATCCTCGCCATCGCCGCCGCGAGCCTCAACCTCATCCTCGGCTACGGCGGGATGATCAGCTTCGGCCACTCTGCCTACCTCGGAATCGGCGCCTACGCGGTCGGGATCCCCGCCTACTACGGGGAGTACTCGGCCTGGTTCCAGCTTCCCCTCGCCCTCGGGGCGAGCGCCCTCTTCGCCTTCGTGACGGGCCTGGTGAGCCTTCGCACCCGCGGGGTGTACTTCATCATGATCACCCTTGCCTTCGCCCAGATGGTCTTCTTCGCATTCGTGAGCATCGAGGAGTACGGAGGCGACGACGGGCTGGTCATCGAGCTTCGGAGCGAGGTAGGCGGGGGCGTCGACCTCGAGAGCAACGTGCAGCTCTACTACACCGCATTCGCGGTCCTCGTCCTCGTGACGTACCTCGTGCGCCGGATCGTCCGCTCGCGCTTCGGTCTCGTCATCCGGGGCTCGCGCGACAACGACGCCCGCATGCAGGCGCTCGGCTTCAACACCTTCCGCTATCGCCTCGCCTGCTACGTCCTCGCGGGAATGATCGCGGGCCTCGCGGGCTGGCTCCTCGGCAACTTCACAAGCTTCATCAGCCCGGAGATGATGGACTGGACCCGCTCCGGGGAGCTCATCTTCATGGTCGTGCTCGGGGGGGCGGGAAGCGCCCTCGGGCCGCTCTTCGGCGCCGCCGCGTTCATCCTCCTCGAGGAGTTCCTGTCCGGGTTCAGCATCTACTGGCCGCTCGCGTTCGGCCTCATCCTCATCCTCGTCGTCCTGTTCTACCGGGGAGGGCTCGACGGACTGCTCGACCGGGCCGCGAGGACCACGAGATCCACCGGCTCGTCGAACCCCTCGAGCCGGGAGTCCGAGCGATGCTCGACCGACCCCGCCTCGTAGCCCTGCCCGACGGCGGCCTCGAAGGTGCCGCGGTCCGTGAGCGCGTCGACCCCTTCGGCGCGGTTCGCCTTCTCGAGCTTCGCGGCCTGGTTGACCGGGTCGCCGATGACGGTGTACTCGAGCCGGTCGACGTCGCCCACCGCGCCGAACACGATGGGGCCGAAGGCGGCGGCCGCGTTCACGCGGTGCGCGGGCCGGCCCTCGGCGGCGCAGAGCCGGTTCCACGCCGCGGCCGCCTCGATCACCGCGTCTACTGCCCGCAGCGCGTCCGCGGCCGCCGTGGCGGAGGGCCGGACCGCGCCGAACGTCGCCATGATCCCGTCGCCCATGAACTTGTCGATGGTCCCCCCGTGCCCCAGGATGGACGGGACGAGCGCCTGCTGATACTCGGTCAACATCGCGATCACCTCGCCCGGCGAGACGGTGTGAGCGAAGCGGGTGAAGCCCCGGATGTCGCAGAACACGACGGCCGCGTCGCGCGCCTCCCCGCTCCCCGCCTCGATGACCTGCTCGGCGGCGGTGATCTGCCGGGCGACCTCGGGCGAGAAGAAGCGCGCGAGGTCCCGCGCCGCCGCGCCTTCGGCGGCGGAGCGAACGACGAGGCGCCGGGCCTGGTTCATCGCCACCGCGAGCAGCGCCGTAACCACCAGGATGGCGATGATCTTGTCCGCCTCGGCCCCGATGAGGACCGAGTTGGAGGTCATGTACTCGACGTAGTCCCGGGTAATCATCTCCCGGCCGCCCGAGGCGAGAATCGCGTAGGCGGAGAGGGCTGCCCAGCCGATGGCGGCGGCAAGCCCCGCCACCACCACGTAGCGGGCGCGGAAGGTCAGCACCCGGAGCCCGATGAAGATGAAGACGTAGATCAGGGTCGGAGCCTTGAGATAGAACGACGGCGGTTGCCCGTACGCGAGATGGAAGGACCAGATGAGGGCGAGGAGGAGCGCCATGTCGAGGACGATGGAGAGGTAGAGGATCCACGGCACGAGGCGCTCGCGCCAGGAGAGATACAGGCGAACGAGGGTGAAGAGCGCGTACCCGCCGAGGACGAGCGGAACCGGGTCAACGGCGTCCGGATTTTGGATCGCGGCCGGCTGGTCGGGCTGGATGGCCGCGAGGAACATGAAGAGCAGGACCACGCCGAGCTGGAGCAGACTGATGAGCCGCTGACTCTCGACTTCCTGGCGCCGGATCGCTTCGCGCACCCGCTCCGGCAGCCCCTGCTCCGCTTCGCGATCGCTTCGCAGGCGTCGGACCCAGCTTCCGATCATCGTTCGGGCTTCCGCGTCGGCCCGCTCCGCACGGGGACCGGGGGATGACCGCGCCGCTCCTCAGCGTGCGAGGCCTCACCCGGCACTTCGGAGGGGTGACCGCGTCGGACGGTATCGATCTCGACGTGTTCGAGCATGAGGCTCACGCCATCATCGGCCCCAACGGGGCGGGGAAAACGACCTTCATCGCCCAGGTCGCGGGCTCCACCCTCCCCGACGCGGGGACCATCGAGCTCGACGGCCGCTCCATCACCCACCTCCCCGCCCACCGCCGCGCCCGGCTCGGGCTTGCCCGATCGTTTCAGATCACGAGCATCTTCGCCACGCTCACCGTCATCGAGAACGCGGCGCTCGCGGTGCAGGCGGCGACCGGCCATGCCTATCGGCTGTGGGGCGAAGCCCTCGGGGACGAAGGCCTGCGGGGAGCCGCCCTGGACCACCTCGCGCGCGTGGGCCTCGCGGAGCGGGCCGGAGACGCGGCCGGGGACCTCTCTCACGGGGAGCACCGCCAGCTCGAGATCGCGATGGCCCTCGCGACCCGGCCCCGCCTGCTGCTCCTCGACGAACCGATGGCGGGCATGGGGCCGGAGGAATCCGCCCGGATGGTGTCGGCCCTGCGGAACCTGCGGCGCGAGCGGACCCTGCTGCTCGTCGAGCACGACATGGACGCGGTGTTCGCGATCGCCGACCGGATCACGGTCCTCGTCAGCGGACGGGTGGTCGCTTCGGGCCGGCCGGAAGCGATCCGGGCCGACCCCGAGGTGCGCCGCGCATACCTCGGCGAGGACTTTCCCGACGCCGGAGGCGCGGCGGGGACGGGGAACGTGGACGCGATGAGCGGATCCGATGGCTGATCCCCTGCTCGAGGTGAGGGGACTCACCGCCGCCTACGGGCGGAGCCAGGTGCTCTTCGGGGTCGACCTCGAAGTGGGGGCCGGTGAGATGACCTCCCTTCTCGGCCGCAACGGAATGGGCAAGACCACGACCGTGTACTCGATCATGGGCCTCGTTGCGCCGCTCGAGGGCTCGGTCCGCATGGCCGGACGGGAGCTCTCCGGGCAGCCGCCGTGGCGAATCGGGCAGGCCGGGCTCGGGCTCGTGCCGGAAGCACGACAGGTCTTCCCCAACCTCAGCACCCACGAGAACCTGATCGCGACCGCGCGCGCCCCCCGCGATGGCGCAGGCACCGGCAGCCGCGGCGGCGACGCGGGCGGGTGGACGACGGAGCGCGTCTACGAGCTGTTCCCCGCCCTCGCGGAGCGCCGCGGCACCCCGGGGTCGCTCCTCTCCGGCGGCGAGCAGCAGATGCTGTCCATCGGACGCGCCCTCATGACCAACCCGGTGCTGCTCATCCTCGACGAGGCGACCGAGGGGCTGGCGCCCCTCGTCCGGCGGGAGATCTGGTCCTGCCTCGCCCGGCTCAAGGCCGCCGGGCAATCGATCCTCATCATCGACAAGAACATAGACGACCTCACCCGCATCGCGGACCGCCACTTCATCATCGAGAAGGGCCGCATCGTATGGAGCGGGACGAGCGGCAAGCTGCGGGCGAGCCCGGACGCGATCGCGCGTCACATCGGGATATGAACGGCCCGCGGCCGGATCGTCCCTCCGACTTGAAAGGGCGCAGGCCCGCCCCACAATGGAAAGCAGACGCCCCGCGCCGGGAGAATCCGACATGACACGTCCACCCCTCACAGGGCTTCGCGCCCTGGTCCTCCTGCTGACGTTCGCCGCCGCGGCGACCGCGTGGGCGCAGTGGCCGTATCCGGCCGGCGGCAACGGCAAGCCGACCCTGGCACCGATGCTGAAGGAGGTGACCCCGGCCGTCGTCAACATCGCGGTCATCTCCCGGAACCGGACGGCCCGCCATCCGATGTTCGACGACCCGTTCTTCCGGCGGTTCTTCAACATCCCCCAGGAGCAGCAGGACCGGCTGCAGCGCAGCGCCGGTTCCGGCGTGATCGTCGACGCGCAGCGGGGCTACGTGATGACCAACCATCACGTGGTGAACAACGCGGACAAGCTCATGGTCACCCTCGCGGACCGGCGCAGCTTCGAAGCCGAGCTCCTCGGGAGCGACGAGGGAACGGACATCGCCCTGCTCCGGATCGAGGCCGACGATCTCACCGCGATCAGCTTCGGAGATTCGGAGGGGCTCGAGGTCGGAGACTTCGTGCTCGCCATCGGCAACCCTTTCGGCATCGGCCAGACCGTCACCTCCGGGATCGTGAGCGCCCTCGGCCGGACCGGACTCAACGTGGGCGGCTACGAGGATTTCATCCAGACCGACGCCTCCATCAATCCGGGCAACTCGGGCGGCGCCCTGGTCGGCCTAGACGGCAAGCTGGTGGGGATCAACAGCGCCATCATGACCCCGGCGGGCGGCAACGTGGGCATCGGCTTCGCGGTCCCGGCGGCGATGGCCCAGGAGATCATGGACCAGCTCATCGAGTATGGCGAGGTCCGTCGCGGGCAGCTCGGGATCCACATCCAGGACGTCACCCCGAGCATCGCCGAGGCGCTGAACCTCGACGTCGCGACCGGAGCGCTCGTCTCCCAGGTGGTGCCCGGATCGGCAGCCGAGGAGGCAGGGATCCAGGCCGGCGACGTCATCCTCGCCATCGACGGACGGCCGGTGGAGGACAGCACCGGCCTCAGGAACATGATCGGGCTGATGCGCCTCGGCACGGACATGGAGATCACTTACATCCGCGACGGCGAGAAGCGGACGATGCGGGCGAAGACCGGACGTTCCTCGAGCCAGATCCTCGCCGAGAGCGGGGCGGTCGACAAATTCAAGGGGGCCGAGTTCCGGGACCTCGATCCGAGCCATCCGCGATACGGCAGCGTCGAGGGAGTGCTGGTGGCGCAAGTCGAGGAAGGGAGCCCGGCGGAGCGCAACGGACTTCAGCCGGGCGACATCGTCACCGCCGTGAATCGCACGGCGGTCCGATCGGTGGCGGAGTTCTCGAAAGTCGCGGCCGACGCCGACGGCGCCATCGCCCTCAACATCCTGCGGGGCACCGCGCGGCTGTTCCTCGTCATCCCGTGAGCCGGCGGCGCGCCGAGCCTGCCCCCCGGGCGGGCGCTCGGAGCAGCGGGAGGATCAGGGCTGGAGGGCGGCGCCGTCCTGGAGCAGGGCGTCGATCCCGGCCTCGTCGAGGCCCGCCTCGCGCAGCACTTCGACGGTGTGCTCGCCGAGAAGGGGCGCGGGGCGGCGAACCGCGGCCGGTGAGCGGGAGAAGCGGGCCGGCGGGCCGATCTGCAGGGTCTCGTCCTCGCTCGGATGGTCGACGCGCCGAATGAGGTCCTGGCCGGCGAGGTGCGGATCGGCGAGCAGGTCCTCGAGGGTGTTGACGGGTCCGGCCGGGATCTCCGCCTTCTCGAGGTCCGCGAGCCACTCGGCGGTGGTCCGCTCCCCGAGCAGCTCTTCGGCCACCGCGTACAGCTCGGCGACGTTATCGGTCCGGCCCGAGATGTGCGCGAAGCGCGGATCCGCGCTCCGCTCGGGGCAGCCGGCGAGCTCGAAGAACGCCTTCCAGTGGCGGTCGGTGTAGGCGAGCATGCACATGTAGCCGTCGCGGGTGCGGAAGGGGCGCCGGTTCGGCGCGAGCATCCGCACGTAGCCGAGCGCTCCGTCGTCCGGGTGCACGGCACGCTCCCAGAGATGCTCGACCATGACGTAGGAGACCATGGTCTCGAACATGGGGACCTCGATCTCCTGGCCTTCCCCGGTGCGCTCGCGGTGGAGCAAGGCCGCGAGCACCACGTTGGCGACGAAGAGCCCGACCGTCTTGTCGGCGACGATGGTCGGCGCGTAGCGGGGCGGACCGCCGGTGACCCGTCCCATCAGGTCGGCGATCCCGCACATCCCCTGGATGAGGTCGTCGTAGGCGGGGCGCCCCGCGTAGGGGCCACCGGACCCGAACCCGCAGGCGCCGCAGTACACGATGTCCGGGCGGAGGCCCCTCAGCTCGTCGTAGGTGAGCCCGAGACGCGAGATGGCCCCCGGCCGCATGCTGTGCACGAAGGCGTCGGCGCCGGAAACGAGCCGCATCAGCGCGTCGCGCGCCCGCGGGCGCTTGAGGTCGAGGACGACGCTGCGCTTGCTGCTCCCGAGGGCGAGGTGGATGGGCGCCATGCCGGGGCTCTTACGCGGTCCGATCTCGCGCAGCATGTCGCCTTCGGGCGGCTCGACCTTGACGACGTCCGCCCCCATGTCGCCAAGGATCCGGGTCGCATAGGGGCCGAGCACGACGGTGGTGAGATCGACGATCCGGTATCCGGAGAGTGGTCCGTTCATGATGTTCGGGTCCTGGCCCATTCCGGCTCCCCGCCGCGACGCGGGAGTGTAACCGGCCGGGCGGGCGGAGAACGGGGACGGCCCCGGCTGGCGGGAGCTTCGGCGGTCGTGCATGATTGCGGCAGTCCGATTCTCACCCGGAGGGCCGGGGCCATGAAGTTCTCCGCCGACTCGTTCCTGAGCGACATCCACGCCGCGAACGCGGATGCGTCGCCGCGCCACGCGGTGTGCGAGGTGGTGGCCCGCGCCGTCTCGGAGCCCGAGGCGATGGCGCGGGCCTTCGGTCCGCTCACCCACGGGCATTCGACCGTGCTCCACCGGTCGTCGGACCTGCTCGTGCTCCACATCGTCTGGCCGCCCGAGATCCACGTCGAGCCCCACGAGCACAACCTCTGGGCGGTGATGGGGATCTACCGGGGGATCGAGGACAACACGTTCTACCGGCGAACGGACGAAGGGGGAATCGCGCGCGAGGGCACGGCGCGCCTCGAGCCGCGAGACACCCGCATCATGGGGGAGGAGGCGATCCACGCGGTCGATATTCCCACCCTTGCGCCAACCGGAGCCATCCACGTCTACGGCGGCGATCTCTTCACGGTGGCGCGAAGCGAGTTCGATTCGGCCACCTCCGAGGAACGCCCCTTCGACTGGGAGAAGTCCGAGCGCGAGTTCGCGGAGATGAACGCCCGCTGGGAGGCGAGGACGGGCTGAGGCTGGAGCGGGACGTACCCCCGCATCCACCAGTCTCCGGCCAGCCGCGCTCAGGAAGGTTCGTCTCGGTCCGTTTCTCCCGACGCGGCGAGTTCCGCCACGTCACGTGTCCCCTGGTGGCCGCCCCCGAGGCCCGCCGCCATGCTCCGCGCGACCTCCGCGGCCTGGTCGAGCGCGCTCTCGGGCGGCGCGCCGTGGGCGGTGAGGGCCATGGCGACCCGCCGCTCGAGGCCACGGGCGTCGAGGGGCTCGACGTCGCCCAGGTAATCGTTCTCCCGGAACCATTCCTCGAGCCGCTGCCGGTTCCGACCCCAGAACCGGGGAACCGCTCCGGTGTCCATGGCCCGGAGCAACAGCCGCGGGTCGCCGTCCAGCTCGCCGGCAAGCTCCACCAGCCGATCGATGAAGACCGGGGTGAT
>JAJDXW010000121.1 GCA_022823045.1 Gammaproteobacteria bacterium
TGGAAGGGCGAGACCCCGATCAACCACATGACGTGGGGCTCCAATTCGATCCCGGACGTCTCCGCGATCACGAGCCACTTCTTCTCCGGCGGGCGGGACGACCCGGCGAAGGACCCGGAGGTGGTCGCGTGGCTCGAGGAGGGCGATACCTCCACCGATCCGGAAGTCCGCAAGGCCGCCTACAAGAAGGCGCTCGAGCGGATCTCGGGTGAGCTCTACTGGCTGCCGATGTTCACGTACGCCAAGTACTACGCGTACTCGAACGATCTCGACTTCACCCCGACGTCGGACGAGATCCCGCGCTTCTACGCCACGAAGTGGAAGTGACCTCGTCTGCCGACTGACCGACGGCGTCCGCCCCGACCGCAGCCGGACGGGACGGGGCGGACGCCGCCTGCCGCGGCGTTGACCGCCGCGCGGGTCGGAGGCGGAATCCCCCGCCATGCTTGCCTACCTCATCAAGCGGCTCGGCGTCGCGATTCTCGTCGCGCTCACCGTCTCGCTCATCACTTTCTCCATGATCTACCTGTCGGGCGACCCGGCGGTGGCCATCGCCGGAGAGAGCGCGACCGAGGAGGACATCGAGAGCATCCGCCGCTTCTACGGCTACGACCGGCCGATCGCCGTCCAGTACCTCGACTGGCTCGGGCGTGCGGTGCAGGGCGACTTCGGCAAGTCGCACTACCTGCGGGAGCCCGTCGCGGTGGCGATCTTCGAGCGGCTGCCGACGACGATGCTGCTCGGGCTTTGCGCCCTCCTCTTCGCGCTCACCCTCTCGGTCCCTCTCGGGGTGCTGGCCGCAATCCGCCCGAACAGCCTCATCGACCGCGCGGCCCTGACCCTCGCGGTGGTCGGGCAGGCGATGCCGAGCTTCTGGTTCGCGCTGACCCTCATGCTGTGGCTCGGGATCTACTGGCGGCTCCTCCCGATCACGGGGAGCGATTCGTGGGCGAACTTCGTGATGCCGTCCATCGCGCTCGGGTACTACGTTACCCCGGCGGTGATGCGGCTCACCCGGGCGGGGATGCTCGAGGTGCTCGCGGCAGACTACATCCGTACCGCCCGCGCGAAGGGGTTGCGGCCGATGCGGGTCCTGTTCAAGCATGCGCTCCGCAACGCCATCATCCCCGTCGTCTCCCTCGCCGCCGTCCAGTTCGGGTTCATGCTCGGCGGCTCGATCGTCATCGAGACGATCTTCGCGATCAACGGCCTCGGCTTCCTCGCGTGGGAATCGATCCAGCGGGCGGACCTGCCGATGATGCAGGCGATCGTGCTCGTGCTGAGCGTGTTCTACATCGTCCTCACCTTTCTCGCCGACATGCTGAACGCATGGCTGGACCCGCGGATCCGGGTGGTCTGAGGGGAGCGCGATGGAGAAGACGCCGTCCCTCGTCACCCTCCCGGTGCTGGAGCCGTCGCCGGTGGCGCTCCTGCGCCGGCGCATCTTCGGACACGCGGGGCTCCTCATCGGGTCCGCGGTCCTCGTCGTGATCGTGGTGATGGCCCTCGCCGCGCCGTGGATCGCGCCGCACGACCCTTTCGACCAGGTGCTCGACCGCAAGCTCATCCCGCCCGTCTGGTCGGACGGAGCCAAGGCGACCTGGGAACATCCTCTCGGCACCGACCACTTCGGGCGCGACTATCTCTCGCGCCTCATCTGGGGAGCGCGCATCTCCCTCGTCATCGGGTTCTCCGCGATGCTGATCTCCGGGATCCTCGGCACCGTGGTCGGGGTGCTCGCGGGGTTCTTCGGCGGGCGGGTCGACATGGTCGCGAACTTCCTCATCACGACGCGGCTCTCCATGCCCGTGGTCCTGGTCGCGATCGCGGTGGTGAGCCTCGTCGGCTCCTCCCTCACGGTGGTGATCTGGGTGCTCGGCCTCCTCATCTGGGACCGGTTCGCGGTCGTGATGCGAAGCGCGACCATGCAGGTCCGCAACCTCGACTTCGTCGCCGCGGCCCAGGCGCTCGGCTGCTCGACGGGGCGCATCGTGTTCACCGAGATCCTTCCCAACATCACCAACCACCTCATCGTGGTGGCGACGGTGGAGATGGCGCATGCGATCCTCCTCGAGGCGGCGCTCTCCTTCCTCGGGCTCGGCGTGCAGCCGCCCGAGCCGAGCTGGGGGCTCATGATCTCCGAGGCGAAGGGCCTCATGTTCTTCGACGGGTGGCTCATCGCGATCCCCGGAACGGCGCTCTTCGCCCTGGTGCTCTCCATCAACCTCCTCGGGGACGGGGTGCGCGACGTGACCGCTCCGGGCGGCACGTAGCGCCGGACGGGGCAGGGGCGAGGCGAGGCAATGGCCGCTCCGATCCTTGCGGTCGAGGAGCTGAGCGTCGAGATCCCGGTGCCGGCCGGCATGCTGCACCCGGTGCAGGAGGTCGGCTTCCGGGTCGAGCGGGGCCGCACCCTCGCCATCGTCGGCGAATCGGGCTGCGGCAAGTCGCTGACCTCGCTCGCGCTCATGAACCTCCTCCCCGCGCGTGCGAAGCGAAGCGCGGGGCGGCTCGCCCTCGACGGCCAGGACCTCCTCGGGCTCTCGGAGCGGCAGATGTCCGACATCCGGGGAAACCGGATGAGCATGATCTTCCAGGAGCCGATGACGTCGCTGAACCCCGCCTACACCGTCGGCGACCAGCTCGTCGAAGCGGAGCGGCGGCACCGGCGAACCAGCGCAGCGGCGGCCCGCGACCGGGCGGTGTGGCTGCTTGAGAAGGTCGGGATCACCGGGGCGGAGGGGCGGCTGCGGCAGTACCCGCACCAGCTCTCCGGCGGCC
>JAJDXW010000317.1 GCA_022823045.1 Gammaproteobacteria bacterium
ACCGCGTTTGCCGCCGCCGCGGTGACGGTGATGGCGGTCGGTGGCGCGGCGCTCATCATCGATCACCTGTGGCTCGTCGACCAGCGCGACCGGCTGAAGAGCGCGGCCGACTCCGGCTCGATCGCGGCGACACACGCGATGAACCGCATGCTCGAAGCCGATTCCACGGCGAGCGATGCCACCCTCAAGGCCGGGCTCGGGCCGGTCGCTCGGCGCTACGTCGAGCTCAACCTGGCGCACCTCTCGGCAGAGCGTCTCGCCCGCGCGAAGGCCACGCTCGTCATCGAGCTCGCCATCGACCGGGCTGCGAGCCGCGTCGAGGTGACCGCCAAAGCCGATTTGGGCGGCACCCTGTTCGCACGCGCGCTGCCGCTCCTGGGCAGCTACGCCGGGCCGGGCACGATGAGCGCCACCGCGTCCGTCGAGTGCGCGGGGAGCGCGGTCGAGGTAGTGCTGGCGCTGGACGTGACCGCCTCGATGCACGGCAGGATCGACAACAGCCTGCCCGCGCGGGGCGAGAACCGGCGGCTCAACGCCGTCATCAAGGCGGCCAAGGCGCTGGTCCAGGAGCTGCGCGCCACCTGCGACGGGAGGTCCGTCGCGGTGGGCGTCGTCCCCTGGGACAAGACGGTGCGCGTCCCGGATGCGGACGCGTGGCGGCAAAACCAATGGGTGGCTATCGGGGACAACCGCACGGGCGCCATCCCGACGGACTGGGCGGGATGCGTTGAAGATCGCGAGCACGACGCAAACCCCCTGAACGCGACCGCGCTCGCGAACGCGACGAGCCTGTCGCTCGACCTCCCCTCGTCGAGCCCGTTTCCCGCCTTCATCTACCCGGACACGCGGCAGTTCCCGGTGGCGCCGATGGCGGCCAGCATCCGGACCGCCTTTCCCAATCTGCCCTCCGGGGTTTCCGACAGCCTGGAGACTCGCCTCGAAGCGCTCCGCGACAATGACTGGGGCCGGCAGGGACGGCAGGCGGTGGGCGGGGCCAACCTCAACTGCACTTCGACCGGGATGCTTCCGCTCACCGCCAACCTCGACGCTGTCGACACCGCGCTCGATGCCATCAAGACAGCCAAGGTGTGGGGCGGCGGGACCATGGCGCATCTCGGAGTGACGTGGGGGCGCCGCATGCTTGCCCCCTCCTGGCGCACGGTGTGGGGCGACCGCGACAGCGTCCATCCCATCGACCCTGCCGCCCGCGAGGTGACCAAAGTCCTCATCCTGCTCACCGACGGCGGCAACGTCCTGCAGGACCGGCACCAGGAGCTGCCCGGAATGCTCAACGCGATTCACGTCGGCGTACCCGATTGCCTCGGTTCCGGAGCGCGCCCGAGGTCGTGCCGGCAAGGCGAGATCGGGACGTTCTACTCGGCCCTCGGGCGGCTCGGGCCGGGGGCCAAGGCCCAGGGACACTACTATCCCGGTTGGGGTGTGAGGGGGACCACCGGAGGGGGGAACAGCACGACCGAGAAGGCGCTCTCCGCGCTCATGAAACGCTCGTGCGCCCTGGCGCGCACGCAAGGCCTGACCGTCTACACGATCGGCGCGATGCCGAGCGTCCACACCCGGTGGCGCGACGCCCTCGTCGCGTGCTCGGGCGCGCCCGGGACGGCCGACGCCGACCGCGCGGGATTCTATTTCCACGCCGCGGACGGCGCGGCGCTCAACCACGCGTTCCGGGCAATCGCCCGGCGCGTGATCTCGTTCCGGCGGGTGAGCTGACGCGACCCGAACGGAGGCCGCGATCCGGGTGGTGGACGCCGGTGCCGGCGCGGCGGCGCCCCGGCGCGAGCTCGCCGCCAACCGCGCTGAGCGCGGCGCACGGGCCTCCGATCAAGCCAATCGCCGGCGCACGGAACGCGCACCCCGAAGGTCCGATACTCGGGAGAATCTTCGCCGGCCGCGCGCTCGGATCCGCGGTTTGGGCGGGGTCAGCGGTCGAGGCGGGCGTTCCACTCCGCGACGCGGTCTCCTTGCGCGGTGAGGAGCGCGCCGGCGTCTCCCTCGATCGAGACGGACTCGATGGAGTCCCCCTGCGCGATGGCGTCGACCACCGCCTGGTCCGCGCTGCCCGCGACCTCTCCGAAGATCGAGTGCTTGTCGTCCAGCCACGGGGTCGCGACGTGGGTGATGAAGAACTGCGAGCCGTTCGTGCCGGCGCCCGCGTTCGCCATCGAGAGGCGCCCCGGACGGTCGTGCCGGAGCGACGGATCGAACTCGTCCTCGAACTGGTAGCCGGGCCCGCCGGTCCCCGTGCCGCGCGGGCAGCCTCCCTGGATCATGAAGTTCGCGATCACGCGGTGGAACCGGAGCCCGTCGTAGTAGCCGCGCGCGGCGAGGTTGACGAAGTTCGCCACCGTGACCGGAGCCTGCTCGGGGAACAGATTGAGCCTGATGGCGCCTTTCGACGTCGTGATGGTTGCGTGCATGGGGTCGCTCCGGCCGGTGAGGGAGTGGGATACGCCGCCGGGGCGGGACGCCCTGCCGGCACGGGTCGCTGATTCGCCGGCCATTCTGGCACATCGGGGGCCGGCCCGAATCCGGCGCCCATCCGGCGGCCCGACTGCCGGCAAGCCTCGCGTGGCCGCCGCGGGCGCGCCGTGCCGCCGGCTATGGATTGGAGCCGGAACGGGTTATCTTCTGCGATTCGGGCCGCGCCGTCCCCCCGCCCCGCCCGCAAGGCGCGGGAGATTGGGCGAACGCGCGGCGGGCAGGATGCCCGGGTTCCCCGGGACCGTTCCGCGGGGCGCAAGGCGGGGCGAGAGACGAGGAGGGCAGCAGCATGGCGAAGGCGCGGCGGACGCTCGACGACTGGCGCGCGCTCGTGGCGCGCGAGACCCGCGGCGGCTCGGAGGACGAACTTGCGGCCGAGACGCCGGAGGGGATCCGGGTCAAGGCCCTCTACACCGAGGCGGACCTCGACGACCTCGCCCACCTCGGGACCCTCCCCGGCCTCCCGCCCTTCGTGCGCGGCCCCCGGGCGACGATGTACGCGGGCCGCCCCTGGACGGTGCGCCAGTACGCCGGATACTCCACCGCGGAGGAATCGAACGCCTTCTACCGCCGCAACCTCGAGGCGGGGCAGATGGGGCTCTCCGTCGCCTTCGACCTCGCGACCCATCGGGGCTACGACTCCGACCACGAGCGGGTCGAGGGGGACGTCGGCAAGGCGGGGGTCGCGATCGACTCCGTCGAGGACATGAAGATCCTCTTCGACGGGATCCCCCTCGCCCGGATGTCCGTGTCCATGACCATGAACGGCGCGGTGCTCCCCGTCTTCGCGATGTACGTCGTCGCCGCCGAGGAGCAGGGGGTGGCTTCCGCCGACCTCTCCGGGACCATGCAAAACGACATCCTCAAGGAGTTCATGGTCCGCAACACCTACATCTACCCCCCGGCGCCCTCGATGCGGATCGTCTCCGACATCATCGGCTACACCTCCGAGCACATGCCGCGCTTCAACCCCATCTCGATCTCGGGCTACCACATGCTGGAGGCGGGGGCGACGTGCGTGCAGGAGCTCGCGTTCACCCTCGCGGACGGGGTCGAGTACGTCCGCGCGGCCCTCGAGAGCGGGCTCGACGTGGACCGTTTCGCGCCCCGACTCTCGTTCTTCTTCGGGATCGGGATGGACTTCTTCATGGAGGTCGCGAAGCTCCGGGCCGCGCGCCTGCTCTGGGCGACCCTCATGGAGGAGAAGTTCGCGCCGACCGACCCGCGATCGCTCATGCTTCGTACCCACTGCCAGACTTCGGGGGCGAGCCTGACGAGCCTCGATCCGTACAACAACGTCGTGCGGACCACCATCGAGGCCCTCGCCGCGGTGCTCGGCGGCACCCAATCCCTGCACACCAACGCCTTCGACGAGGCGCTCGCCCTCCCGAGCGAGTTCTCCGCCCGCATCGCCCGCAACACCCAGCTCATCCTCCAGCACGAGACCGGGGTCACCCGGGTGGTGGACCCCCTCGCCGGCTCGTACTACCTCGAGAGCCTGACCGCGAGCCTTGCGACGCGCGCCCGCGAGCTCGTCGACGAGGTCGAGGCGCTCGGCGGGATGACCCGGGCGGTCGAGTCCGGGATGCCGAAGCTTCGCATCGAGGAGGCGGCGGCGCGGCGCCAGGCCCGCGTCGACCGGGGCGAGGACACGGTCGTCGGGGTCAACCGCTTCCGCCCGGACCGGGTGGACGAGGTGGAGCTGCTCGCCATCGACAACACGGCCGTCCGCGACGCGCAGGTGAGACGCCTCGCCGACGTGCGGGGGCGCCGGGACGACCTCGCCTGCCGGCGGGCCCTCGCTGCCCTCACCCGGTCCGCGGAGACCGGCGAGGGGAACCTCCTCGCCCTCGCCGTCGACGCCGCCCGGGCGCGGGCGAGCGTCGGCGAGATCACCGACGCGCTCGAGAACGTGTGGGGGCGGCATCGGGCGGAGGTGCGCTCGATTGCCGGGGTGTACGGCGCGCATTACGCGGGCGACGAGGAGTTCGCCCGCATCCGGGGCGAGGTCGAGTCGTTCGCCGCCGCCGAGGGGCGCCACCCGCGCCTCCTCGTCGCGAAGCTCGGCCAGGACGGCCACGACCGTGGGGCCAAGGTGATCGCGACCGCGTTCGCCGACATCGGCTTCGACGTCGACATCGGGCCGCTCTTCCAGACCCCGGCGGAAGCGGCCCGGCAGGCCGTCGAGAACGACGTCCACGTGGTGGGGATCTCGACCCAGGCGGCCGGACACCGGACCCTCGTGCCCCGTTTCCTCGAGGCGCTCCGCGCGGCCGGCGCGGACGACGTGGTGGTGGTGTGCGGCGGGGTGATCCCGGCCGCGGACCACGACGAGCTCCGCCGCGCCGGGGTGGCCGCCATCTACGGCCCCGGCACCTCGATTCCGGCCGCCGCCCGCGAGGTGCTCGAGCTCGTGCGGGGCCGGCGGCTCGCCGCCTGAGCCGGCCCCGAGCCCGCGCCCCGGCCCTCGCGCCCCGTCCCCGCCGCCCCGCGCCCCGAGTCCCCCTCGCAACGGAGCTCCCGACACCGTGCAGGACATCATCCAGGAGCTCGAGCGCCGCCGCGCCGCCGCCCGCCTCGGCGGCGGGGAGAGGCGGATCGCCGCCCAGCATGCCAAGGGCAAGCTCACCGCGCGCGAGCGCCTCGAGCTCCTCTTCGACGAAGGGTCCTTCGAGGAGTGGGACATGTTCGTCGAGCACGACTCCCACGACTTCGGCATGGCCCGGCAGCGGATCCCCGGCGACGGGGTGGTGATCGGCCACGGCCTCGTCAACGGCCGGCGCGTCTTCGCGTTCAGCCAGGACTTCACCGTTTTCGGCGGCTCCCTCTCCGCCGCCCACGCCCGCAAGATCTGCAAGGTCATGGACCAGGCGATGAAGGTCGGCGCCCCGGTGGTGGGGCTCAACGACTCGGGCGGGGCGCGCATCCAGGAGGGGGTGGCGTCGCTCGCCGGCTACGCCGAGGTGTTCCAGCGCAACGTGCTCGCCTCCGGGGTGATCCCCCAGGTCTCCCTCGTCATGGGGCCGTGCGCCGGGGGGGCGGTGTACTCGCCCGCGATGACCGACTTCATCTTCATGGTGAAGGACTCGTCCTACATGTTCGTCACCGGCCCGGAGGTGGTGAAGACGGTGACCCACGAGGAGGTGACCCAGGAGGAGCTCGGGGGCGCGGTCAGCCATACCGGCCGTTCCGGGGTTGCGGACCTCGCGTTCGAGGACGACGTGGACGCGCTCCTGCGGGTTCGCGAGTTCCTGGGCTTTCTTCCCGCGAGCAACCGGGAGCCGCCCCCGATGCGCCCGACAAGGGACCCGGCCGACCGGCCGGAGCCCGCCCTCGACCGCCTCGTTCCCGCGCATCCCAACCGGCCCTACGATATCCACGAGCTCATCTCGCGGGTGGTGGACGAAGGGGAGTTCTTCGAGCTCCAGCCCGAGTTCGCCGGCAACATCGTGACCGGGTTCGCCCGCTTCGGCGGGGCGCCGGCCGGCATCGTGGCGAACCAGCCGGCGGTGCTCGCGGGCTGCCTCGACATCGATTCGAGCCGCAAGGCGGCCCGGTTCGTTCGCTTCTGCGACTGCTTCCACCTGCCCATCGTCACGTTCGTGGACGTGCCTGGCTTCCTCCCCGGCACCGCCCAGGAGTACGGCGGGATCATCCGCCACGGGGCGAAGCTCCTCTTCGCCTACGCCGAGGCGACGGTCCCCAAGGTGACCCTCATCACCCGCAAGGCGTACGGCGGGGCCTACGACGTCATGTCCTCGAAGCACCTGCGGGGCGACGTCAACTACGCGTGGCCGTCGGCCGAGATCGCGGTGATGGGGCCGGAAGGGGCGGTCGAGATCATCTTCCGCGCGGACCGGGAGGACCCGGACAAGATGGCCGCCCGCACCGACGAGTACCGGACGAAGTTCGCGAATCCCTTCGTGGCCGGCCGGCTCGGCTTCATCGACGACGTGGTCGCGCCTCGCGACACCCGGCGCCGGCTCTGCGGGGCGCTCGCGATGCTGCGCGGAAAGCGGCTCGAGAACCCGTGGAAGAAGCACGACAACATCCCGCTCTAGGCGGAGCGGCGGGCGGTACGCACGGATGAGCTTCGAGCGGATCCTCATCGCGAACCGGGGCGAGATCGCCTGCCGCATCGCGCGGACGGCGCGCCGGATGGGTATCTCGACCGCCGCGATCTACTCCGAGGCGGACGAAGGGACGCCGCACGTGCGCATGGCGGACCGGGCGGTGTGCGTGGGTCCGCCCCCGTCCGCCGAGAGCTATCTCGACATCGAGGCGGTGCTGGAGGCGGCGCGGTCGACCGGGGCGGACGCGGTGCACCCCGGCTTCGGGTTCCTCTCCGAGAACGCGGAGTTTGTCGAGGCCCTCTCCGGCGCCGGGATCACCTTCATCGGGCCGCCGCCGGCCGCGATCCGGGCGATGGGGGACAAGATCGAGTCCCGCCGCCTCGCCTCCGCCGCCGGGGTCAACACGATCCCCGGGGTGGACCGGGCCCTCGCCGACGTGGACGAGGCGGTGGCCGTCGCCCGCGAGATCGGCTACCCGGTGATGCTCAAGGCCTCGGCAGGGGGCGGCGGCAAGGGGATGCGAATCGCGGCCGGGGAGGACGAGGTCCGCGAAGGGTTCCGCGGCGCCACGAACGAGGCGCTCGCGAGCTTCGGCGACGGGCGGATCTTCGTCGAGCGTTACGTGGAGCGCCCGCGGCACATCGAGGTCCAGGTCCTTGGCGACGGGCACGGCGCGGTGCTCCACCTCGGGGAACGCGAGTGCTCGGTGCAGCGCCGGCACCAGAAGGTCCTGGAGGAGGCGCCGTCCCCCTTCGTCGACGAAGGGCTGCGGGCACGGATGGGGGTGCAGGCGGTGGCCCTCGCCCGCGCGGCCGGCTACGTGTCGGCGGGGACCGTCGAGTTCATCGTGGACCCGGAGCGCCGGTTCTACTTCCTCGAGATGAACACCCGGCTCCAGGTCGAGCACCCGGTGACGGAGGCGGTGACCGGGCTCGATCTCGTGGAGTGGATGATCCGGATCGCGGCCGGCGAGGCGCTGCCCTTCACCCAGGACGACGTGCGAATGGACGGCTGGGCGATGGAGGCGCGGGTCTACGCGGAGGACCCCGAGCGCGACTTCCTGCCCGCGACGGGAAGGCTCCTGCGGTACCGTCCGCCCCGCGCGGCCCGTGGGAGCGCCCCGGAGGGAGCGGCCGCACCCGGCGCCGCGGCGGACCACCCCGCCGCCGGCGTCCGGGTCGACGATGGGGTGGAGGAGGGTGGCGAGGTCGCGGTGTGGTACGACCCCATGATCGCGAAGCTCGTCACGGCCGGTCGGGATCGGGACGAGGCCCTTGACCGGCTCGAGATGGCCCTCGACCGCTACACCGTCCGCGGGGTCACCACCAACCTGCCGTTCCTCGCCGCCCTCGCCCGCCATCCCGCGTTCCGGGCCGGCGAGCTCTCCACCGCGTTCATCGACGAGCACTTCCCGGCCGGGTTCGCGGCGGCCCGGGTGGCCCCGCCCGAACCGGCCCACCTCGTCGTGGTGGCGGCGTGGATGCGACGGGAGATCGACCGGCTGAACGCGGCGGTCGGGGCGGACCCGGGGGCGGGCGATCCCTTCGACGGGGTCGACCGCGAGTACGTGGTGCTGGTCGGCGGCGGGCCGGCGGGCGGCGACGACGACCGGGGCGAGCGCGCCCACCCGGTCTCGTTCCCCCGGGACGCGAACGGGGCGGTCGAGGTGGAGCACGAGTCGGCACGCGTGCGCTACCGGGTCGAGACCGACTGGCGCCCCGGGCTCGACTGCTTCGAGGGCACGCTGAACGGGACTCCGATCGCGGTTCAGGTGGAGCGCCGCGGCCATGGGTTCCGGCTCGCCCACGCCGGCCACGCGGACCTGTACCAGGTGCTGAGCCTCCGGGCCGCGGCCCTCCGGGCGGTGATGCCGGTCAAGCGACCGCCCGACCTCTCGCGCTTCCTCCTCTCCCCGATGCCGGGCCTCCTCGTACGGGTCTCGGTTGGCCCGGGCGATGAGGTCACGGCGGGCCAGGAGGTGGCGGTCGTCGAGGCGATGAAGATGGAGAATCTGCTCCGCGCGGAGCAGGACGGGACGGTCGCGGCGGTGCTCGCGGAGCCGGGGGCGAGTCTCGCGGTGGACCAGCCCATCGTGGAATTCGAGGCGCCGTGACCGGTCCGGGCGGAGGAGCCGGAAGGACCGACGAGCGGAAAGGCCGGGACGCGGCGACCCCGCTCCCCGACGCGGCCCTCGCGGCCCGGGTGCGGGCGGGAGAGGTCCGGGCCCTCGCCAAGGCGATCACCCTGGTCGAGTCCACCCGTCCCGCCGACCGGAGCACCGCCATCGGTCTCCTCGAAGCCTTCCCCGCGCCGGGGAGCGGCACGCTCCGGATCGGGATATCAGGGTCGCCCGGGGTCGGGAAGTCCACCTTCATCGAGGCGTTCGGCCTCCGCGCGGTCGAGGCGCGGCATCGCATCGCGGTGCTCACCATCGACCCCTCCTCGCGGCTCGCGGGCGGCTCGATCCTCGGCGACAAGACCCGGATGGCCGAGCTCTCGCAACGCCCCGAGGCGTTCATCCGCCCGACCCCGGCCGGCCGCACCCTCGGCGGCGTCGCGCGCCGGACGCGCGAGGCGATCGTGCTCTGCGAGGCGGCGGGCTTCGACGTCGTGGTGGTGGAGACGGTCGGGGTGGGTCAGTCGGAGACCGCGGTGGCGGGGATGACCGACCTCTTCCTCCTCCTCCTCGCGCCCTTGGCGGGGGACGAGCTCCAGGGCATCAAGCGGGGGGTGATGGAGCTCGCGGACCTCGTGCTCGTCAACAAGGCGGACGGGGCCCAGGCCGACGCGGCGGGTCGAACGGTAGCCGAGTACCGGAACGCCCTGCACCTCATGCGCCCCCGCACCCCGGCATGGACCCCCACCGTGGAGGCGTGCTCGGCCCTCACCGGGAGCGGCGTCGAGGAGGCGTGGCAGCGCACCCTCGAGTGCCGCGCGGCCCTCGAGGCGTCCGGCGACTTCGCGGCCCGGCGCACCGCCCAGGCCGAGGAGTGGCTCCGCGAGGAGGTCGAGGCGGCGTTGCACGAACGGCTGCGCGAGGACCCGCGCCTCGAGCCGCTCGCCGCGCGCCTCGAGGACGACGTGCGGGCCGGGCGCATCGCCCCGCCTGCGGCCGCCCGCCGCCTCCTCGACGCCTTCTTCGCCCGGCCCCCCTCCGACCCCTGACCGCCCTTCGGGTCTCTCTCCACGGGGCCGCGATCTCGACTCGTTCGACCTGCCGTCCGGAAGGCACGTGATCGGCCGCCGGCGGCCGACGCGGTGTCCCGAGGCTGGGGAGGGGCACGACCGGGGGTCAGCCGTCCCAGGCGAGGCCCTCGAGGTCGATCTCGGGCTCGCGGCCGGCGACTAGGTCGGCGGTGATCTTCCCCGAGCCGCACGCCATCGTCCATCCGATGTGGCCGTGGCCGGTGTCGAGGTAGAGGTTCTCGTAGCGCGCGCGGCCGAGGATCGGGACGCTCGAAGGGGTCATCGGCCGGAGCCCCGCCCAGTACTCGGGGCAGTCGTAGTCGCCGGCGGCGGGGAAGAGCTCCCGGACCGACCGCAGCATCCCCCGGAAGTCCTCCGGCCGGTGGGCCTTGTCGTATCCGCTGAACTCCGCGGTGGCCGCGACGCGGACCCGGTCGCCCATCGGGCAGGTCACCACCAGGCGGTCCTCGTCGCACACCCCCATGCCCGGGGAGAGGTTCGACGCGCCGCGGGGGATGGTCACCGAGTACCCCTTGACCGGGTAGATGGGGAGGTCGAGCCCCACGGTGCGCGACACGAACGGGCTCATGAACCCGAGGGCGAGCACGAACGCGTCGCCCGGCACGTCGCCCTCGCTCGTCCGCACCCCCGCGATCCGGCCCCCGTCCGCCACGAGCCCCTTCACGGTCACCCCGAACCGGAATTCCACCTCGAGCGCCTCGCGGCAATGCTCCGCGAGGTTACGGCTGAACATTCGCGCGTCGCCGCTCTGGTCGGTGGGCGAGTAGAGCCCCCCCGCGAGCTTCTCCTTGACCGGGTCGAGGGCGGGCTCGCGGGCGGCGAGGCCGTCGCGGTCCAGCACCTCGAGCTCGAGCCCCTGGTCGCGGAGGAGCCGGGTGCGCCGCACCCCCGCCTCGAAGCTCC
>JAJDXW010000377.1 GCA_022823045.1 Gammaproteobacteria bacterium
ACGAACGATCCCATGATTCTACCGATCCGGCGCCCGGCCGGGCCGAGGTCGCGCCCGCGCGCGTCGGCGCACCGGAAGAGCGCCTCGTCGCCGCCCTCGCGCAGGACCCGCGCGTAGTGGAACTCGTGCCCGCGGTATCCCGTGCCCGCGCCGCCGAGGGGGCTGCCGGCAAGAGCGTGGGCGGTGCGGTAGCCGAGGGTGAGGCGCCGCTCCGCGAACGTGGTGGCGAGCGGCAGCAGCCCCGCCATCGCATGCGACTCGCCGTCCGCGTCCACGAGCGATTCGCCGAGCACCATGTAGCCGCCGCACTCGCCGTAGACGACGGCACCGCGCGCGGCGGCGGCGCGCAGGCCCTCGATGAACCGGCCGGCGCCCGCGAGACGGCCCGCGTGCAGCTCGGGGTATCCGCCGGGAAGGTAGATCGCGTCGGCCACGGGCGACGCCGACTCGTCCACGAGCGGCGAGAAGGGCAGGACCTCCGCGCCGGCCCGCCGCCACCCATCCAGCACGAGCGGGTAGGCGAAGGCGAACGCCTCGTCGCGCGCGACCGCGATCCGCTGCCCGATCACGGGGAGGGACGCCACCGACCCGCCTGACCCGGCCGTCGCCGCGCTCGGTCCGGCGAGCGGGAGGTCCGAACCTGCGGCGCCGCGATGGGCGGACCCGGCCGGTCGTCGGTGAGGCAATTCTCGCTCCGCATCGTCCGGTCCGGGGTCGGCCGGCTCGGCCTTCGTCTCCGGCGAGCCGCTTCCGGCCAGACCGACAAGCGCATCGACGTCGACCTCTTCGCCCACCGCCCTCGCGGCTTCGCTCAGGAAGCGCTCGAGGTCCGGATGCTCGGAAGCCTGCACCAGGCCAAGGTGCCGGTCGGGAAGGGCGAGCGCCGCATTGCGGCGAAGGCGCCCGAGGACCGACACGCCCGTCTTCGCGGTCGCCTCGACAAGCAGCTCTGCGTGGCGATCGCTTCCGACCCGGTTGTAGACGACTCCGGCGACGTCCACGTCTGCTCGGTAGCTCGCGAAGCCGTGGACTACGGCGGCGGCGGAGCCGGCCATCGCGCTCGCGTCGACCACCAGCACGACCGGCCACCCGAGGCCCGCCGCGACGTCCGCGGTCGAGCCCTCGTCCGCCGTCGCGCCGTCGAAGAGCCCCATGACGCCCTCCGCGATGACGAGCTCCGATTCTTCTGACGCGGCAGAAACGGCCGCGGCGAAGGTCGATTCGCGCATGGCCCACGGGTCGAGGTTGAGGCACGCCCGCCCGCTCGCCGCGGCGTGGAACGCGGGGTCGATGTAGTCCGGCCCCACCTTGAGCGACCCGACCCGCACCCCCCGCTCCCGCAGGTGCCGCAGCAGCGCCAGGGTCACGGTCGTCTTCCCGCTCCCCGACGCCGGCGCCCCGATCACGATTCCCGGGATCATCGAACGGGCGTCCTGGACTCCGTCGGTCTACCGGAGGAGGCCGTAGCAGCCGACGCAGAAGAGGAGGGCGAGGGCGACGCGACGGTAGAGCGTCTCGCTCGACTTCCGGAATAGCCGGGAGCCGACGTGCGCTCCCACCATGAACACCGGCAACAGGATCGCTGCGGTGAGGACCGCACCTCGATCGATGAGGCCGCCGAAGGCCATCAGCGCGATCAGCGCGACGAGGGTGACCGCGAAGTAGCCGGTGAAGTTGGCGCGATTGGTCGCGGCGCTGTCCGGGCCGGACAGGAGGTAGACCATCACCGGCGGATTGCCGATGCTCGTGGAGGCCATCAGCACGCCCGAGACCGCGCCGATGCCGCCGCTCATCCAGATCCGATGCTCTCCCCCGTGGCGCCACCCGATCATGAGAACGATCGAGAACACGAGCACGACCAGCGCGATGAACCTTGCGAGGAGATCGGGGTCGAGGGTCACGAGGAGCCAGCTCCCGGCCGGCATGAAGAGCGCGGCCGCGACCCCCATGGGCGCGATGACCTTCCAGTCGATCTCCCGACGGACACCGGGAAGAAGCTGGGCGGTGACCACGATCTCCATGAGGATGATGACCGCGACCGTCTGCACCGGTCCGAACAGGATGGCAAAGAAGGGCGCCATCAGCATGCCCGAACCGACCCCGGCAAAGCCCCGCATGAGCCCCGCCGCGCCGGCGATGCACGCCGCGATCAGGAGCTCCTGCGTGAGAAATCCCATCCCGACTACGCACAAGGCTCAGGTTGGAGCTACCGTATTCCGGGGGGCGCGGGGCTGTTGCCCGCGTGGACCGGGATGCGGCCCCGCCCCGGCTCGCCGTGCAAGGGAGTCGCGCGACGTGGAGGCTAGAATCGCGGGATGTCGCCGCCCAAGGGAGAACGCCTGCGCCGCGGCTGGACGACCGGCGCCTGCGCCACCGCCGCGACCCGCGCGGCATACACGGCGCTGCTGACGGGAGAGTTCCCGGACCCGGTCGCCATCGAGCTGCCGAAGGGGCGCCGGCCCTCGTTCGCGCTCGCGACGGAGGAGCTCGGGGACGGGTTCGCGCGGGCGGGCATCGTCAAGGACGCGGGCGACGACCCGGACGTGACCCACCTTGCGCTGGTTCACTCCACGGTGCGGGAGGGTGCCCCGGGAAGCGGCGTCGAGTTTCGGGCTGGGCCGGGGGTCGGGACGGTGACCCGGCCCGGGCTCCCCGTCCCCGTCGGCGAGCCCGCGATCAACCCGGCGCCGCGCCGGATGATGCGCGAGACGGTCGCGGCCGTTGCGGTTGCGCACGGCGCGTCCGGGGACGTGATCGTCGAGATCGGGGTGCGGGATGGCGAGCGCCTCGCCGAGAAGACGTGGAACCCGCGCCTCGGCATTGTCGGAGGGCTCTCGATCCTCGGCACCACCGGGGTCGTCATCCCGTACTCGTGCTCGGCATGGATCCACTCCATCCACCGGGGGGTGGACGTGGCGCGCGCGATGGGCCTCGACCACGTCGCGGGCTGCACCGGCCGCACGTCGGAGGAGGCGGTGCAGCGCCTGCATGGCCTTCCCGTGGAGGCGATGCTCGACATGGGCGACTTCGCGGGCGGGCTCCTCAAGTACGTCCGTCGCCACCCGGTGCCTCGCCTCACGATCGGCGGCGGGTTCGCGAAGATCTCGAAGCTCGCGGACGGTCACCTCGACCTCCACTCCGCCCGCAGCCAGGTCGGTCTCGACCGGCTCGCCGCGCGCGCCGCCGGGTGCGGCGCGGAGATCGCGCTCGAGGAGCGGATCCGGTCCGCGAACACGGCCGGCGAGGCCCTCGCCCTCGCCGAGGCGGCCGGGGTGCCGCTCGCCCGGGCCGTCGCCGACGCGGCGCGGGATGCGGCGCTCGAGGCGGTGCGAGGGAAGGCGGCGATCGAGGTCGTCATCGTGGATCGCGCCGGCCGCGTCTCCGCCCGCTCGCATGACTGAGCGGGTGCTCCTCCTTGGCGGGACCGTCGAGGCGGTCGAGCTTGCCCGCGCGCTCGCCGGCAATCCGGGTGTCGAGACGACGTACTCGCTCGCCGGGCGCACGCGGCGACCGGCTTCGGTGCCCGTCCCGGTCCGCACCGGTGGCTTCGGCGGGCCGGACGGGCTCGCCGCATACCTCCGCGACGAGAAGATCGACCTCGTCGTCGACGCGACCCA
>JAJDXW010000400.1 GCA_022823045.1 Gammaproteobacteria bacterium
ACCCGACGGCGGGGGCCGGCGCGCGGCCCGGCGGCTGACCGCGAGGGTCCCTCCGGCCCTTCGCGGGGCGGCGCCGCGGCGGCGCATCCCGAGCGCCGTTCTCTCCTCCGGGCACACCGGGCTCGGTGCCGGATCGGATGCGCGGTTGCGCTATCGTAGGCATCCGGCAACCACTCGCGGGGGAGCGCACGCGTGGGAAATCGCCTTTCGAAGATCTATACCCGCACCGGAGACGGCGGGACGACCGGTCTCGGCGACGGCTCGCGGGTGGACAAGGACGCGGCCCGCGTCCACGCGATGGGCGAGGTGGACGAGCTCAACTGCGCCATCGGAGCGATCCTCGTCCACCCTCTCGACGACGAGGTGCGCGCTTGTCTTCTCGATGTCCAGCACGCGCTCTTCGACATCGGCGGCGAGCTCTCCATCCCCGGCGCCGCCTTCGTGGACGACACGTACGTGGAGGGGCTCGAACGGCACCTCGACGCGTTCAACGAGCCGCTCCCCCCGCTCAAAGAGTTCATTTTGCCGGGGGGCGGACCTGCCGCGGTGGCGTGCCAGACGGCACGGGCGATCTGCCGCCGTGCCGAGCGCCGGTTCGTCGAAGCGGCGCGCGCGGAGGAGGTGAGCGCCACGAGCCGGCGCTACCTCAACCGGTTGTCGGATCTCCTCTTCGTGCTCGCCCGGGTGCACGCCCGCCGCGGCGAGGGCGAGGTCCTGTGGGAGAAGGGCCGCAACCGCTGACGTTCAGCTTGTCGCGGGCGCCCGCCGCACTCGGGGCACGCGCGCGACGTCCCAGTGGCGGGTCCCCCAGTCCACGAGCCCCGCCGGGTCGTCAATCCCGGGCGGCGGAGGGAGACCGAGGAACCCGAGGACGGTCCGGAGGACCTCCGCGGCCGGCCGCTCCGCGCTCGGGGGCGCGGCCGAGCTCTTCGCGAGCTTGGCGCCGGCCGCGGTGGTGGCGATCGGCACGTGCGCGTAGGCGGGCGTGGGGAGGTCGAGGGCGCGCTGGAGGTGTACCTGCGGTCCGGTGGAGGCGAGGAGGTCGGCGCCGCGCACGATCTCGGTGACCCCGAGCGCTCCGTCGTCCACCGCCGCGGCCAGGTGATAGGCGTGGACGCGGTCGGCCCGGTACACGATGAAGTCGCCGGTCTCGGCCGGGAGGTCGATCACCACTTCCCCCTGCACCGCGTCGCGGAAGGCGATGCACTCGTCGGCCCGCATCCGGACCGACCGCGCCGGGCGCGGGGTCCCGCCGCGGCAGGTGCCGGGGTAGGGGCCCGGCCCCGCCTCGCGGCGGGTGCAGGCGCAGCCGAATGTCCAGCCCTCGCGCTCGAGAAGGGCGAGGGCGGCACGGTATCGTTCGATGTTGTCCCGCTGATGGACCACCGGGCCGTCCCAGGGCAGGGCGAGCCGCTCGAGCTCGCCGAGGATCGCGTCCGCCGCGCCCGGGACCGCCCGTGCCGCGTCCACGTCGTCGATGCGAACGTGCCACTCGCCGCCCCGGTGCCGGGCGGAGAGGTGGCTCGCGACGGCGGCGACCGCCGAGCCGAGGTGCAGGGGGCCGTTCGGGGTGGGAGCGAAGCGCCCGCGTATCGTCATTCGCCCGGGTTCTCCCCCGCGTTCTCGGCAGTCCGTTGGTGTAGAGTAACCGCCGGGATGCGGCCCTTCCCTCAAAACCCGGAATCCGGGGTCCGAGGCGGACCCGGCCGGGATCGGTTTCGCTGAGTCCGGGCGGGCGGGAACATGCGGCTGCGCAAGATCCGGCTCGTCGGTTTCAAGTCGTTCGTCGATCCGATCACGATCGATCTCCCCGGCGATCTCGTCGGGGTGGTCGGGCCCAACGGCTGCGGCAAGTCCAACATTATCGACGCGGTGCGCTGGGTAATGGGGGAGAGCTCGGCGCGCCAGCTTCGCGGCGAGCTCCTCGTGGACGTGGTCTTCAACGGCGCCGCCTCGCGCCGGCCGGTCGGCCAGGCCTCGGTCGAGCTCCTCTTCGACAACTCCGAAGGCCGGGCCGGCGGGCGTTTCGCCGGGCGTGAGGAGATCTCGATCCGGCGGCTCGTCAACCGCGAGGGCCAGTCCGTCTACTACCTGAACGGCACCCGGTGCCGGCGGCGCGACGTCACCGACCTCTTTCTCGGCACGGGCCTTGGCCCGCGCAGCTACGCCATCATCGAGCAGGGCACGGTCTCGCGTCTCATCGAGGCCCGGCCGGAGGAGCTGCGCGGCTTCCTCGAGGAGGCGGCCGGCATTTCCCTGTACCGCGAGCGACGGCGCGAGACCGAGAGCCGGATGCGCCAGACGAACGACAACCTCGACCGGCTGAGCGATCTCCGCGAGGAGCTCGACAAGCACCTCGCCCGCCTCAAGCGCCAGGCCGCGCAGGCGGAGCGCTACACCGTCCTCAAGGCGGAGGAGCGCCGCCTGCGGTCGGAGCTGCTTGCCCTTCGCTGGCAGGATCTTGCGCGCGAGGCGGAGGCGGGCAGCGCCGCGATCGGCGCCCAGGAGGTGAAGCTCGAGGCGGCCCGCTCGCGGCAGCGGGCGGTCGAGGCGGAGCTCGAGCGGGCGCGGGCGGCGCACGGGCAGGCTACGGACGGATACAACGAGCGGTACCGCGCGACCCT
>JAJDXW010000102.1 GCA_022823045.1 Gammaproteobacteria bacterium
CACAATCCTACAGGTTCTGAGCCTCACGGTGTTCGAAAAACTCCCACTCGAACAACTACTTACACAAAGCCTACATCTGACAGCGAGCCCCCTGCTGGATAACCAATTGAATTTATTCGATTTAACGTTGGGACACTAGTGTCTTCAATTCTCTCTTGGGGTTGCGAATTGTCTCCACGTCTCCTTCGAAGTCAGCGAGATTGGTCCCGAGGACGGCGTTCACCGCCTGCGCGTCCGCGAAATAGTAGGCTTCGAGCATGTTGACCAGAAAATGGACCGATGCGCGACGCGCTTGATGCTCGGGGAGCATCGTCTCGAACGCGAGCCGATAGCGATTGAAGACCTGCTGGACATCACTCGATCTGTCCGCTTCGAGATCGTCGATCAGGAGAACATACCGGTCGTCGGACGAAAGGAATCTCCTGGCCGGTAGCCCGATCTCCTCGGCGTCCCGGTCCGGAATCTGCTTGCCGGTTCCGATCATGCGCAACCGGCGTCGCGGCGATCGGATGGGAGAACGTTGACCGATTCGCCGGATCACCCTGAAAGAGCACCGTCCGGTAGCGGCAAGTGGCCGAAAGAGTGCCGGAAGAAACTCCTCTTCTCCTTCTCCGGTGACGATCAGGCCGAACTGAACGAACCGCCATGCGCGCCTGTCGTCGGGCGCGGCGATGTTCATCCGTCGCTTTCCGCGAGCGCTTCGGCTCCCTGCGGCGCAACGGCTCCGGACATGTACAACGACCCGGCCGCGTACTCCTCGAGCAGATCCCGGAACTCGTGGATTTCGGACAGGCGTTCGAATCGAGCACGTCCCTCGTCCATGCCCGCGACCAGAATGTCCGGCGGATCGAACTGACTGATGAGCACCGGGGAGTGGGTCGCGAGAAACACCTGCTTGTTCCACTGCCGGGCCGCCATCTTGACCGCCCGCGCGAATACGGCAAGCGCCCACGGGTGCAGTGAGACCTCGGGCTCGTCGAACAGCAGCACCGACTCTCGCTTGCCTTCCGAGAACAACGCAATCAGCAGAAGCAGCAATTGCACATACCCATCGGAGACCCCGGATGCGTAGATTCCGTCGCGACGCCCTTTCTCCAGGAAGCTGGCGTAGACCGAAGTCGGACCCGTCTGCTCCAGCACGATACCGTCGAACATCGGAAACGCCTCGGCCATGTGCCCCATGATCGTGCCGTAGCGTTCATCGACATTCCGCTTGTCCTGCAAATTCCTGAGCACGGACCAGGCGTTGTTGCCGAAGTCCCACAGTCTGGTTTGATGGCTGCTTTCGGACCCCCTTCGTTTCAGGGGCCGAATGTGAAACGACCGGGAGTTGTACAGTCGGACGAAGTGGAGCAGCCGATCGAGATCCGCGGCCTCCTCATCGCGGTCATTGAAGTTCAGGAAGAGGCTCAGACTGGGTTTCTCGGGTTCACGCAGGGTGATCCGGGGGGCCTGTTCAACTTGCGCGTGATACAGGGCGGCCTCGTCCGACCCCGGCTTCCTGTCGATGAGAGTCAGCGTCCGAGAGGCTGACACCAGCCGCTCTCCCGGGAAGGGATCGAGCCTGCCGGCCGAGAGAGAAAACGACAGCGCATAGCTGACATCATCGTTCGACAGCTCCACCGAGATGCGCTCGTCATCCAGGGCTCCATCCGAGAGAATTCCGATCCCGTGGTCGCGTTCGGAAGATGCCACTTCCACACCGCGAATCGCGCAATCCCGAAAGAAGTACACCGAGTCCAGCAGCGTCGACTTGCCGGCCCCGTTCGGACCGAACACCACGTTGATCGGACGCAACTCGAGCTGTACGTCGGCGAGCGCACGGTAGTTGTGGATGGAGATCCTGGTCAGTCCGCTCAACACATCACCTCCACTGTCTGAATCCTCGGGTCCGGCTCGCGCCGAGAGGAGGGCGGGAGCCCCGGCTGCAACCGCGGACAATTCTCGGATACCTCACCTTTCCTCGTCCAGACACTCTGGCGCTCCCGAGAGTGCCGGGGGTGCCGATGCACCCTTTCCCGCGCCGAAGGTAGCGGGGCTCGGGTAGGTCGCGCGAGGGCGGCAGTGTCAGGACTTTGCCGGTTAGGCAGCCACCGTCGCCCTCGTCCGCCACGGCGGTGAACGTGCTGCGGAGACGCTCACGCACCCCCCACGGGACGCTCACTTCAAGCTCGGTGTCCGAGAAGTCGCGGATGGTCCGCGTCGGCACCGCCATGCCACGTGAGCGTGCGGTCGCCTCGACACCGGCCGCGGGCATGTCTTCGCGTGGAAAAAGGGTGTGGCCGTGCCTTCAATCACCGCAATGCGCCTCCCGTTCACCGCCGTAGCCCGCCGCGCCTGCGACTTTGGGAATGCGGCGACTCCCAAGGCCGCTACGTCCTTTGGAATGTCGTGATTGTCAAAGGTGACCGCCCCCGGCGAACCCGAAGTTGGCCTCGTACCAGCCCTCCTCCCCGAGAGCGCCTTCGAGGGCCGCTCGGACCTCCCCGGCGGTGGCACGCGACAGCGCCAACGAGTCGAGAATCAGCTTCGCGGTTCGGTGACGCCGCCGGGCCCATGACGCGTGAGCCAGCGAATCGAAGAAGCTGTTGGTAAAGGACCCGCTCGCAACCTCGTCCTCCCAGATCTCGGGGACTTCGCTATCAACGAACCCTCGGCAGTGTCGTGCCAGTCCGCGCTCCGTGCCGAGTGCCGCCTGCAAGGAGTCCACGCGCCTCTCGACGAGGCTCGTGTCCT
>JAJDXW010000133.1 GCA_022823045.1 Gammaproteobacteria bacterium
GGGGTCAGTAGGAGCGGGGCATTCCGAGCACGTGCTCGCCGAGGTAGGAGAGGATGAGGTTGGTGGAGATGGGGGCGATCTGGTAGAGGCGGGTCTCGCGGAACTTGCGCTCGACGTCGTACTCCTCGGCCATGCCGAACCCGCCGAAGGTCTGGATGCAGGTATCGGCGGCGTGCCAGGCGGCCTCCGCCGCGAGGTGCTTCGCCATGTTCGCCTCCGCCCCGCAGGGGCGCCCGTTGTCGAAGAGGGCAGCCGCCTGGCGCACCATGAGCTCTGCCGCCCGCATCTCGGCGTAGGCTCGCGCGATCGGAAACTGGACCCCCTGGTTCTGCCCGATCGGGCGGCCGAACACCACCCGCTCCTTCGCGTACCCGCTCGCACGCTCGACGAACCAGCGGGCATCCCCGATGCACTCCGCCGCGACCACGATGCGCTCGGCGTTCATCCCGTCGAGGATGTAGCGGAACCCCTTGCCCTCGGCGCCGATGAGGTTCCCGGCCGGGACCCGCATGTCGTCGAAGAAGACCTCGGTGGTCGAGTGGTTGATCATCGTGCGGATGGGGCGGATGGTGAGGCCGTTGCCGAGGGCTTCGCGCATGTCGACGACGAAGACGGAAAGTCCGTCCGTCCGCTTCTCGACCTGGTCGGCGGGGGTGGTGCGGGCGAGGAGGAGCATGAGGTCGGAGTGCTCCGCCCGCGAGGTCCACACCTTCTGCCCGTTGACGACGTAGTGGTCGCCGTCGCGCACCGCCACCGTCTTGAGGCCGAGGGTGTTCGTGCCGCTCGTCGGCTCCGTCACTCCGAACGCCTGGAGGCGAAGGTCTCCGCGAGCGATTCCGGGGAGCCACTCGCGCTTCTGCTCCGCGCTCCCGTGGCGGAGGATCGTCCCCATGATGTACATCTGGGCGTGGCAGGCCGCCCCGTTGCCGCCGCTCGCGTGAATCTCCTCGAGGATCGCGGCCGCCGCCCCGGTGCCGAGCCCGCTCCCTCCGTACTCCTCCGGGATCAGCACGGCGAGGAACCCGGCCTCGGTCAGGGCCCGCACGAACTCGGTCGGGTACTGGCGTTCGCGGTCCTTCTGGCGCCAGTACTCGCCCGGGTAGTCGGCGCAGAGGGCCCGCACCGCTTCGCGGATCTGGCGGATGTCGTCGGAGTCCTCGAGCGGCTGTCCCGCCGCCGGGTCGATCACTTCCATCGCGGTTGCGACCATGTTCAGTCCTCGGTTCTTCGCGTTCGATTCGGGCGGTGGGACGGACGGCGGCGGCTACGCGGCCGCCGCCCGGCACTCGTCGGCGCGCGCGCGGGCGGCGGCGCTAGCCTCCGCCTCCCCGCAGCCGGCGAGCGCGTCCGCGTACTTCGACCAGGAGTCGGCGCTCGACGGTCGGAGCTCGACCCGCTCGGCGAGGAGGCCCCGGGCGAGCCGGTACCGGTGCCCGCGGAGCGCCGCCTCGTTGAGGAGCTGCGCGAACACGTCGCGCTGGGCGTGGCTCGCCCCCAGGAGAGGGTAGTCGGCGCGGATCGGGAGAAGGAGCTCGGTCGCCTCGTCGTAGTCGCCGCGGCAACAGGCGGCGACCGCCCGGCAGAGGGGGAGCGTCAACCGCCGGGCGATGCTCGCGGCCCAGGTCGTGCGCCTCTCCGCGCACTCCTCGAGCGACTCGAACACCCGCTCGACCTCATCGAAACGCCCCGCCCGGCCGAGGGCCATCACGTGGTGCGGCTCGGTGAACGCGAGGGCGTGGTCCTCGATCTTGCCCGCGCACGCCTCCGCGAGCTCTTCCCAGCGCTCGCCCACGTCCACGTCCCGGCACTCGAGCCGCCACAGCATGGATGCGCAGTTCTGAATGTCGAGGTAGAAGTCGGTCGGCTTCGCGCGGAAGCGCCCGTCGTAGAGGGCCAGCACCTCGTCGATCCGGCCCCGCTCGATCTCGAACATCGCGAGGTGCCACCACAGGTGCTCGCGCATCGGGTTGCGATCGTCCCAGATGTCGGGCGGCCGCGAGAGCCACTCCGATCCTTCGCGCAGGCGCCCCTGCATCTCCAACACGTGAGCCACCGCGTGGATGGACCACACGTCGTCCTCGTTCATCGCGACGGCCCGGCGCCCGTAGGGCTCGGCCCGCGCGTAGTCCCCGCTCTCCTCGAGGGCGAAGCAGTACATCCCGAGGAGGTACCCGTAGCCGGGACGGCTCTCGTCCCAGGCCGGGAACACCCGGGCGATGGCGTCGCGCATGCCGTGGGCGCGCCCGAGCCAGAAGATCGCGTTGTGCTGGAGCCGCAGGGCGAAGAGGTCGTGGGGGTGGTCTTCGAGGATCCGATCCCAGACGAGGATCGCGCGCGGCGGGTCGCCTTCGAGGATGGCGCGCAGGGCCGCGATCAGGAGCCGCTCGCGGGGGGTGGCGCTCCCCGCCCGCGCCTCGGCTTCGGCGAGCGCCTCCCCGATCTTGCCGGCGAGGAAATCGGACTGGAGCCCGGTCAGCAGGATCCCCCGCAGGCAGTGCGACATCGCGCACTCGGGATCGGCCTCGAGCATCGCCTTGGCGTGGTCGATCGCGTCGAGGCGGAACTCGAGATAGCTCCGGACGGCCGCGTCGTACGCGGCGAGCGCGTCGGGCGAATCGGTGGAGAGGTCGAGCCCGTAGGCGTCACGAAGCATGCGCGGACTCCCGCTGTGATTCGGGGAACGGCTCGATCATAGGGGCCGCGATGCGGAATCGAAAGCGGCCGCTCAAAGCTCGAAGACGAGGGGCGGGCCGGTGTCGACGACGGTCGCGGCGGGCGCCGCGTCGGCGCCGAGGTCGGCGTGGCGTTCGGAGGTCCCGTTCGCGTAGTCCACGATCTGGGTCGGGTTTGGATCGACGTTGAGGATGACGAACGTCGCCCCGGGGGGGCTGAGCACATAGCGGTCGAGGGAGTGCCAGGTGCCGCGGGCGAACGCGAACGGGCGGCCGGGATCGATGAGGAACGCCCGGACCTCCTCGGGCCGCGGGACCGCCTGGAGGTCGCCGAGGTCCGTCGGCGCCGCGACGCAGACCACGGAAGGGCTTCCGGAGACCTGCACGAAGGTCTGGGTGACCCCGAAGTGCCTCTCGAGCCGGGAGAACGAGCGCCCGGCACAGGGCTGCCAGATCGCGTGGACCGTCGTCCGTCCGTCGCACTCGAAGGGGAGCGCGGTCATCACCCTTCGATCGGCAGGTTCCTCCGACGACGCGAGGAGGCGGCCGAAGGGGGCGAAGGACTCCTCGGTCATCGGCTCGATGACGAGACGATGCCGGCGCGGGGCGGAGGTGGGGGCGGGGACGGAGTTCGGCATGTGGTGGCGGCTCCGGTTCGAGGTGATGCTTGACGTGCGTCCCGGAGTATCGATGCAAAGTTATTTCGATATTTCTAGAAATACCGTTGACAACCCCGATCCGCAGCCCTACATTGCGTCCATGGCCATCGAGATTCCATTCGCCGCCGCGGTCCTCGCCGAGCTCGGCAACGAGACCCGCCTCGCCATCGTCCGGAACCTCGTCCGGGCGGGCGGGGACGGCCTGACGGTGGGCGAGATCCAGCGCGCGACCGGCGTCCCCGGGTCGACCCTCACGCACCACATCCGCCGGCTCTGCCAGGTGGGCCTCGTCTCGCAGACCCGGCGCGGCAGCACCCTCTGGTGCCGGGCCGACACGGACCTCGTCCACTCCCTCGCCCACTACCTCATCGAGGAATGCTGCGCGGGAGAGGGCCGTCGCCGGGAGGCGGACGCCGCGTGAACGGCCGGCGCGCCACCGCCCCCGGGGAGCTGCCGCGGAGACGGCCGTGACCGCGCTCGCCCTTGCCCTCCGGCAGCCGCTCTCCCGCCTCCGGTCCGCGGTCGGGGATCGGGTGGTGCTCGCCTTTCTCGGCGCGCTCCTCGCCCTCGGCGTCGCCGACTCCGCCCAGCTCCTCCCGAGCGTTCGCTTCGTTCTCGAGGCGCTCGTCTCCATCGCCCCCTTCCTCGCCCTCGCGGTGGGAATCGCGGCGTACGCGGCGGCGAGCGGAGCCGATCGGCTGGTGGCCCGGGTCTTCTCCGGCAACCCGGTCCGAACCGTCGTGCTCGCCTCGCTCTTCGGCGCCCTCTCGCCCTTCTGCTCGTGTGGAGTCATCCCGATCATCGCCGCGATGCTCCACGCCGGCGTCCCCCTCGCCCCGGTCATGGCGTTCTGGCTCGCCTCCCCGGTCATGGACCCCGAGATGTTCGTCCTCACCGTGGCGGGGATCGGATCCGGGTTCGCGGTCGCGAAGACGATGGCGGCGGCCGGGGTGGGCCTCATCGGCGGATTCGCGGTGCTCGCCCTGAAGCGCACGGGCGGACTTCGGAACCCCCTCCTCGACGACGCATCGGGTGGCGGCTGCGGTCCGGGGTTCACGCCCGGCGAACCGAAGCCGATCGCCTGGCGCTTCTGGCACGAGCCGGGGCGGCGCGCGGAGTTCCGACAGGTCGCGACGCGGACCGGCTTGTTCCTCACCAAGTGGCTCGCGATTGCGTTCCTCGCGGAGAGCCTGATGCTGGCCTGGGTCCCCGCCGCCTGGGTGGCGAGCGCGGTCGGCGACGGGAGCGTGTTCGCCATTCCCCTCGCCGCGGTGGTCGGGGTCCCGACGTACCTCAACGGCTACGCCGCCATCCCGCTCATCGCGGGGCTCATCGAGATGGGCATGACGGGCGGCGCCGCCCTCGCCTTCGCGACCGCGGGCGCGGTCTCCTCCATCCCGGCCGCGATCGCCGTCTGGGCCCTCGTCCGCCGGAGCGTCTTCGCCCTCTATATCGGCCTCGGCCTCGGCGGGGCGATCCTCGCCGGCCTCCTCTACGAGCTCGGCGGCGCCCCCATCTAGCAAACGGAACCAGACGGGGTCGGGGCAGAACCTCCGGAAACCGGAAGTCCCGCCCTGGCCCCGTTCGCTGCTACTCGAGGGTCTTGCAGACGATGGCGGCGAGCCCGGAGGCCGCGCTCTCGCGCGAGCTCGCGATCGCTTCGGGGGCGAGACCCTGGCGGGTCTCGAGGTAGTCGGAGACCGAGTCTCCGTTCACGGACTCGAGGGTGGCGGCGGCGAGGAGCGCCCCGCCGCCGAAGGCCATGAGGATCCCGCCCGAGCGGTCGTCGGGCCGCCAGACGAGGGTAGTGAGGGTCCCGAGGGGGAGCGAGCAGGCGCTGACGATCCCCATCCAGAAGGCGTGAACGAGCAGCGAGTCCGACATCGACTTCCCCCGGCTACCCGGCCCGTCGGCGGGAACGCTGCGTCACCCCCCGCGCAATCCGTGCGGTGAGCCCGAGCGGAGCACGAACGAGCCCCCAGGTCACTCGCGGCTACCGGACGGTCACCCCTTGACGGCGCCGGCCGTGAGGCCGCGAACCAGGAACTTGCGGACGAGGATGGAGAACACCAGCACCGGAAGCATCACCATGGTACCGCCGGCCGCGATCTTGCCCCATTCCCAGCCTTCGTAGTTCATGAAGTTGACCACCGCAACGGGCGCCGTCGTCGCTTCGGTCCGGGTCAGGAACAGCGCGAAGAAGAAATCGTTCCAGGCGAAGAGGAAGCACAGAATCGCGGTCGCCGCCAATCCGGGCACGCTGAGGGGGAGCAGGATTCGGAAGAACCCCTGCCACAGGGTCGCCCCGTCGATCCACGCCGCCTCCTCGAGCGAGCGCGGCGTCGCGTCGAAGAACGTCCGCATCAGCCAGATCGCGAGCGACAGGTTGAACGTCACGTAGATAATGCCGAGCCCGAGCTTCGTGTCGAGGAGCCCGATGTAGCGATAGACGAGGAAATACGGAATCGTGAAGGCGATCGGCGGCGCCATCCGGCTCGCGAGGATCCACAGGCTCAGGCGGTTCCCGATCCGCGCCTCCATGCGCGAGAGCGCGTAGGCGGCCGGCACCCCGACGACCATGGAGACGATCGTGGACCCGACGCTGGTGACGAGGCTGTTCCAGAACGAGGCCGCGAACTCGTCGTCGACGAGCCCGAGGTAGTGCTCGAACGTGGGGGTGAAGAAGAGCTTCGGCGGCCACGCGAAGATGTCGTCGATCGGTTTGAACGACATCGTGATCATCCACAGAAACGGGAACATCACGAGGAGGACGAGGACCGCGACGACCGCGATCAGGACCGCCCGGTCGCGACGCACGCGCCGTTCGTGGGCCGTCGGCACGCGCGCCGCGTCACTCAACGCGCTCTCCCCATCCGACGAGACGAATCACCGCCCACGTGAGCACCAGGGTGATGCCGACGAGCAGCACCGTGATCGCGCTCGAGTAGCCGAGATAGGAGAAGTTGAACGCCTGGATATACGAGTAGAAGTTGGTGACCTCAGTGACCGTCCCCGGCCCGCCGTCCGTCAGGATGAAGATGAGCGGAAACGCCTTGATGCTGTCGATGAGTCGGAAGAGCCCCGCCACCATCAGGACCCCCTTGAGATAGGGCAGCGTGATGAACCAGGTGATCTGGAGCGGCGTCGCCCCATCGATGCGGGCAGCGTCCACGTACTCCTCCGGCATCATCTGGAGCGCGGCGAGGATCATCAGCATGCAGAAGGGAAACCACTCCCAGATGTCGGCAATGATGATCGCCATCAATGCCGTGTCGGGGTTGGTGATGAGCGATGCGACCGGAAAGCCGAGCCACTCCATGAACCAGTGGAACGGACTGATGTCGGGGGTGTAGAGCACCTTCCAGATGATTGCGACGACGATCGGCGGAAGCACCATCGGGATGAGGAAGACGGTGCGAAGCGCCTCGAGGAGACCTGCACGCATATTGAGGAGGAGCGCGAATAGAAAACCAATCAGCACCTGGAGCACGACCGTCCAGAAGGAGAGCTTCGCCTGCACCCAGAGCGAATTGTGGAGCCGCCCGTCCTCGAGCAGCAGTTCGTACTGGAGGAGCGGGGTCGCGAAGTTCCACTGCGTCTCGGGCCGCGTGAGATCGAGCGGCGTGAAGCTGGTCGCGATCAGATAGACGGTCGGCAGGAGGGTGATCACGATCATGACCACCAGGGCCGGCCACAGGCAGTACCAGTAGAAGCGGCGCTGGAGACTTGAAAACGCCCGGCTTCGCGGGGGTGCCGCCAGCGACGCGCTGACCGATGTCGTCATGGAGAAGGAGCCGCCGTCGAGGATGTCCGGCCGCACCGGCCCGACCGGCGCGGGCCGCGCTCCGGAGCCGGATGCCGGGCGGGTCGGGCGCGCGCCCGACCCGCCCCCCGGTGTCCGTCCGCTATGCGTCGATTTCCACGCCGGCCTTCTTGAGGTCGGCGATCGCCTCTTCCTGCGCCTGGGCCATCGCCTCGGCGCCGTTCTGCTGGTTGGTCGCCACCCGCTCGATGGCCTTGTTTATCTTGTCCCCCACCTGCGGGAAGATGGGCACCGTGCGGTACTTCATGTAGCCGGACTTGCCGCCGAGCTCGAGCACCTTGAGGTAGATCGCGGCGACGTCCTGGCCGTTCAGGGTCATGTTCTCCCGATAGGCCGGATCGCTGATCACCGAGCGCCGGCAGACCGCCGAGTAGCCCTTCTCGAGCGCGATCCGTCGCGTCGTCTCCTTGCTCATCGCCCACTTGATGAACTCCCAGGCCGCCCGCTTGTTCTTCGACCCGACCGGGATGCCAAGCCCGTGGCTGTTCGAGCCCGGGAAGTTGCCGGCCGGTCCTCCCGGCATGAGGCCGTAGCGGGCCGTCTCGGCGACCTTGCTGTCCGCGTGCTTGACGAGAGGGGTCATCCAGCCGATTGCCTGGGTGCGGATGTTCGACCGACCCGCAATCTGGGCCCGCATCGCCTGGTCGTCGGTGTACGACAGGACCCCGGACGGTCCGTAGCTCGTCAGCAGGTTCGCGTAGTACTCGGCGCCCTTCGCCGCCTCCGGCGTATCGAGCACCGGAGTCAGGTTGCCGGGGGGATCCTTGAACACCCCGCCGCCGTGCCCCATCAGGTACGGGATCCAGTTCCAGTGATGCAGCTTGTCCGCGACGAAGGCGGTGACCCGTTCCTGATTGTGGATCTTGTCGCAGACGTTGACGAGGTCGTCGAAGGTCTCCGGCACCGCGACGCCGGCCTTGTCGAGGAGATCGCCGCGCGCCATGCCCATGATCATCGCGCCCGCCTCCCAGGCGAAGCCGTACGTGGCGCCGGCCTTGTCCTGGAGCGACGACTGGGCGCCGCCGACGAAGTCGCCCGCGTCCCAGTCGGACGGGGTGAGGTTCGGGTCGTTGACGAAGGGGTCGAGGTTCTCGACCCACCCGGCGCCAATCCACCGCCCGGTGTAGATGAACGTCACGTTGACGACGTCGAGGGCGCTGCCCTTGGTCGAGAGCTCGAGGTCCGTGCGCTGGTTGTAGACGGGGAAGGCCTGGGTGTTGAAGTTGACCTTCATCCCCGACTGCTCCTCGAACTCGGGGATGTACTCCTTGAGGTAGTTGAAGAAGACGTGCTGGAACGATGCCCCGTTGATCGTGACCCCGGAGAACTCCTTCGCGAACCCGACGATGGCCGGGAACCCTACAGTGCTCGCCGCTGCGGCGGCCGCGGCCCCCTTGAGTACGGTGCGGCGGGATGGACGTGATTGCGGCATTTCCTTGCTCCTCTGGACGGTGCGGTGTGCCGTGTCCCCGGCCCACGCGTCTCGAGGGCGGCCCGGGGCATGGATCTCTCGCTCGCCTCGCGCCGTTCCCTGCGTCATCCCTGGCTGTCCGCGAGGCGCCCGGAATTGTTATCGGCGCGAGATCGAACCGTCAAGGTCGGAGCCGAGGCAGGATACCGGCGGGCGGGGTGCGGCGGCAGAGACGCACGCAGAGCCCGCGGGACAACCAGGCGACGGAGATGTGGGCGCGGCCCGATACGTCCGGCCGCCACCGGCGACCGCGACGATCGGGTCACTGGCGAGGTGAACGCGGAAAAGGTGTCGGCTGACCGGGCCTCATCGAATCGGCGGTCTCGCCGTGCGGGGAGCGTTCGGTCGAATGCTTCCATCAATCCGCGTGGGTTCTGGATGGGGTGAATCGAAACCTGAGATATTTATTCTAAATTACAATATGTTACGGATGAATCAGAAAATCGCTGCCAGATCGGGGTGGACTTGGGGGGAACGTTCACGGACGCGGGCCTGCTGGCCAAAGCGACCAGCGAGACCCGGATCACCAAGGTGCCCTCGACCCCCGACGATCCATCGCGGGGATTCCTCGACGCGTGGACCGGATGCTCGGCCTCAAGGAGTACGAGGTCGGCGCGCAGGCGGCGCCCGGCGTCGGCCAGGCCCGCGCGAACGGGTACCCGATCCGGACCCCTGTCATCGTCGAGGAGATGGACTCGACGACCCTCGTCCTCCCCGGCTACGCGGTCGCCGGGGACCGGTACGGAAGCCTCCTCATCTCCCCGCCGGCGATTCTCCCTGAGCACCTTTTCTTCCGCCCGGGAGGCCATCCGTTACCGACCAATCGGTCGCCGGGCCGCATCGCTTCCCCGGGAGAGCCGCCACCGGCCGGTTCGGGCGAGCCTACCCCTCGGCGACGTCAAGGCCCTCGCGGGAGAGGATCTCGAGCTTCGGCATCAGGTCGAGGAGGGTCCTCGTGTAGTCGTGCCGCGGGCGCTCGAAGAGGTCCTCGCTCTCCGCCACCTCGATGAGCCGGCCGTGACGCATCACCCCGATGCGATCGCACATCTGCCGGATGACCGGGAGGTCGTGACTGATGAAGAGCATCGTCAGGCCCATCTCCTCCTGGAGATCCTTCAGAAGGTTCAGGATCTGGGCCTGGATGGAGACGTCGAGGGCGGACGTCGGCTCGTCGCAGATGAGGAAGCGAGGGCCGGTGGCGAGCGCCCGTGCGATCGAGATCCGCTGGCGCTGTCCACCCGAGAACTCGTGCGGGAAGCGTACCGCGGCCGCCCGCTCGAGGCCCACCCTCTCGAGCAGGTCCCCGACGATTGCGTCGGTCTCCGCGCGCGACTCGGTGAGGCCATGGAAGCGGACCGGCTCGGCCACAATGTCGAGGACCCGCATCCGCGGATTGAGTGACGCGTAAGGGTCCTGGAAGATCATCTGCATCTGCCGGCGGAAGCGGCGGAGCCGGCGCGGGTCACGGACCGCGGTGAGCGCGTTGCCGGCGAACGTGACCCGCCCGCCGGTCGGCCGGTAGATCCCGGTGATGATGCGCGCGATCGTCGACTTGCCGCTCCCGCTCTCTCCGACGAGACCGAAGACCTCCCCCGGCCGGATCGAGAACGAGACCTCGTCGACGGCGGTGAACGTGCGCCGGCGCCACTTGAGCATCGAGCGCACGATCACGAAGCTCATCGACACGCCGCCCACCTCGACGAGGGGGCCGCCGCCGGCCGGGAAGTCACCTGCTCGGTCCGCCCAGCCCCTCTCGAGCCAGCCGCTTCGGCCGCCATCGGTCGCTGACGGCGACGACGCCGACGCGGCGGCACCCGCATCCGCGTCCTCGACGTACCCGATGGTCGGGAACCGCGAGACCCTTACGTCGGGGCGCGGCACCGCGCCGATGAGGCTCTTCGTGTAGGGGTGCGTCGGCCGGCCGAGGACCTCCGCGGTCGGGCCGGATTCGACGAGCCGGCCCCGATACATGACCGAGACCCGGTCCGTAACGTCGGCGATGACCCCCATGTTGTGGGTGATGAGGACGACCCCGAGCCGATGCTCGCGGCAGAGGCTCCGGATGAGCTCGAGGATCTGGGCCTGGATGGAGACGTCGAGGGCGGTGGTCGGCTCGTCCGCGATGAGGAGCTCGGGATCCGCCGAAAGCGCGAGGGCGATCACTACCCGCTGGCGCATTCCCCCCGAAAACTGGTGCGGGTAGTGCCGGAGGCGCACCCGCGGCTCCTCGATGCCGACCTGGTCGAGGAGACGCACGGCCCGCGCCTCAGCCGACGCCTCGGTGACCCCGAGGTGGGTGCGGATCGTCTCGACGAGCTGCCTTCCGACCGTGTAGAGCGGATTGAGGGAGGTGAGCGGGTCCTGGAAGATCATCCCGATCCGGCCTCCCCGGAGCTTCTTTCGCTCCGCCTCGGCGAGGGCGCCGAGATCCCGCCCGTCGAGCCGCATGCGACCCCCCGTCACCTCCCCGGGCGGCTCGAGGAGGCCGAGGATCGCGTTCCCGATGGTCGACTTCCCGGCCCCCGACTCGCCGACGATTCCGAGAATCTCCCCGGGTTCCACCTCGAGCGACATCCGCTCGACAGCGACGACCGCGCCCCGCCGGCTCGGGAATTCGACACGAAGGTCCTCGACTGCGAGAAGGGGCACGGCCTACCGGAGCTTCGGGTTCAGCACGTCGCGGAGCCAGCCGCCGAGGAAGTTGACCGCGAGCACGATGACGATGAGGCGCAGGTAGGCGGCCATCAGCGGGATGTCCGCAACGCTGACCGCCTGGAGGAAGCGGCGTGGGACGAAGCCGATCATGGCGCGAACGCCTCTCCCCCGCCCTCGTCGGGCCGCAGGGTTGCAAGAGTTCTCATTGCATCGGGCAGACGGACCGTGTCAATGGCGGACGGGAGGTAGATTACGCACACGAACCCTTCTTCATGTAAAGTCGCCAGTTCCCGGCCGGTGACGAAGCGGAATCCGCGAACGGTTCCCGCCGTCCGTCCTCGCCGGAGGACGGGAACCGGCAAGGCGCAATGGCCGGGAGGCCGCAGTCTCGAGGAAGGAACACTGGGCTATCCTCGATCGCTCATTCAGGTCGCGCCGCGCGATCTCTCGCCGTATCGCCGGAGCAACACCGGTATCGACTACGTTCACACGCTCGACTCCGGGGTCACCGGGCCCCATTTCGTGGTGAATTCCCTGTCCAAGGGCAACGAGATCTGCGGCTCCGAGGCGGTCGCGACCCTTCTCGACGACGGCGTGCACCCGACCCGGGGCCGGTTGACGCTCGGCTTTGCCAACGTCGAAGCCTACCAGCAGCTCGACGTCCATGACCCGGCGCCGTCGAAGTTCCTGGACGTGAACTTCAACCGGATCTGGAAGGACGAGATCCTCGACGGGCCCCACTCCGGATCGGTGGCGCGCGAGGTCGAGCGGGCACGCCAGATGCGGCCCGTGGTGCGCGACGCCGACATTCTCCTCGACCTTCTGTCCGACTGCTTCTATCGCGCCCCCAACCCGTGGCATGACCCGCCGCTCCTCTCGTACATCGAGAAGCCCGCAGCACGTCGCCTCGCGGACCGAATCGGGTTTCCGCTGCATCACATCGGCTGTCCGCCCGGGGCGAGCGGCGAACATTCGGGACTGCTCTTCGAGTACGGCCGGTTCAGCGATCGGGAGAGCGCCGCGGCGGGCTTCCTCGCGGAGTGCGGTCCGCACTTCGCGCGCGCCTCCGTCGCCAACAGCCTCAACGTCACGGCGCGGTTCCTCCGGGCGCTCGACATGGTCGACCGCGATACCGCCGACCGGTACGGCGCCTTCGAGGACGCGGGGGAGATCGCCGTCTACACGGACATGGTCGCCCCGGCCGCGGAGTCCGACTCGTTCCGGTGGGCGGGTGAGTTCCACGGCCACGAGACCTTTTCCAAGGGAGAGCTGATCGCGACCGACGGAGCGAGGCGAATCGAGGCGCCCTGGGACGACTGCGTCCTCATCACGGTCGCGGAGGACGTGCGCAAGGGAGAGGGCATCGGCCACCTCATCCGCCGCATCCGCTAGCCGCCGTCGGATCGACTTCCGCTTGCCGGGAAGGCAGCGGTTCTCTCCGGCTAACGTTGGGAGGCCGACCCGCGGCCGGAGCCCGGATCCGCGTCCCGGGCCTCATCGAGCCTCGCGATCTCGCGATCGAGGACCGCGCCCTGTCGCGCCGCATCGGTGATGAGCTCGTTCGCGGCAAGCTTCTCCGGCTCCTCGAGGTTGGGCACGACACGGCAGTACACCTCCCTTCGCACCGCCTGGCGGACCGAGGCGGGCGTATCGAGCAGCAGCCGGTTGAGCGCGAACATGCGTTCGTCGGTGAAGACCTCGTCCCAGGCCTCGCGTTCCGGGCCGAAATCGAAACTCAGCTCGTTCGACTCGGTCGGCCGTCGCCCGCGAAGGGCCGCGGTCGCGTCCCCGTCGACCGCGCCGTCCCGGATCGCGACGCCGTAGTCCCGCTCGGCCGACTCCGCCGAGACATGGCCGGCCCGAACGTCACGGAGGACCGCGGCCGGATCGCGCAGGAACGGGTCGCCGTAGCCACCCCCGCCCGGGGTCATGAACGTGACCGTGTCGCCCTCGTCGAGCTGCACCATGTCGATCTTCCCGAGGTCGCGCTCGCGCTCCGTCCCCCGGTTGAGCACCACCCGCATGTTGGCGCCGGGCCTGCCCCCCGCCATTCCCCACGGACGGAAACGAAAGCGCTCGAGGCCGCGGCCGAGGACCGCGCTGCCCCCCTGGGTCACCCGGAAGGTGAACAGGAGTCCGAGGCCCCCGCGCCAGCGGCCCGGGCCCGCCGAGTCCGAATTGAGCCGGTACTCGAGGATCTCGACCCCGGCCTCGAGCTCGGACTTCTCCGCAGGCGTGTTGCGGATGGTCGAGATGGATCCGTCCACGCCGTCGTAGCCGTCGCTCCCGTAGCGTGCACCCGAGCCGACGATGATCGAGTTGAGGACCAGGACGTTGCGCCGGTTCGTGCGCCGGTCGAACTCGGCCAGCACGACGGGCACCATCGCCCCGCCGCTCGGGGCGGGCATGTCCTTCGGAACACCGTGGCTGAGCGCTCCGGTCGCGGCGTCGTTGCAGCGGTATGCGGTCGCCGCGCGCACCCCCGTCGCGGCCGGAAACTCGGGGTTCAGGATCGCACCGACCGGCACGTGGGTCGTGACCGGCTCGAAGATTCCGGCGTTGAGCGGCGTCGTCGGGTCGTGCGTGGTCACGTAGTGCATGATGCGGGTCGTCAGCCACGGATGGCGGGTGGACAGGGTCGGGACGTTGTAGGCGGACAGCACCTGCGGGTCGGTGCCGGTGTAGTCGAGATGCACGGTGCCGTCACGCACGGAGGCCCGGACCCGCAGACGCACCGGAATGGGCGTCACTGCGTCGTCGTCCATGAAGTCCCAGAAGTCGTACTCGCCGTCGGGGATGCGCCGCAGGACCGCGCGCGACTTTCGCGCGGCATACTCCTGGAGGTCTCTCTGCGCCTTCAGAAAGGTCTCGACCCCGAAGTCGGCGATGATCTCCGCGACCCGGCGCTCCCCGGTCTCGATGGCCGCGAACATCGCGGACATGTCCTGCAGGTTGAGATCGGGAGTGCGTACGTTCGCCCGATAGAGCGCGATGAGATCGTCGTTGATCCGGCCCCGCTTCCTGATCTTGAGGGGCGGGATCAGCAGCCCCTCCTGGAATATCTCGGAGTTCGTGGGCGAGATCGATGACGGCACCTTGCCGCCGACGTCGGTGGAGTGAATGAAGTCGTACCCGTAGCAGACGATCCGGCCGGCGTGAAAGTAGGGCTTGATGAACGTCAGGTCCGGGGTGTGATTGACCAGCCCGCCCGAGAAGTAGGGGTGGTTGGTCAGAATGACGTCGCCCTCCTCGAGCTCCCCGGCCCCGGCAATCGTCGGCATGCAGTCGTAGTCGATGAGGGCCGAGCCGAAGTTGCGGGGCGTCGCGAAGAACTTGCCCTCGAGATCGACCAGCCCGACCGCGAAGTCGATCGCCTCCTTCACGTACAGGGATCGGCCGGTGCGCTTGAGGGTCAGCGCCATCTCCTCGGACGCGGCGGCGGCCCGGGTATTCAGGATCTCGAGGACGACCGGCTCGATCTGCATGATTCCCCCTGTACTACCCGGTCTCTCCGGCGTGGAGCGACCCTACCGAGTCGACGGTCGCCTGCCAACCGGGGGCGAGCCAGACCGTCGAATCCTCCTGCTCGATGACGGCGGGACCGGCCAGCCGGGCGCCCGCCCGCAGGTCTTCGCGCCGAAAGAGCGCGGCATCGTGCCAGGTTCCCTTGACGAAGACGCGGCGCTCGCCGAATGCCTGCGCCGCGTGAGCGCGAGCGAGCTCCGGAAAGTCGATGCGCGGCGAGGGCGCCACCGCCCGCAGGCGCACCGTCGTGATGTCGACGGGACTTGCCGCGTCGCGAAACCCGTAGAGCCGTTCGTGCCGGTCATGGAAGAGCCCGGCGATGTCTTCGGCTGAGCCGTCCCGCCACGTCCCGGCTGGAATCGACGTGTTCAGCTCGAACGCGGTGCGCGGATACTGCATGTCGGCGCTCACCTCGAAGATGGCGCTGCGAACGACCTCGCCTTCGGACTCGACCCAGCGGGCGGCCTCGTCCTGAAGCTCGCGCACGATGGAACGAAGCGACTCGACCGCGGCCGGGTCGAGGCCGAGGGTCAGACGGTGGGAACGGACGAAGTCCCGGCGAAGGTCCGCCGTGATCGCACCGAACGCGCAGAACGTGCCCGGGGCGAGCGGCACGACCACCCTCGAGATGCCCGCGTCCGCGGCCAGCAGCATGGCGTGGGTCGGCCCCGCGCCGCCGAACGGCACGAGCGCGAAGTCGCGCGCGTCGAATCCGTTCTCCGCCATGTTCTTGGAGATCTCGGTGGCCATGTGGGCGGTCGCGACGCTGAGGGCTGCATCGGCCGCCCGCACCGCCGCCTCGGGTCCCCTCAGGCGCAGCCCTCCCGCAATGTCGGAGAGCGCCCCTTCCGCCGCGGCGCCGTCGAGCGGCATGCGGCCACCCAGGAAGTGGGCGGGGTCGAGGAGGCCGCACACCACGTAGCAGTCCGTGATGGTCGGGCGCGCGCCGCCTCGCCCGTAGCACACCGGACCGGGCTCCGCCCCCGCGCTCTCCGGCCCGACCTTGAGCACGCCCTGGTCGTCGATCCAGACGATGGAGCCGCCGCCGGCGCCGATGGCGCGCACGTTGACGACCGGAACGACGAGCGGAAGGTGGCCGATCCGAGTTTCTGTCGTGTACTCCGGCGTGCCGTCGCGCGTGACCGCGAGGTCGCTCGACGTCCCCCCCATGTCGAGGGAGATGATGCGAGGCTCGCCGGCGATCCGGGAGATCCGCGATGCCGCGACGACGCCGGAGGCGGGTCCGGACAGCAGGGTGTCGACCGGCCGGCGGCGCGCCGTCGCGATGCTGACCGTGCCGCCATTGGAGGTGGCGATATGGACCGGAGCCGCGACGCCGAGGTCCGCGAGCCGGACCGCGAGATCGGCGTAGTACCGGTCCATCATGGGATGCACGAAGCCGTTGAGCACGCACACGGTCGCGCGTTCGTACTCCCGGATCTCGGGCCACAACGCCGCCGACGCGGTGACCGGAATGTCGGGAAGATGCTCCGCGAGCGCCTGCGCAAGCTCCGCTTCGAGGAGCGGATGGGCATAGGCGTTGACGACCACCACGACGATCGACTCGGCTCGCGCGATCTCAAGCGCCGCGGCCAGCTCCCGGACTTCCTCCTCCGAGGGCCGGGCGAGCACCCGGCCATCCGCTCCGACCCGCGCCGCCACCTCGAACACCATGTCGCTCGGAACCAGCGGCTCCTGCTTGGGATGCTTGTAGTTGTAGGAGTTCGGCAGGCCGCCCCGGCCGAGTACCATGGTATCGCCGAAGCCCCGCGAGATGACGAGCGCGACCCGTGCCCCCTTGCGCTGCAGGATCGCGTTGAGCGCGAGCGTCGTGCCGTGCACGACGAGCTCGATCGATGCGGGGGCCACATCCGCCTTGTGGAGGAGCGTCGCCAGACCTTCCGCGACGCCGCGCGCGGGCTCGTGCGAGGTGCTCGCCTCCTTGTGAAAAACGAGCCGGCCGCCGGGGCCGTTCGTCCGCGCCCCGCCGGCCAGCACGAAGTCGGTGAACGTGCCGCCGACGTCGACCCCGATGCGATACCCGTTCTCCATCGGCTCCCTTCCTTTCACTGCACGTTTGGATCGAGGGTGTCGCGAAACCAGTCGCCCAGCAGGTTGACGGCCAGGGCGAGCAGCACGAGCGCCCCGCTCGGAAAGACGACAACCCACCACTCGCCGGAGAACAGGTAGTCGTAGCCGAACCGGATCAGCATGCCGAGCGAGGGCTCGGTGATCGGCACGCCCACGCCGAGGAACGAGAGGGTCGCCTCGGTGATGACGGCGAACGCGAGGCCGATTGTGGCGATGACGAGAACCGGTCCCATGATGTTCGGAAGCACGTGCCGGACGATGATGCGAAGGTCGCTCAAGCCGAGAATTCGCGCCGCGAGCACGTACTCGCGGTTTATCTGCACCATTGTCGAACCGCGCACGGTCCGCGCAAACTGAACCCAGTTGGAGATGCCGATGGCCACGACGAGAACGAGGAGCGAGACGGACGCGCGGGTGTGCTCCGGCAACGCGGCATCGGCGATGCCGCCGAGGAGCAGGGCGACGAGAATGGCCGGAAACGTGAGCTGGACGTCGGCGATGCGCATGATGATGGCGTCGATGTGGCCACCGAAGTAGCCGCTGACGAGGCCGAGCGCGACTCCCATCACCATCGACAGGAAAACCGACGCGAAGCCCACGAACAGCGACACCCGGGCGCCGAACAGGATCGAGGAAAGGACGCCCGCCCCCTGGTTGTCGGTGCCGAGCAGGTAGCGGGGGTCTCCGCCCGCCATCCACGCCGGCGGGAGACGCGAATCCATGAGGTCGAGCGTCTTGAGATCGTAGGGATTCGTCGGTGCGACCCACGGGGCGAGGAGCGCGCCGGCCACGAACAGGACACAGACGAGCGCCGACACGACCGCGACCGAGGAGGTCCGGAAGCTGTAGACGAAGTCGCTTCGCCAGAGGCGAAGCGGACCTCGTCGCATGAATGCCGGCGCGAGCTCGCTCATTCCGCGATCCGAATGCGGGGGTCGATCGCGAGGTAGAGCAGGTCAACGGTCAGATTGACGACCACGAAGGCGAACCCCACGACCATGAGGAACGCGGTCATGACCGGCACGTCGACCGTCGACACCGACTGGATGAAGAGAAGCCCCATGCCGGGCCACTGGAACACGGTCTCCGTCACGATGGCGAACGCAAGCAGGGTGCCGACCTGCAACCCGATGACCGTGACCACCGGCACGAGCGTGTTCTTGAGCGCATGCCGGAAGTGGACCGCCCGGTCCGGCAGGCCGCGGGCGCGGGCAAACCGGATGTAGTCGGTGCGCAGGACCTCGAGCATTTCCGAGCGGATGAGTCGCATCGTGAAGGTCATCTGCACGAGCGCGAGCGACGCCGCGGGCATGAGGATCGACTTCCACCCGCTCGCGCTCGCGAGCCCGGTCGACCACCAGCCGAGCTGGACGAGCTCGCCGCGGCCGAACGAGGGCAGCCAGCCGAGCGACACCGAGAAGACGAGGATCAGCATGATGCCGATGACGAAGGTCGGCAGCGAGACGCCGACAAGGGACAGGATGAGGAGCAGCCGCGCCCCCCAGGTGTGGCGATGCAGCGCCGTATAGACCCCCATCGGGATGGCGACGACGATCGCGAGCAGGGCGCTCACCAGGGTGAGCTCAATGGTCGCCGGCAACCGTTCCGCGATGACTTCGATGACCGGACGTGACGAGGTGTAGGACAGGCCGAAATCCCCCTGCGCGGCGCGCAGCAGGAACGCGCCGTACTGGACGACGAACGGGTCGTTGAGGCCGAGCTCCTCCTTGAGCTGCTCACGGGCGGACTGGGGGGTGTCGAGGCCGAGAAGGCTCGCGACCGGGTCGCCGACGAACGAGACGAGCGAGAAGCTCACGAGCCCGACCGCGAGCATCACGATCAGGCCCTGGAAGAGCCGGCGGACGATATGCGCGAGCACGATCCGCGCCCGCCCTGCTCCCTCAGTTAACGGTGATCCACTTCAAGTGGACGAAGTTGTCCGAGCGCAGTGTCGCGTCGATGTTGGACTTCATCGCCCAGTTGATGGCCTGGTGATAGAGCCGAAGATCGGCGACATCGTCACGCGCGAGAGTGATGGCGCGCCGATACAGCTCACCGCGCTTCGCGGGATCGATCTCGCTCTTCAGCGCGTTCACCGCCGCATCGTAGTCGGCGTTCGACCACCTTCCGAAGTTCACCTGGCCGTCGGGCGGCTCGCGCGTCATCAGGTTCGATTGCAGGAGGTCGAAGGTGTCGTACGCCGAGGCGGTGAGACCGATGATGTAGAACGAGGTGTCGATCTCGAGGAGCCGCGAGAAGTAGACGTTGCGCGGCACCGAATCGACCTCCGCCTCGATCTCGATCTGCGCGAGCTGTCCCGCGATCGCCCGGCACACCTCCGTATCGTTGACGTAGCGGTTGTTGGGGCACAGGAATCCGATGCGGAACCCGTCCCCCCAGCCGGCTTCGTTCATCAGCGAACGGGCCCGGTCGAGATCGAAGGCCGGCCGGTGATCGAGATCGGCATCGTAACCGTTGAGACCGGGAATTGACACGATGCCGGCCGGGACCCCGTTGCCGCGCAGAACCCGATCGATCAGCGCGTCGACGTTGACCGCGTGCCCGATCGCCTGGCGCACGCGAAGGTCCTTGAACGGGTTGCCCGCGAGCGGATTGCCGTCCCCGTCGAATGCATGGAGGGGCTGCTCGCGGTGCTGGTCCATGCCGAGCAGCAGGGTGCGGATCTCGGGACCCTGCAGGACCTTGAGGCCGGGCGAGGACGTGATGCGCGGAAGGTCCTGGAGCGGCGCGTCCATGATCATGTCGACCTCGCCGGAGAGCAGCGCCGCGACGCGTGTGGGCGCGGAGGTGATCTGGAGGTACGTCGCTTCGGTCACGTTGCCCGGGTTGTCGCCCCACCAGTCGTCGTTGCGCACGAGCTCGGTACGAATGCCGGGCTCGCGGAGCCGCAGCCGGTAGGGCCCGGTGCCGTTTGCATGCCGGGTCGCGTAGATCTCCTCCGCATCCGCCCCGATGTCGCTGACCGTCTCGGAGTCGTGCTCGGCGGCCCAGTCCTTGTCCATGATGTTGAGGGTGGAGAGCTTGCCCGGAAGCAGCGGGTCGACCACCGCCGTCGTCACGTCGATGGTGTAGTCATCGACGATCTGCACGTCGGTGATATGGGCGAGAAACGCGCGAAACTGGGAGCCTGGCTTGCCGCGCTCGATCGAGAACGCGACATCCTCGGCGGTGAAGTCCTGTCCTTCATGAAACTTGACGCCTTGCCGGAGGGTGAACCGCCACGTGGCGCCCCCGGTGTTCTCCCAGCTCGTGGCCAGGCTCGGTACCAGCCCGAGGTCCTTTCCACGGCCTACGAGGGTGTCGTAGATCTGGGTCTGAATCGAGAGCGTGAGCTGCTCGTTCATCGCGTGCGGATCGAGTGTCCGCGGGTCTCCCTGACTCGCGTACACGAACTTTGCGGCGGAAGCGCCGTCGCTGAGGGCGAATGCCATTGCGGCTACCACGAATCCGGTCAGGCGCACGTGTTTCATCGTCATGCTTCCCCTGAATCGACAATGCCGAACGTGATCCGCTCGATGTTCCCATGCGCTCCGCCGACAAGCAACCGTCGACGATGAGGAAGACCGACCGGCTCTCCGGCCCGGAGAGGACGTACGTGCCATCGTTCCGGTCGACCTGCGCCACGTCCTGGATGGGCACGGGGTAGATGAGGTGGACGCGGTTCCGCGCTGCGAACGGTGTCCGGCGACTGGCGCCGATCCGTCGGAACTGCCTCATCCGCCGGCCCTGGTACTTCCTGCAAGGCTCGCCCTCGTCACGCACCGAGACCTCTGCGTGGCGGGCGGCACGCGGCAGTGGCGTGCGGCACGCTCTTCAACCAGATATTCGGCGGCAACCGGGCGTGATCCGGCGGCCGAGCCGAGCATCCCCTGCCGCGATCGGGAACGGCCCGATTCGGGCGCCGGCACCCGGGGAGAGGGGGCCTTCAGGTTGCGAGTGAACCTGCGTCGCCGCCCACCACCTCCTCCCCCTTTCTCTCCCTCTCCCCCTCCCCGGCCGCGAGGTCGTCGAAGGAGGCGTAGTTGAGGCGGTTGAGGCGCGCGTAGAGCCCGCCTTGCGCGACGAGCTCGTCGTGGGTGCCCTCCTCCACGAGCTCTCCCTCCCGCAGCACCAGGATGCGATCCGCCCCCCGGATGGTGGCGAGACGGTGGGCGATGACGATGGCCGTCCTTCCGGCGAGCAGGCGCGCGAGCGCGCGCTGGATCTGGCGCTCGGTGTAGCTGTCGACGTTGGCCGTCGCCTCGTCCAGCACGAGGATCGGGGCATCCGCGACCAGAGCGCGGGCAAAGCTCAGAAGCTGGCGCTGGCCGAGCGAGAGGTTCGCCCCGCGCTGGTCGAGCACCGTGTCGTAGCCCTCCGGGAGCCGTCCGATGAACTCGTGGGCGCCGACCGCGCGCGCCGCCGCCTCCACTTCCGCCCGGGTGGCGTCCGCGCGGTTGTAGCGGATGTTGTCGTAGACGCTGCCGGTGAAGAGGAACGGCTCCTGGAGCACCATCGCCACGTGCGCGCCGAGGTCGCTCTGGCGCACGTCCCGCACGTCGTGTCCGCCGATCCGAACCGCCCCGCTCCAGACATCGTAGAAGCGGTGGACAAGCGCGGTGATGCTCGTCTTGCCCGAGCCGGTCGGCCCCACCAGGGCCACTGTCTCCCCCGGCTCGACCTTGAGGCTCACGTTGCGCAGCACGGGATGCCCGGGCGCGTAGCCGAAGGTCACGTCGTCGAGCTCGATGGCGCGCGCATCGCGCGGCAGCCGGGCCGCATCGGGCCGGTCGCGCACGTCGACGGGCACGTCGAGCACCTCGAAGATGCGCTGCCCCGCCGCCATCGCCCGCTGCATGATGCTGTACTGGATGGTGAGTGAGCGGATGGGGTCGAAGAAACGCTGCACGTAGAAAAGGAACGCCACCATCACCCCGAGCTCGAGCTCCTGCCCGAGCACCATGCCGCCCCCGACCACGATCACCACCGCCATCGCGATGCCCGTCAGGGTGTCGACGATGGGGATCATGACGCTGGAGAACTTCGATCCGCGAAGATGCGCCCGCAGGTTGTCCTTCGCCTTCTCGTCGAAGAGCTCGAAGTTGACCGACTCCCTTCCCATCTCCTGGATGGTGCGTATGCCGTGGACGTTCTCCGCGAGGGCGCCGTTCACGATCGAGCTCGTTTCGCGCGCCCGCAGAAATGCCCGCCGGGCCCGGGGCAGCCAGACGATGCGCACCGCGACGAGGACCGGCAGCACCGAGAGGGTGAGCAGGCCGAGCTCGAGGTCGAGCGCGAGCAGCACGGTGACGATGCCGACGAGGAGCACGAAGTCGCCGATCGCGAATATGGAGGTCTCCAGGAACTCCTGAAGCGCGTTGACGTCGCCCTGGAGCCGGGACATGAGCCGGCCCACCTCGGTCCGGTCCATGAAGGAAAGGGAGACGTGCTGCAGGTGACGGTACATCGCGCGGCGCAGATCGAAGAGCACGCTTCCCGAGATCCGTCCTACGACGAGCTCCTGAACGAAGTTGGAGCCGTAGTTGAGCCCGACGACCGCGAAGAACCCGATGACGATGAGGCGCAGCGCCTCGAGGCCGGTATCGTCCGCCACGATCGCGTCGTCGATCGCGTAACGCAACACGAGCGGGATCGCGACCTGGGTGAGGGTGAAGACGAGCACCGCGATGACCCCGACCCAGACCTGCCGGCGATAGGGAGTCACGAAGGCCCAGAAGCGCCGCACGACCCGCCCGTCGAAGGCGGCGCCGAACATCTCCTCCTCGAAGGAGATTTGCGAGCCGACCACCGCCCGCGGGGGCCGGAGCGCGGGGCTCGCTTCCGCGGCCGCCTTCATCCGTCCCGCTCCTCTTCCGCCGCCTCTCCGCCTTCCCCTTCCGTTTCGGCCTCCCGGTCCTCTCCCGCTTCCGGCTCGCCCTCGCTCATCCGGGTCTGCAGCGCGTAGAGCGCCGCGTAGCGCCCGCCGAGCGCGACGAGGACGTCGTGGGCACCGCGTTCGACGATGCGGCCCTCGTCGAGGAAGAGGATCTCGTCGGCGTACATCACCGAGGAGAGGCGGTGGGCAATGACGATGATCGCGCGGTCGCGGGTCACGTCGGCGAGCGCCTCGTGGATCTGGCGCTCGGTGACCGCGTCGACCGCCGCGGTGGAGTCGTCGAATACGATGACGCTCGAGGTGGGCAGGACGCTCCGCGCGATCGCGAGGCGCTGGCGCTGCCCGCCGGAGAGCGAGACCCCGCGCTCCCCGACCAGGGTCTCGTAGCACTCCGGCAACTGCTCCACGTACTTGTTGAGCTGCGCGGCCTCGGTCGCCCGCCGGACGGCGCTGCGTTCCGCCCACGGGTCGCCGTAGTTCACGTTGTTG
>JAJDXW010000019.1 GCA_022823045.1 Gammaproteobacteria bacterium
CCCCGGCACGCGGCTCTTGTCGTAGATCGGGATCCAGTCGTCGGTGACGTCGTAGAGGTCGGCAACCCCGCGAACGCTGGACGGGATCCCGAGGCTCGGGAGCCGCTGTCCGTACCGCAGGGCCTGGGTGGTCGACTGCTCGGTGAGATCGCGGACGTATCGGTCGGGGTCCACGTACTCGCGGGGGTCGCACTCCGGATCCTCGCTTCCGACGAGGATGTGATTGCCGGTCTCGGGGCGGGTGTAGCAACCGATGTCGCTGTCCGAGAAGACGAAGGGGCAGGCCTCGAGGTCGAACCCCGGCGGCGCCGGGAGGTGGACCACTTCCTGGCGGAGCGGCTTCGTCTCGATCGTCATGTCGTCGAGCGCCCCGGCCATGGCGTTGACGATCGCGGAGTGCGGGCCCGCCACGTTGACGACGACGGGCGATCGCACGGTTTCCCCGCCGTCCAGGGTGACCCCGCGGACCCGGCCTTCCCCGGTGAGGATGCTTGTGACCTCGCGCCGGAACGCGAACTCGGCGCCCTTCGCCTCCGCCGCCCGCTGCAGGTTGTGGGTGGAGAGCTGGGGGTCGGAGACGTAGCCGCCGTTCGGCCAGAACACCGCGCCCTCGATCTCGCCTCCGCTCGGCTCTCCGAAGCGCTCGTCGTCCCTCGCTCGGGGCGGTCCGAAGCAGCGAAGGTCGTAGTTCGGAACCCGCGCCCGGATCGCCGCCCGGTCCCACTCCTCGCAGGGGATCCCGAGCTCGCCGGAGAGCCGGAGGTGCTTCGCGAGCCGGCCGTTGTGCTCGGTCTTCATCACCACGCAGCCGCAGTCGATGAATTTCGCAAGGCCGCGCTCGTCGTCGGTCTCGAGATACTGCGCCCACTCCTTCCAGCAGTGATACGCCTCCCACGCGAATGCGATTCCGTCGAAGGTCGAGTAGTAGACCCGGATGATCGCGCACGAGTTCGAGGTCGGACCGTAGCCCGAGGCGGGGTTCCGGTCCACGCTCAGGGTGCGGTAGCCGAGCTTCGCGAGCTCGAACGCGGTCGCCGCGCCGATGACCCCCGCCCCGATGACGATGGCGTCGTACTGGTCACGCATGGGTCTTCCTCATCGCTCTCGTTCCGCCTCCTGTCCGGCACCGAAGCACCGCGCCGCCGAGCTATCGCGTCCGACCGACGAACTCGATTAACTGTAACCCGTCCGAGGGGTCACGGACGGCCTCGGACGCCCGACGTCGTTCCTCGCGCGGTGGCGGCGGCCCGAAACTGCGCTCGATAACACCGGTCCGGCGTTGACGCCCGGCCGGTCGGGTTCGCTACACTCGCGCCGTCCGCCCGGACATTTCGGTCCAGCCGGACGATTGACGCCTTTTTGGAGGAGAGAACATTGTTGAAACGTGCATTGCTGACTCGCCGGACGGTGCTTGCCGCGGCCGGCGGCGCCCTCGCCGCCACCCTCGCCGCCTCCCCCGCCCTCGCCGACACGCCGCGCATGGGAGTCGTGGTCAAGATCGGCGGGATCCCCTGGTTCAACGCCATGGAGGTCGGGATCAAGGCGCGGGCCGAAGAGCTCGGCTGGGACGCCTGGATGGTCGGCCCGACGAGCGCCGATCCGGCCCTCCAGGTGCGCGCCGTCGAGGACCTCATCGCCCAGGGCGTCGACGCGATCGGCGTCGTGCCGAACGATGCCGAGGTGCTGGAGCCGGTGCTCGCCAAGGCCCGCGAGCAGGGCATCCTCGTCATCACCCACGAGTCGCCCGATCAGAAGAACGTCGACTGGAACTTCGAGCTCGCCTCCTCGACCGGATTCGGCGAGGCCCACGCGAAGATGCTCGCCGACAAGATGGGCGGCGCGGGCAAGTACGCGGTCTACGTCGGCTCGCTCACCGTGCCCCTGCACAACGCGTGGGCGGACGCGGCCATCGCCTGGCTCGCGGAAAACCATCCCGACATGGTCAAGGTCGCGGACCGCTTCGGGGTCGCGGAGAGCGTGGACGATTCGCGGTCGACCGCCCTCGATCTGATGCGCGCCCATCCCGACCTCGGCGGCTTCCTCGCGTTCGGCAGCCAGGGGCCGATCGGCGCCGGGCGGGCGGTGCAGGAGCGCCGCAAGACCGGGGAAGTGCACGTGCTCGGGCCGTTCTCGCCGGGGCAGGGGCGCCGCCTCGTCCACGACGGGGTGCTGACCGGCGGCTTCATGTGGAACCCCATGGAGGCGGGACGCGTCTTCGTCACCATGGCCGACCACCTCAAGAAGGGCATGGCGGTCGAGATGGGGACGATGATCGAAGGTCTCGGCGAGGTCAACCCCGACTTCGAGACGCGGAACATCATCGTCGACCAGCTCGTCGCCCTCAACAAGGACACCGTCGACGGACTGGCGGACATGGGCCTCTAGGGACCGGAGACGGCCGTCCCGACTCCTGACGGCCCAATGCAAATGCCGGACACGGGGGCCGCTCGCGACGGGCGGCCCCCGGACACCGGGGCGGCGGCTCCGCCGCCCGCCCTCCGCCTCACCCGGATCTCCAAGAACTTCGGCGGGGTCGACGCCCTCGTCGACGTCGACTTCGAGGTCGCCGGGGGGGAGATTCACTGCCTCGCCGGCGAGAACGGCTCCGGCAAGAGCACCCTCATCAAGATCGTGAGCGGGGTCTACCAGCCGAACCCGGGAGGAACCGTCGAATTCGACGGGCAGCGGTACGACGGGCTCACCCCCGGCATGGCGCGCCGCCTCGGGGTGCAGGTCATCTGGCAGGACCTCGCCCTCTTTCCGCACTTGACCGTCGCGGAGAACATCGCCTTCGAGCGCAACCTCGGGCTCTGGCCGCGGCCCTCGCGCCGGCGCGAGATGCGCGCGATTGCGCGCGAGATGCTCGGGCGTCTCGGCTTCGAGCTCGACCTCGACCGGTCCGTGCAGGAGCTGTCCATCGCGAACCGCCAGGTGGTCGCGATCTGCCGCGCCCTCGTCGCGGAGGCGTCGATCGTGTTCATGGACGAGCCGACTGCCTCGCTCACCCAGTCCGAGACCCGGGCGCTCCTCGAGGTGGTGCGCCGGCTCTCCGCGGCCGGGATCGCGGTCGTCTTCGTGAGCCACCGGCTCGTCGAGCTCATCGAGATCGCGGAGCGGATCACCGTGCTCCGGGACAGCCGGCGGGTCGGCGTCTTCGATGCCGGGCGGATCAGCCACCATCGCCTCGCCGAGCTCATGACCGGCCACGCCCTCGACACGACCGTGCACGCGCGCAACCGGAGCGGCGAGGAAGCGGTGCTCGAGATCCGGGGGCTCTCGCGTCACGGCGAGTACGAGGAGGTGTCGTGCGCCCTCCACCGGGGCGAGATCCTCGGCCTGACGGGCCTCCTCGGAGCCGGACGGACCGAGTTCGCCTTGAGCCTCTTCGGAATGACCCGCCCGGATGCGGGCGAGATCCGGCTGGACGGGGCTCCGCTTGCCCTCGGCTCCAACCGTGATGCCATCGAGGCTGGCATCGCCTACGTCTCGGAGGATCGGCTGACCCTCGGCCTCGTCCAGGCGCAGTCGATCGCGGACAACGTGGCGGTGACCGTGCTCGACCGGCTGCGGCGGCTTCGCTGGTTCATCGACGCGGAAAGAAAGGCGAGGACCGTCGGCGACTGGGTCCGGGACCTCTCGATCCGGATCGGGACCCCCGACGACCCGGTGACCACCCTTTCGGGCGGCAACCAGCAACGGGTGGTGCTCGCGAAGTGGCTCGCCACCACCCCCCGGGTGCTCATCCTCGACTCGCCGACGGTGGGCGTCGATGTCGGCGCCCGGGCCGCGATATTCGAGATCGTGCGCGACCTCGCCGAGCGGGGAATGGCGATCCTCCTCATCTCCGACGAGGTGCCGGAGGTCTACCACAACGCCGACCGCATCCTGCACATGCGCGGCGGGCGCATCGCGGGCGAGCACCGGCCGGGGGAGACGAGCCTCGAAGCGCTCGAGGAGGTCGTCTATGGCTGAGCGCGGCTCGCCGCCGGACGAAGGCCGCGAGACCGGGACGGGACGCGACCGCCACGACCGCCGCGACCGCTCCGGCGAGAAGGGCGGGACGCACGGGAGGCGCGGACTCCCGCTGCCGTCCTCGACGGAGGGGTGGCTCCTCCTCGTCATCGTCGTCATCTGCGCGGTGCTCGGCCTCGCCACCGATACCTTCCTCACCCTCGTCAACCTCTTCGACCTCCTCAACATCAGCGCCATCAACCTCATCTTCGCGGCGGGGCTCCTCGTCGTGCTCGTGGCGGGCGGGATCGACATCTCGTTCGCGGTCGGCGCGTCGGTGGTCCAGTACCTCACCGCGCTCGCGGTGCTGTCCCTCGGGGGCGGAAGCTGGGTGTCGGGGATCGCGTTCGCGATGGCCTTCGGCTTCCTCCTCGGCGCGTTCAACGCGGCCCTCATCCACTACTTCCGGATCATCTCGATCGTGGTCACCATTGCCACGTTCAACGTGTTCTTCGGGTTCCTCATGTTCTTCACCCGGGGGGTCTCCATCTACGACCTCCCCGACTGGTGGCTCGACCGGGTAATCCTCTTCGAGTACGAGACCGCGAGCGGCGACTTCGCGGAGATCACCCTGCCGGTGGTCGCGACGGTGGTCGTCGTGGCCGCGACCTGGGTGCTCCTTCGCCGGCTCAACGTGGGGAGGCAGCTCTTCGCGCTCGGCGACAACCCCGAGGGCGCGCGCCGCATCGGGGTCAACATCGCCGCGATGCACTTCCTCGCCTACGGCTGGCTCGGGATCTGCGCGGGGGTGGCGGGGCTCATGCAGGCGCACTACGTGCAGGAGGTGGTCCCGAACGCGCTCTACGGCCGCGAGCTCGACGTGCTCGCCGCGGTGGTGCTCGGGGGGGCGCGGCTCGGCGGCGGGCGGGGGACGATCCTCGGCGTCATCCTCGGGGTGCTCCTCATCGCGATCACCCAGAACGGGCTCAACCTCCTCGGGATCTCCCCGTACGCGTTCCAGATGCTGATCGGGATCGTGCTCCTCGCCGCGATCACGACCACGAACGTCTCCTGGGAAGCGCTCCTCGGACGCGGCCGGATGCGGCGAAGCGGGAGCCGGGCTTGAGCGAGCCGGGCTCGAACGGCCCGCGAGCCACCGCGCCGGGCGGCCTCGATCTCGCGGCGCTCCTCCGGACCGGACGCGGCGAGTACGTCGGCCTCGGGATCCTCCTCGTCGCGGTGCTCGTCCTGTTCGGCTGGACGACGCCGCGGTTCCTCTCCCTCGCCACCTTCCAGTCGATGGCGTTCCAGATGCCGGAGCTCGGGATCCTCACCCTCGCGATGCTGATCCCGATCCTCTCCGGGGGACTCAACCTCGCGGTGACCTTCTCGGCGAACATCTGCGGGCTCGCCGCGGCGTGGATCCTGCAGTCGCTCGGCGGACCGGAGGCGGGGATGGCCGCCTTCGCCCTCGCCCTTGCCGGCGCGCTCGCGCTCGGCACCTTCATCGGCTGGACGATGGGGATCATCGTCGCCTACGTCGGCGCCCACCCCATCCTGGTGTCGCTGGCCTACATGATCTTCCTTCGCGGGGTGGGCGAGTTCCTGACCCGCGGGGGCGACATTTCGGGATTTCCCGGGTTCGTCGGCGAGCTCGGCCACGGCACCGTCCTCGGCATCCCCTTCCCCTTCCTCATCTTCATCGCCTGCGCGGTCTGGTGGCACATCCTCCTCGGCCGGGCCCCGCTCGGCTTCTCCATCTACATGGTGGGCTCGAACATCGAGGCGACCCGCTACTCCGGGGTCGATACGCGGCGCGTCCTCACCCTCATCTACACCCTCTCGGGGCTGATGTGCGCGATCGCGGGGGTGGTGATGCTGACGAGGTTCAACTCGGTGCGGGTCGGGCACGGCGAGGCGTACCTGCTCATCACCGTGCTCGCCTGCTTCCTCGGCGGAGTGGACCCCTTCGGCGGCTTCGGACGGACCGCGTCGGTGGTGCTCGCCCTCGTCATCCTCCAGGTGATCTCGTCGGGGCTCAACCTCCTCGGGGCGAACCAGCACCTAGCGACCGCCCTCTGGGGGAGCTTCCTCGTGGTGGTGATGGTCGCCCGCTTCGTCGTACTCAGGATCCGGGCCGGACCCAACCCCGACTCATGACGAGGGCCGTCCTCGGATGAGGGCGGCCGACCCCGGTCGCCCGCTTCGTCGTGCTCCGGATTCGGGCCGGGCCGAACCCCGACTCATGACGGGCCCGCGGGGGGCAGGCGGCGGAGGGTCTCCGGCAACAGCCACGCGGCGAGGGCCGCCCCCGCGAAGCCGACCGCCCCGGCGAGGGCGAGGGTCGCTCCGAGCGCGAAGAGGCCGGTCGTCGCGCTGAAGACGAAGGGTCCGGAGGCGTGGCCCGCGTCGCCGAGGAGGCGCCACACCCCGAGGAACTCTCCGCGGTTCGTGCGCGGCGAGAGATCCGCCCCGAGGGCCATGATGATCCCGGTGCCGAAGCCGTTTCCAAGGCCGGAGAGGAGCGCGACCGCCAGGTAGGACCAGAAGGTGGTAGCGAACGGCATCAGGGCGAGGCTCGCCCCGAGGATGGCGAGCGACGGCACGAGGCTCCACTTGCGCCCGCGGGTGTCCATCAGCCACCCCGCGGGGTAGAACATCGCGGCGTCGAGGGCGGAGGAGAGCCCGAAGGCGAGACCGATGCTCGCCGCATCGAGGCCGATCGCCTCGCCCCAGAGGGGGATGAGGACCTGGCGGGCGGAGCGCACGAACTGCATCGAGACCGAGGCGAGCCCGCCGCGCGCGAATTCGCTCCGATGGTCACGAAGGATCCGGGCGATGACGGCCCCGTGCGGCTGGGCGCCGGCGCGCGCGCGAATCCGCGAGCGCCGCACGAAGATGACGATCAGCACGAGCCCGGCGACGTTGAGGATCGCGGCGGTGAAGAACGCGGCCGCGAACCCGAACGTCTCCGCGACGAGGCCGCCCGCGGCCGGCCCGACGAAGAGTCCCACCCGCTGGATCCCGGCGATCACGGTGATCGCGCGGCCGCGGTACGCGACCGGGCATTGCCGGGCCACGTAGTTGAGCCTCCCCAGCATGAGCGCACCGAACCCCGCCCCGAGCACGAGGGCGAGCAGGCCGAGCACCCAGGGAGCGGCCGCAAGGGCGAAGCCGGTGCAGGCGACGACCACGGTCAGGGTCCCCGCCGCCATCGTCACCTTGTCCCCGAGCCGGGTGACCGCGACCCCGGCCGGAACGTCGGCGAGCATGGTGCCGATGCCGCGCATCCCGAGCACCGCGGC
>JAJDXW010000140.1 GCA_022823045.1 Gammaproteobacteria bacterium
TCCGCGGTCCGCGGTTCGCCGGACGGAGTCGACGGGCCCGGTCTCGTCCGGTCGAGTCATCGGCGCGTCAACCCCCGCCCTGGAGGGCGCACCGTCGCCGCCCCCGAGCGGCCCGGCCCACCGGGAAAAGCAAGGGGACTCGTCTCCATGGCTTGAAAGCACGGCAGGTCGGATTAGCGTGGCGTAATCCGACACAAGGCGCGGCCTGGAATGCAGACTGGATGTCGGATTACGCCTTCGGCTGATCCGACCTACGGAACCGCGGCCTCGTGTCGACCGGACACCGGCCTGTCGCAGGCGGCGAACGGCGGGGCACCGCCGGGCACCCCGCCGCCGGACGAATCGCCCGCGCGTGTCGGCGGCGGCCGTCCCTGTCCTACTGCCCGGCCAGCCAGTCGACGAAGTGCGCGTGCTGGTCCTGGAGGTACTTCGTGGCCTGGATGCCCCACTTCTTCTCCAGCTCGATGAGACGGCCGGACTGGTGCCAGTTGTAGGTCATCCCGGACATGAAGTTGCCGAAGATGCAGTGCCTTTCGCCAAGTGGGACGGCGAGGCCCCACGGGTTGTCGTCCTCGGAGGCCAGCGGCATCTCGAACTCGTCGTAGTTGCCCGATGCGAGGTCGGACATGATGGACGAGTCGTCGTACACCCAGGCGATGCACTTCTTGTCACGAAGCGCCTGCTTGGCCTCGGCGTTGCCGGTGAACGCGATGATGTCCGCCCCGTAACGCTCGGACACGATCTTGTTGTAGAACGCGCCCTGCTTTCCGCACACGGGCTTGTCCCGGAGGTTCTCCCACTCGGTGAGCCCGAGGGCCTTCGGCGACATCACGTTGGTGCCCGAAGTGTAGTAGTTGGGCTGAGTGATGCCGACGATCTTCCTCCGGTCCGGGCGGTCCGACATGGTCGCGATCATCATGTCGATCTTGCCCTGCTCGAGGAACTGCATGCGGTTGGACGACTGGACGGGCACCAGCTCGAGCTCGACCCCCATCGCGTCCGCGACGTCCTTCGCGAGGTCGGCCTCCATTCCGATGAGCGCGCCGTCCTCGCTGCGGAACCCCCATGGCTTGTAGTCCGCCTTGATGCCGACGACCACCTTGCCGCGCTGCATCACGTTGTTCCACACCTCGTTCGTGCACTCGGCGGCGGCGGTCGCGGAGATGGACCCGGCCACCAACCCGGCTAGCGCGGCGCTGAATGCACCACGGCGGATGAAGTAGTTGCGCATGACTGTTCTCCCTGGTTCTCGACAAGCGTTCCCCGCCGGTGCCGCGCGTTCAATGCGCGCGGCACCCGGCGAGCCCGGGCACGGTTCCAGGGACGGGCTCGACGGCCCGCCTTGCGGCGTGCCCGACCGAAGCATCGACGAATGTACCACCAAGGAACGGGAATCCCGATAGCCCGCGTCCGGGAACCGCCGCGCGACACATCCCCCGCCCCGCCCCGCGTCAGCGGTATCGTTCCCCCTCGTCCCGGCGGTAGCCCCAGCCCGCGAGAAGTCCGGCGGCGAGGGTGTAGCCGGCGATCCAGAACCACGACCGGGGAGCCCACGGCGCTTCCGCGACCGCCCTCCACGCGAGCTCCGCGACGTGCCTCGTCACGAGGCACTGCGACACCGCTTCGAGAAGGTCCGGGAAGAGCCGCGGCGAGAGGAAGAGCCCCCCGCCGAACGCGAGGCCGAGGTAGACGATGTTGGCGACCGGGAGGGCCGCGCGAAAGGTCACCCAGTAGCCGATGGCGATGCCCATGAGGGCGAGCGGCACGCTCGCGGCGACCAGCACGAGGCCGAGACGCAGCCACGCGGCGGCGCCGAGGGCGACCGGCATGAGGGCGTGGGCGACGAGGACGACCAGCCCCGCCGCGGCGACCGCGAACACGACGGCGGGGATGACGGCGCCCGCGAGGCGGACCGCGACCGGCGCGGGAAGGATGCGCTCGAAGGTCGACCAAGGGGAGGACCGGCCCTCCGCGATGCCGACGCCGAACTGGAAGAAGGCGACCCCCATCACCGCGAATACCGTGAACGAGGCCATGATGGCGTTGGCCTCGGGGGTGGTGTCGCCGAGCCCGACGCCGAGAAAGACGAGGATCACGCTCGGCATGGCGAGGGTCCCCGCGACATAGGCGGGGGTGCGAAGGAGGGTGAGGAGCCGCATCCGGACGTGGGCGAGGGAGAGGGCGAGGGCGAGCATCACGCCTCCTCCCGGGTCAGCGCGACGAATGCCTCCTCGAGTCCCGCGGGGAGGACCTCGAGCTCGCTGAACGGGGCGCCCGACTCGACGAGGCGCCGCACCAGCCGGTCCGCATCGGGGGTGTAGAGGGTCACCACCCCCGCCTCGAACCCGCTTCGGGCTACCGGCTCGACGTCCTCCGGAACCGCCTCCGCCCGGAACCGCACGCGGCGGAGCCCGATCCGGCTCGTGATGTCCCGGCGCGTCCCCTCCGCCACCAGCCGGCCGCGATGGATCACCGCGATGCGCTCGGCGAGGGCCTCCGCCTCCTCGAGGTAATGGGTCGTGAGGAGGACCGTGCCGCCGCCCGCGTGGAAGGCACGCATCGTGTCCCAGAGGAGGTGGCGGGTCTCCACGTCGAGCCCCGTCGAGGGCTCGGCGAGGAAGACGACCTCCGGATTGCCGACGAGGGCGAGCGCGGTGCCGAGCCGGCGCTGCTCTCCGCCGCTAAGGCCCCCCACCTGCCGTTCGGCGAGGTCGCCGAGGCCGAAGCGCTCGTAGAGGCTCGTCTCGGGCAACGGGTCGGGGTAGTGAGCGGCCACGAACGCGACCACCTCGCGCACCTTGAGCCCGGACGGAAACGCGGAGACCTGCGGGGTCGCGCCGATCCGGCGCCGAATCCGCTCGTCGCGCGGCGAGCCGCCGAGGAGGCGCGCTTCCCCGCGGTCGGGCGACCGGAGCCCGAGGAGGAGGCTGAGCGCGGTGGTCTTGCCCGCCCCGTTCGGGCCAAGGAGCGCGAGGAACGCCCCCCGGGGCAGAACGAGGTCGAGCCCCGCCAGGGCCGGCCGATCGCCGAACGTCTTCGCCACCCCACGAAGCTCCGCCGCCGCCCCCGCTCCCCGCCGTTCCCGTCGCGTCATTTCCCCCTCCGGGTCGACCGGCACCCTCCCCGTGCGGGGCGGCGGCCGGCGTCGACCCTCGCGACCCCGGCGCCGATTGTGCATGGTTCTCGGCCCGGCCCCCGGACGCGATGGGTGATCGCATTCCCGGGAGCGCACTCGGGGTACTCCCGGGAGGCGGCCGTCCCGACACGGGCCTTGCACGCAATCAGGATCCTACTTCGCCGCTTCGCCGGAAGGGTCGGTGAAGGGGCATGCGGCGAGGTGGCCGTGTCCGAGGTCGCGGAGGGCGGGAGGGTCGTCCGCGCAAGGCTCGCTGACGATCGGGCAGCGGGTGCGGAACACGCACCCCGAGGGCGGGGCGAGGGGCGAAGGGAGGTCGCCCCCAAGCATCGCCGGGCGTCGCCCCCGCTCGACCGCCGGGTCCGGGATCGGGGCGGCCGCGACGAGGGCCCGGGTGTAGGGATGGCGAGGGTTTCGGACGAGGTCGCGGGCGGCGGCGGACTCCATCACCCGGCCGAGATAGAGCACCATGATCCGGTCCGAGACGTGCTTCACCACGGAGAGATCGTGGGCGATGAAGACGAGCGCGACGCCGAGGTCGCGCCGGAGGTCGCCAAGCAGGTTGATGACCTGCGCCTGCACGCTCACGTCGAGGGCCGAGACCGGCTCGTCGCAGATCACCAGGCGCGGCGCCACGATTAGGGCGCGGGCGATGCCGATGCGCTGGCACTGGCCGCCCGAGAACTCGTGCGGGTAGCGGTTGACCTGCCCGGCGACGAGGCCCACCCGCTCCATCATCTCCGCGACCCGCACCCGCACCTCGGGTAGCCGCAGACCCGGCTCGTGGGTGACGAGCGGCTCGGCGATGATCTCCCCCGCGGTCATCCGGGGGTCGAGGGCGGCGAGCGGGTCCTGGAACACCATCTGGATGTCGCGGCGATGGCGATGGCGCTCCCGCGGCGCCATCGCGAGGAGGTCCTCGCCCCGCCAGAACGCCCGCCCCCCGGACGCGGGCACCGTGCCGATGAGCGCCCGGGCGAGGGTCGACTTGCCCGAGCCGCTCTCCCCGACGATGCCGAGGGTCTCCCCCTCCCCGAGGTCGAAGCTCACCTCCCGCACCGCCTTGAGCGGACGGGGGCGCGCCCAGGGCGGGTTCCCCCGCGGGCGCACCGCGAAGGTGACCGCGAGGTCGCGGACGGAGAGCAGGGGCGGCGCGCCCGCGCTCACGCCCCCTCCCCCTCCTCCCGCCCCGCCGACGGCACCCCCGTTTCCAGCGGCCGATGGCAGGCGATCTGCCGGTCGTCCGAGGCGAGCGTGACGAGCGCCGGCCGCTCGCCCTCGCAGCGCTCGACCGCCCGCGGGCAACGCGCCGCGTACGGACAGCCGGCGGGCAGGCGGCCGAGGTCCGGCGGGTCGCCGGGGATCGCGGGGAGGCGCTCGTCGTCGCGGTCGAGCCGGGGCACCGCTGCGAGCAACCCTCGCGTATAGGGGTGCCTCGGCGCCGCGAACAGCCCCTCGACCGGACCGCTCTCCATGACCCTCCCGCCGTAGAGGACCACCATCTCGTCGCAGCTTCCCGCAACGATGCCGACGTCATGGGTGACGAGGATGACCGCGGTGCCGAACTCCGCCCGCACCTCGGCGAGGAGCCGCATGATCTGCGCCTGCACGGTGACGTCGAGGGCGGTGGTCGGCTCGTCCGCGATGAGGAGGCGCGGGTGGCAGAGGAGCGCCATCGCAATGAGCACCCGCTGGCGCATGCCTCCCGAGAACTCGTGCGGATACAAGCCGATCCGCGCCCCCGCGTCGGGCACCTCCATCGCCTCGAGGAGGCGCACCGACTCGGCGAGGGCCTCACGCCGGCCCATGCCGCGGTGCAAGGTGAGCACCTCCGTCATCTGGTCGGAGATCCGCATGTAGGGGTTGAGGGCGGTCATCGGGTCCTGGAACACCATCGCGATCCGGCTCGCCCGCACCCGGTTGAGCGCCGCCTCCCCCGCGCCAAGGAGCGATGCGCCCTCGAACTCCACCGACCCGGTGGCCCGGCCGTTCCGGGCGAGGAGGCCCATGATCGCGAACATGAGCTGGGTCTTGCCCGAGCCACTCTCCCCGACGACCGCGAGCGACGCGCCCGCCTCGATGTCGAGGTCGACCCCGTTGACCGCGTTGACCGTGCCGTCCCCGGTCTCGAAGGAGACGGTGAGGTCGCGCACCCGGAGCAGCGCCACGGCGGCTACCGGTCCT
>JAJDXW010000331.1 GCA_022823045.1 Gammaproteobacteria bacterium
AGGGCGGAATGCGCTGGACCGTCGCCGGCGCCAACGCCATCATCGCCCTGCGCTGCGCCGTCGAGAGCAACCGCTTCGACGACTTCTGGGAGCGTCGCGCCAGTGCAAACGCCTGAATCTCACAAATGAGACGTGCACCCGCGCGCGCAGCGGCACTGGACCTCGTAGCCGGCGACGAGCGCGGTCAGGAGCTCGCGCCCGTTCCGGCCCTCTCCTTCGGCCACGGCGATTCCCGCCGGCACGATGAGAACGCCGGGATGGGTGAGCATGTGGTACGAGTCGCATTGATTCCTCATCGCGATCGCCACCGCGTTGGCGAATACCGCGCCCACGCGGGTGGCCCTCGATCCATCGACCCACACGGTGGCCCCCTGGCCGGCTCCCACTCGCTGCGACCCGAGGCCCTCCGCGCGCAGGACGGCACGGCGCGCGTCGACGGCGGGTACGGCTTCGGTGGATGCCATTGCGACGGTGACCGCGTGGTTCAGCAGAGCCTTCGCCTTGTCGACCACGGAGGACGGCAGGTCTTCGAATTTCAGGTTCGCAACGAACTCCCCGAGCCTTGCAGCCAACGGCGTTTCCGACATCGTTCGTCTCCCCAGCGCTTCGATTCGAGGGTGTTCCCGGCGTCAAGTCCGGTAGGGAACGAAATCCTACGCTACGCGGCGCAGTGCCGGTGGAAGCGGCTCGAGGGAGCACGCCCGGTCCCCGCGCGCCGCTCGGTGCAGACGTTGTCGAACGCGACGGGGGCATGCCTTCGGGGTGGCCGATGGTCACCCGCGAGGCGCGGCCCGCTTCCGGCGAGAGGCCCCGCCCGCTCCGCGAGCGGGGTCCACGGGAGCGGGTTCGGCTGCTCCTTGAGAGGTCGAGATCAGACTCGTTCCGGGAGAGACTCGAGCCTCGTGACCCACGAATCGAACCGGGGGCACTCCGAGCGGATTGCTTCGAGACCCAGCTTCATGGCGATGAGCGGACCGTGCAGGGCCTTTCGGTAATGCGGGATCAGTCCCACGATCCGCTTGCCGGGAGCGGTCGCCACGTTGTCGTTGATGTCTTCCGGGGTGGCGAATCGTTCCCGGATTCCTCGAAGGCGCTCGACCGTTCCGGGCTGAACCTCGGACAGCTCGGAGAACACGGTCACATCGGAGAAGAGCAGTCCTTCGAATTCATGCATCTGGACGTAAGGCAGCACTCTTTCCCCGCTCCGGCCGACCTTGCGCTCGATTTCGCGGCGCAGGAGGACCTCCAGGTCATCGACCGTAGTCCCGCCCTTGTCCTTGAAACCGTAGAAGTCGACCAGTGACGTGACGACATCGAAGGAGCGATGGAGATGCGCCATCTCCGACGCGAGTCGCCCAGCACTGACATTGCCTCCCCCTTGCCCGCCATGGCGACCGCGACCGATCAGGATGGGCTGAGCCTCGACACCGCATGAGCGCAGGTGCGCGGTCAGGACTTCCTTGATGAACTCCTCCTCCGTCGGCCCTTCCACCGATATGGAAAGGCGAATCACGGGCGGCCGCCGAGAAGGTTCTTCTGCCAGAGCTCACCGGGGGTGAAGCTGTCGTCGAGCCATGTGCGATAGGCGTCGGCGTCAAGGCGGCGAAACACCGAGCGGCCGTCGTGAAGGTCCAGCACGACGATCTTGTCGAGCTCGAATACGTCGACGAGGAGTGGCGACTGGGTGGCCACGATGATCTGCACGTCGCCGGCGAGCGCCTTGATCATGTTGCCGACGAGGGCGATGGCCACCGGATGCAAACCAAGCTCCGGCTCGTCGAGCAACAGAACGTCCGGAAGCATCTCCCTCGGAAGATTGAGCAGGGTGACGAGAGCGAAGAAGCGAAGTGACCCGTCGGACGTCAAGTGGGCGCCGAAGGTCTTTTCGCTTCCCCTCGCTTTCCATCGCAACAGCACCCGGCCGTAGCTCTCCTCAATCTGGAACCGGTCGAACACGGGCAGTACACGAGCGATGTGTTGGCAGATGTGCTCGAACCGCCGGTTGTCCTCCCGCTCCAATCGATGCAGGACCGCGGCGAGGTTCCCACCGTGGGTACGCAGGGTACCGTTGTCTTCCGCATCCCAGCGTTTCTTGAAGTTCGACGTGTCGGACGTGTCGTGGAACTGATAGACCGAGCAGCCTCGAAGCAGGTGGACGATTACCCGTGCGGTTGCGGGGTTGAACTCCGATGAGCCGGTCGAGTGGGCGGCTTCCACGATGCCGGCCTCGCGATGACCGCTGTCGAGGTGGTTCCAGGATGCTTCGGTCAGCCAATCGCTCCGGCTGAACCGAAACGCCTCCTCGGTGAACATGAAGCGGTCCGGGTGGGCGTGGGTGAGCGAGAACCGATAGTCATTCCGACCGGCCTCGGTGCGCAGGGACACCTCCGCCTCCATGCGCGGGGTGACGCTGTTGCCCCCGAACAACTGATCGTCGGCCCCTCCGTACTTCTCCACGAACTCGCCGAGCGCGCGCGAGCGCACCATCCAGCTCAGCATCTCGAAGAAACGCATGAAATTCGACTTCCCCGAGCCGTTCGACCCGATCAGGACGCTGTTGGCACCCAGGCCGGAAAGCTCGACGTCGGCCAAGGATCGGAACCCTCGTATTCGGACGGACTCGAGCCTTGTTGTTTCGGTCATCGAAGAGCGCTCCTGAACGGGAACTGGAGACGGTGATGCGCCGAAGCGTCCCGGGGATCTGCGGATCGTAGCAACTACAACCCGAACATGACCCGGCCTGGCGTATCCGAGGCCAGGGTAGGTCAATCCATGGCGACTACACGTCGGTCCAGGCGCCCCCGCGGCGCGTTGTCGAGCCGGCGGCCGGGGGGCGAGGCCGGGATTTGGGCGTACAATCGGGCCGAGCGAAAATCCCACCGGGAGGACGAACCATGTCCATGCAGAACAACATCGACGCGGTCCTCGGCGAAGGGATCGTCGGCGGAGCCGCCGCGGGGGTCGTGGCCGGGGCGACGAACGCGGACGGCGACATCTACCTCGGCGGATTCGGGGAGCGGGTGGCCGGCGGGGGCGACGAGATGACCCCGGACACGGTGGGCTGGATCGCCTCGATGACCAAGGCGATCACCGGCGCCGCCGCCATGCAGCTCGTCGAGCAGGGGCGGCTCGACCTCGACGCCCCGGCGTCCGAGGTGATTCCCCAGCTCGGCGCGGTGCCGGTGCTCGAGGGCTTCGACGACGACGGGAGCCCGCGGACCCGCCCGGCCCGCGGCGCGATCACCCTGCGCCACCTCCTCACCCACACCGCCGGGTTCACTTACGACATCTGGAACGAATCGATGGTCCGGTACCAGGAGGCGACCGATACCCCGGGGATCATCGAGTGCCGGGACGCGTGCCTCACCACCCCCCTCACCTTCGATCCGGGCGAACGCTGGGACTACGGCATCGGCATCGACTGGGCGGGGAAGATGGTCGAGGCGGTGAGCGGGAAGAAGCTCGGGGCGTACCTCGAGGACCATCTGCTCGGACCGCTCGGCATGGACGACACCGCGTTCCGGATCACCGACGAGATGCGCTCCCGGCTCGCCAAGATCCACATGCGGGGCGAGGACGGCTCGCTCGCGCCGCAGATGGAGCTCGAGATCCCCCAGGACCCCGAGTTCGAGATGGGCGGCGGCGGCCTCTACGGAACCGTCGGCGACTACCTTCGCTTCATCCGCCTGATCCTCAACCGGGGCCGGGCGAACGGGGAGCAGCTCCTTGCCCCGGAGACGGTGGACATGATGTGCACCAACCAGATGGGCGATTCGCTTGTCTGCGAGCTCAAGACCGCGATCCCGCCGTTCTCGAACGACGCGGAGTTCTTCCCGGGGATGCCCAAGACGTGGGGCCTCACCTTCATGATCAACAACGAGGAGGCGTCGACGGGCCGCTCGGCGGGAAGCCTCGGATGGGCGGGCCTCGCCAACTCCTTCTTCTGGATCGATCCCGCGAAGGGCGTCGGGGGCGCGTATCTCACCCAGGTGCTTCCGTTCATCGACGCGAAGGCGTTCCCCCTCTACCTCGCCTTCGAGCAGGCGGTGTACGAGAACCTCGGGTGAGGAGGTCCGGGTCGAGCGGGGCGCGGCGGCGGGCGAGCCGGCGCGCCGGCCCGGTGGGCGACCGGGGGGGTGGGGCGTGATCGGGCGGCTCAACCATGTCGCGATCGCGGTGCCCGACCTCGAACGGGCCGCCGCCGTCTACCGCGACACCCTGGGGGCGGAGGTGAGCGCGCCGGTCCCCCTCGCCGAGCACGGGGTGACCACCGTCTTCGTGGAGCTTCCGAATACCAAGCTCGAGCTCATCGCACCGCTCGGCGAGAGCTCGCCGATCGCCCGCTTCCTCGCCCGCAACCCGGACGGCGGCCCCCACCACGTCTGCTACGAGGTGGACGACATCCGCGCCGCGCGCGACCGCCTGGTGGAGGAGGGGGCCCGGGTGCTCGGGGACGGCGAGCCGCGCATCGGCGCCCACGGCAAGCCGGTGCTCTTCCTCCATCCCAAGGACTTCTGCGGGACCCTCATCGAGATCGAGCAGGCCTGAGCGAAAATGGGGCCGGAGTGGGTTTTCGGTTCGGCGATATCTGCGTCAGCGCGAGTTCATGGAACCGAAATCCCACCCTGACCTCGCTTTCGCCGCGCCCTCCCGGAGAAAGTCATGACGGTTGACGATGCGGCGCTCGTGGTGGTCGACGTCCAGAACGACTTCTGCCCCGGGGGAGCGCTCGAGGTGCCGGACGGGGACGCGGTGGTCCCCGCCATCAACCGAATCGCGCCCCGCTTCGTGGCCCGGATCCTGACCCAGGACTGGCATCCCCCCGGCCATCGCTCGTTCGCGTCGAGCCACCCGGGCCGGGCGCCCTTCGAGACCGCGGAGCTCGCGTACGGGGAGCAGGTCCTCTGGCCGGACCACTGCGTGCAGGGCACCGCGGGGGCCGCCTTCCACCCTAACCTCGCGACGGACGGCGCGGACCTGGTGCTCCGCAAGGGCTTCCGGCCCGAGATCGACTCGTACTCGGCGTTCTACGAGAACGACCGCCACACCCCCACCGGGCTCGCCGGGTACCTGCGAGGCCGCGGCATCTCGCGCTTGGTCTTCGTGGGGCTCGCGACGGATTTCTGCGTCGCCTGGTCGGCGATCGACGGGGCGCGGGAGGGCTTCGAGGCGGCGGTCGTCGAGGATGCGTGCCGCGCCATCGACCTCGAGGGCTCGCTCGCCGCCGCCTGGGAGGAGATGGCCGCCGCGGGGGTCGCCCGCGTCCGCACCGCCGACCTCTGATTCCGGAGAGCCCGCGTCCGCCGCGGGTCGTGCGCCCGTACCTTCGGCGGTACCGGGTGAGGTTGAATTACTTTAAGCTATGCGACTAACCGCGAGCTGGACGCACGCATGGCCACGACCGCGATCGACACCCTCCGCTTCGCGCGCAAGCTCAAGCAGGCTGGCGTTCCGGACGACCAGGCGGAGGCGATGGCCTCGGCCCTCGGCGAGGAGTTGACCGAGCACTTGGCCACCAAGGCAGACCTCCTGCTCGTCAAGTGGATGCTCGGCTTCAACCTCGCGTTCTCCGTCACCATTCTCTGGCGCATCCTCGACCTCACCTGATCGTCGCCGCCCTGCCCCTTGGTCGCCGTTGCCGGCGTCCGGGTCAGAGCTTCGCGATGCGGTCGGTGAGGAGGGCGAGCACCGCCTCGCCGTCGGCCTCCGTCACCCAGCGGGCGTTCGGCGCCCGGCCGGTCACCCCCCACCAGTCGACCACCGTCTCCCCGAGCGTGTGGGTCCCCTCGGACTCCACCGCGACGGCGACGGACTCGGTGGCGAAGAGGTCCGGGCGGATCAACCAGGCGATCGTGCACGGATCGTGGATCGGCGAGCGATCCGGGCCGAAGCGGTCCCCCCGGCTCCCCGCGGCGGGATGGAGGAGAGGAGCAAGGCGGCGGGCCACCTCCCCGCCGGTTCCGGCGAGGCGCTCGGCGTGGCGTGGAGCGGCGAGCACCTGGTGGGTGACGTCGAGGCCGTGGACGATGAGCGGGCGCCCGCACTCGAAGACGACCGCGGCGGCGTGCGGGTCCGCCCAGACGTTGAACTCGGCGGCGGGCGTCACGTTGCCCCCGGCGGTCGAGGCGCCGCCCATCACCACGATCTCGCGGATCTTCGCCATCAGCTCGGGGCGCTCCACGGCGAGCAGGGCGATATTGGTGAGCGGGCCAATGGCGACGAGGGTGATCTCCTGGTCGCCGCTCGCCTCCAGGGTCTCGGCCAGGTACCCGACCGCTCGGTGGGACTCGATCGGCCTGGCCGGCATCTCCACCTCGACGCCCTCGAGCCCGCTCTCCCCGTGGTGCCGGGTCGCGGTCTCGAGCTCCCGCACCAGGGGGCGCGCGGCGCCCGCGTGCACCGGGAGGTCCGGGAAGCCGCAGAGCTCGCGGAGGAAGCGGGCGTTGCGGTACGTCACCTCGAGCGGGACGTTGCCGGCGACCGCGGTGATACCTGCGAGATCGATCTCCGCCGACGAGGCGAGGGCCATCGCGATCGCGAGGGCGTCGTCCCGACCGGGGTCGCAGTCGAGGATGATGCGGTTGCGGCTCGTGCTCATGAGGGTCCTCTCTCGCTCTCGTGTCGGATCGGCGGGGGCCGGCCGGCGGCGCCGTCGCGTCGTTGGCGTCGCTCAGGCGGACGCCTGGCTCCGGATGGACGCGACCCGCTCGTGGATCCACGCCTCGGCGCGGCGGTTGACCTCGGAGGGGCTCGCGTCCCGGGTGTCGATGGCCGGCCCGATCGCGAGCCGGATGGTCCCCGGGCGCTTGATGAAACGCCGCCGCCGCCAGAAGTCCCCGGAGTTGTGGGCGATGGGCACGATGGCGCGCCCGGTGCGCTTGGCGAGAAACGCCCCGCCGCGGTGGAACGGCCGGAACTCGCCGGGAGCGAGCCGGGTCCCCTCCGGGAACACCACCACCCAGGCGCCGTCGTCGAGGCACCGGGCGCCCTTGCGGACGAGCGCTCGCATCGCTTCGGTCCCCGCCCCGCGGTCGATGGCGATGGGGCGAAGGAGGGCGAGCCCCCACCCGAAGAACGGTATGCGAAGGAGCGAGCGCTTGAGCAGCCACGTCTGCGGGGCGAACAGGGTCTGAAGGGCGAGGGTCTCCCACATCGACTCGTGGCGGCAGAGCACGACGGCGGGCTCGCGCGGGAGGTTCCCCGCTCCCTCCACGACGAAGCGAAGGCCGCAGGCGACCCCGAGCCACCAGAGGTTGAACCGGCTCCAGCGGGTGATGAAGCGGTAGCGGGCGCGGTAGGGGAGGGGCGCGGTGAGGGGAGCGAGGAGGGCAAACACCACGGTCGAGACCGCGAGCCCCGCGAAGAAGGCGGACGAGCCGGCCGCTTCCCGGAAGGTGGGCCGCGGCCGGGACCCCGGGCGGGGGGCTTCGCGGGTCGGGTGGGCGGCGGGGTCGGCCAAGCTTGGGCCGTCACGCCTTCAGGCGCGAGATGTCGGCGGTCTCGAGGAAGAGGTCCCCGATCCGGGCGAGGAGGGCGAGCCGGTTCCCCCGGATCGCCGGATCGTCGGTCAGGACCTGGACCCGGTCGAAGAACTCGTCGACGCCCTCGCGAAGCCCCGCGAGGGCGGTCATCGCCTCGGTGTAGTCGCCGCGCGCGAGGAGCGCCTCCACCCCCGGAGCCACCTCGGAGACGCGCGCCGCGAGGCTTCCCTCCGCCGGCTCGGCGAAGAGTCGCGGGTCCACCTCGGAGCGCCGGCGGGGCGCCCCCCCGGGATCAGGATCGAGCTCGTCCACCTGCCGCAGGATGTTCGCGATCCGCTTGTTGGCCGCGGCGAGGCTCGCCGCCTCGGGGAGGGCCCGGAACGAGCGCACCGCGTCCATCCGCCGCACGAAGTCGAGCGGCCGGGTGGGCCGGCGCGCATGGACGGCCGCGAAGACGTCCGGCGGTGCGTCCGACCAGCCCCGGAGGCGCTCCACCACGAACTCGAAGACCTCGCCCGCGAGCGCTTCGTGGCCGGCGTCGAGCCGCTCGCCGTAGCCCTCGACGGCGTGCCGGACGAGGGCCTCGAGGTCCGCGTCGATCTCCGCCTCGACGAGGATCCGGAGCACCCCGAGGGCGCTCCGGCGGAGCGCGAAGGGGTCCCGGTCGCCGGTCGGACCGAGGCCGACGCCGAAGATGCCGGCGAGGGTGTCGAGCCGTTCCGCGAGGGCGAGGGCGCGCCCGGCCGGGGTCCCCGGGGTCGCGTCCCCCGCGAAGCGCGGGAGGTACGCCTCCTCGATGGCGTCCGCGACCTCGTCGGGCTCCCCGCCCTCGCGTGCGTAACAGGCGCCCATGTACCCCTGGAGATCGGGGAACTCGCCGACCATGGCGGTGACGAGGTCGCACTTGCCGAGCTCGGCCGCGCGCACCGCGGCGGCGGTCTCGTCCGCGTCCAGCCCGGCCGCGCGCGCCACGTGGCGGACGAGGGCCGTCACCCGGTCGGACTTCTCGGCCATCGATCCGAGCCGCTCCTGGAACACGACCCCGTCGAGCGCCGCGCGGTAGTCGGGAAGGGGCCGCTCCCGGTCGGCGCGGACGAAGAACTCCGCGTCCTGGAGGCGGGGCCGCACCACCCGCTCGTTCCCGGCCCGAACCGCGTCCGGCCGGCGGCTCTCGACGTTGCTCACGGTGACGAAAGAGGCCCGCAGCCGGCCGCTCTCGTCCTCGACCGGGAAGTAGCGCTGGTGGCCCTGGAGGGTGGCCCTGATCACCCCGCGCGGCAGGTCGAGGAAGCGCTCCTCGAACCGGCCGGTGACTGCCACCGGCCACTCGACGAGAGCGGTCACCTCGTCGAGGAGGTCGTCCCCCGCAACCGCGCGGCCGCCAAGCGCGGCGGCGGCTTCTCCGACGAGCCCCTCGATGAGGCCGCGGCGTTCGTCGAAGGGGGCGAGGACGCGCCCGGGACTCCGGAGCTTCTCGACGTACTCGCCGGGGTCCGCGAGGGGGATCGGGTCCGGGTGGTGGAAGCGGTGGCCGCGGGTCTCGCGCCCGGACCCCACCCCGAGGATGGTGGCCTCGACGACCTCGGGTCCGAGGAGCAGCACGAGCCAGTGAACCGGCCGCACGAACTCCGCGTCGCCGTCTCCCCACCGCATGCGACGCGCGATGGGAAGCTCGTCGAGGGCGGCCTCGATCACTCCCGGAACTAGGTCCGAGGCGGGGCGCGGCGGCTCTTCGACCCGGTGGACGAGCCAAGCCCCCTTCGGCGTCTCGATCCGCCCGAGGTCGCCCACGCCGACCCCGCAGGAGCGGGCGAACCCGAGGGCGGCCCGGGTCGGCTCGCCGGCCCCGTCGAAGGCTTGGCCAAGGGCCGGCCCCCGGCGTTCGCGCGCCTGTCCGGGGACGCGGTCCGGCACCCCGCGCGCGATGAGGGCGAGCCGGCGGGGGGTCGCGAAG
>JAJDXW010000267.1 GCA_022823045.1 Gammaproteobacteria bacterium
GGGCACGCTCTTGTTCATGCCGGCGGCGGCGTACTGGCGGTAGAACGAAACGTGTGCGCCGCCCACGAGCGCGGACATCACCATGTCCGGCTTCGCCGCCTGGATCTTCTTGATCGTCGGTCCGAAGTTGGTGACGTCGAGAGGGAAGAACTCCGTCTCCACCGCCTCTCCGCCGTTGTCCGCGACGTACTTCTGGACCCACTGGGCGGTGATCTGGCCGTAGTTGTAGTCCGCGGCCACGATGTACACCTTCTTGCCCCACTTGTTCATCGTGTACGGGACGAGCTTCTCGACCGTCTGGGCCGGGGTCGAGCCGGTGCAGAAGTTGTTGAGATCGCAGACCCCGCCCTCGTACAGCACGTTGTAGAAGTAAAGGGTCCGGAAGCGGGCGAAGGTCGGGCGGATCGCTTCGCGCGAAGCGGAGGTGATCCCCGCGTGGACCACGTCGGCCTTGTCCCCGGCCGCCGCCTGCGTCGCGTACTGGGTGTAGAACTGGATGGTCGACTGCGGGTCGTAGACCTTGAGCTCGATCTGCTTGCCGAGGAGCCCGCCCGCGGCGTTCATCTCGTCGATTGCCATGCGGGTGGTATCGACCATGGGCTTTCCATAGATGTCGAGCCCACCCGACTGGTCGAGGATGCTCACGAACTTGATGGTATCGGCGGCCTGGGCGCGGCCGATGATCGCGGGAGCGGCCAGCGCCGCCGCGGAGGCGGACGCGCCGGCGAGAAAACGCCTGCGGGTTACGGTCATGATGGTTGCTCCTTCGTGGGTTCCTGGTTTGATTCAGGGCCGACGCGCGTCGGGGCTCGGGATCGAGACGGGCACGTGCGCGGTGCGCGAACCCGGTCGCGCCGTCATTCTTCCTTTCCGGATTCGGTTCCGCCGCCCGGTTCCCCGTTTGCGTCCCGGTCGTCGCCGTCGAGGGGGGCGCTCAAGCCCCGCACCCCGCCGCCGACGTTGATGCCGACCTCCTCGCCGAGCTTGCGGACGGCGGGGAGCTGGAGGGCGAGCCGCATGACCGCGTCGACCACCTGGTTGACGGCGTTGCCGTCTCCGGCCGCCGCACCGCCCGCGCCGTCGCCGCCGCCGGCTCCGGCCGGGCCGCTCCCCATGCCGCTGATCTGGTTGATCCGGATCGTCTCGATCTTCTCCGCCGGCTTCATCATCTTCTCGACGATCCCGGGGAGCGCGTCGATGCGCGCCTGGTCGAGCTTGAGTCCGATGAGCTCGGGGCTGTGCGCATTCTCGGCCCGGATGAGGGCCGCGGTCCCCTCCGCGCGGGCGAGCAGCTCGTCCTTCTCCGCCCCCGCCCGCTCCAGCGTCGCGCGGGCCTGGGCCTCGGCCATCGAGACCATCGTGCCGGCCTCGCTCCGCACCCGGGTGTCGTCCACCTCCGCCTGCTCGGCGGCGCGGATGAGGGCGAGCTCCTTCTCGCGCCCGGCGGCGGCGGTTTCGCGCGCCGTCGCCACCCGCTCCTCGGCCTCGGCCTCCCGGGCACGGGCGTCGTGCACGTCGACCTCGGCCGCCGCCTGCTCGATGTGCTTCGCGGCGAGCTTGACCGCGTTGTCGGCGCGCGCCGTCTCGGTGGAAAGCTCGGCGTCGATCTGCTGGCGGCGGAGCTCCCGGTCGCGCGCGATCTCGGACATCCGCACCTCGCGCTCGCGGGCAATGCGGGCCGCCTCGCGCCGGCGCTCCGACGCCGACTGCTCCTCGGCGACATCGGCCTGGCTCGCCGCGCGCGCGGTCTCGATCTCGCGCTGCTGGGCGATCGTCGCCTCCTCCTCTTCCTGGGAGAGGAGGAGCTTGCGCTTCGTGGTGTTGAGCTGGCTCTGGCGCACCGAGACCTCCGCGTCCGACTCGATCTCGGCACGCTCCTTCCGGTTGACGGCGATGATCTCGGCGAGGCGGCGCATACCGAGGGCGTTGAACGCGTTGTTCTCGTCAAGGGCGTGGAAGGGGGTCTGGTCGAGGCGGGTGAGGGACACCGACTCGAGGAGGAGGCCGTTCTGGGCCAGGTCTTCGCCCAGGACCTCGCTCACCGCCGCGGTGTACCGGCCGCGCTCGTCCTGGAGGCTCTCCATGGTGTAGCCGGCCGCGACCGAGAGCACCGCGTCCACGAGCTTGCCCTCGAGGGTCTCGGCGAGCTCCGAGGCGCGGAAGGTCTTGCCGGCGAGGGCCTGGGCGGCGGTCGCGACCCCCTCCTCGGTGGCCCGGACGCGGACGTAGAACTCCGCCCCCACGTCGACCCGCAGGCGGTCCGCGGTGATCACGGAGGCGGGGCCGACCCGCTCGATCTCGAGCTTCGAGGTCCGCATGTTGACCTCGGCCACCTTGTGGAGGAAGGGGAGCGCGAGGCAGCCCCCGTCGAGCACCACCTTCTGCCCGCCGAGGCCGGTGCGCACCAGGGCAATCTCGCGGTTGGCCTTGGCATAGAACCGGTGGAGGAACCAGATCCCCACCACCAGGGCGATGACGAGAACGACCGCGACGACGAACCAGAACACTGCGCCCTCCTCTGCCCCCGCGCCGGTGCGCGGTCTCCGAGCGGCTCCCGGTCAGGTTAGTGGAATACCGAATTGCGTTTCAAGCAGCCCGGACCCCGCCCGCGCCCCGCCCTCCCGCGCGGCGGAGGACGACATGCGATGGCGGTGCGTCGCGGACTCGCGTTCAGGCCGTCTCGCGTACCATCGCGGGCTTGCGGCCGAACCAGGGGCGCGCGGACTCGAGCTGGGCCGCGAACCGGAACAGGGTCGCCTCGTCGCCGTAGGGGGCGACGGCCTGCACCGCGACGGGGAGGCCGCCCGCGCTCTCGCCGATCGGCAGCATGACGGCGGGCTGCCCGGTGAGGTTGAACCAGACCGTGAACGGGGAGAAGTGGAAGACGCGGCGCCAGTACTCGTCCACGTCCTCCATCATCATGTCGAGCCAGCCGAGCTTGACCGCCGTGCCCGTCGCGAGCCCGGGGGTCAGCAGAAGGTCGTGGTCGCGATGGAAGGCGGCCATCTGCCGGCCGAGCCGATGCATGGTCTGGGTTGCCCGGACGTAATCGGCGCTGCTCGCGGCCTCGCCCAGCTTCGCCGTCAGCCACGTGATCCGTTCGACCTCGTCTTCACGCGCCGCCCGGCCGGCGCTCGGGTGGCTCGACAGGTTGACCACCGTGTTGACCCCCATCAGGGTGAGGAAGGTCGGCACCACCGCTCCGCCGTCGATGGCGGGATCGGCCTCTTCGACGTGGTGTCCGAGGTCCGCGGCGAGGGTTGCGGTCTCCTCGAGCACCCGCCGGGCCTCCGCTTCGACCGGGGCGCCGTTCGGGGTCCGGGTGGTAAAGGCGACTCGCAACCGGCCCGGATCGGCACCGACCTCGGCAAGGAACGGGCGAGCCGGCGGCGTCGCGCTGTAGGGATCGCCGGCCCCGGGGCCGCGGGTCGCGTCCAGGATCGCGGCGCTGTCGCGCACGCTCAGGGTGACCGCGTGCTCGGTGGAAAGCCCGCCGCTCCCCTCGCCGAGATAGGGCGCCATGGTGTTGCGGCCGCGGGTCGGCTTGAGGCCGACGAGTCCGCAGCAGGCGGCCGGGGCCCGGATCGAGCCGAAGCCGTCCGAAGCGTGGGCGGCGGGCAGCATGCGCGCCCCGACTGCGGCGGCCGCGCCGCCGCTCGAGCCGCCGGAGATGCGTGCCGGGTCCCAGGGGTTCTTCGTCGCGCCGTGCAACTGCGGCTCGCAGGTGAGGCTCAAGCCGAGCTCGCAGGTGTTGGTCCGCCCGAAGATGACCATGCCGGCCCGCTTCAGCCGCCTGACGTGCTCGCTGTCCTCCGCCGGTACCACGTCTTCGAAGAACCGGCACCCCCTCGTGGTCGGGCAGCCCGCGAGGGAGGCGCCGAGGTCCTTGAGAAGATACGGCACGCCCTTGAGCGGCCCGTCGGGGAGACCGTCCGCGATCGCCTGGCGGCCGTAGTCGTACAGCCGATTGGTGACCGCGTTGACGATCCCGTCGCGCGCATCGACCCGCTCGACCGCAGCCTCCAGCACTTCCTCCGGAGTGGTCTCGCCCCGTGCGACCAGCGCGGCCAGTCCGACCGCATCGTGCGCTTCGTAGTCCGTGAACCCAGCCATCCCGTTCTCCCTCTCGACGCGGCATTCCTTCCGGTCACCGACCATCAGGGAAGACCGCAGCGTCCGACCCTCGACACGTTCCAGGGTGCCATACGACTCCGGACTTCTCCAGGCGATGAACGTCGTCCCCGGCCCCGGGGTCCGTTAGATTGACGCGCGGCCGGCCGGCGGACCCCTGCGCGACGGCCCGCTCGCCGTGCCGTCCGCAAGCGGTGCGTGCATTCCGCCCTGCCGCGACCGAAGAGAAGATGTTCGAACAAGGGGTGTCACGCGGTGGGCGGGCCTGAAGCGGGCAGGAGAGACATGTCCTTCGAGCGGCGCGTCCTCGTCTGGATGTGCGTCCTCATCGCGGTCAACCAGCTTGGCTTCGGCGGGGTGGTGCCGGCGCTTCCTCTCTACGCGAAGTCGTTCGGCGTCTCCGCCTCCGCGATCGGCCTCGCGGTCGCCATCTACGGGCTGGCCCGGTTCGTCGTCGCCATGCCGACCGGTCAGCTCTGCGACCGGCTCGGGCGCCGGCCCACCCTCGCGATCGGAGGCATCGTCTCGACCCTGGGCAATCTCTGGTGCGCGGAAGCGGCCACGTTTCCTGAGTTCATCGTCGCCCGCTTCCTCGCCGGGGCCGGGGCGGGCTTCGTCCTCACCGCGGGCCAGGTCGTGCTCGCGGACATCACCACGCCCGCACGCCGCGGGCGGACGATGGCGATCTATCACGGCGTGTTCATCTTCGCGGTCGGCATCGGCCCGTTTCCGGGCGGCTTGCTGGCCGATCACCTGGGACTCGACGCGCCCTTCCGGGCCTATGCCGCGGCCAGCTTTCTCGTCACCGGGCTCGCCTGGTTTGCGGTCGGCGAGACCCGCCGCCTGTCGCACCCGGTCGGCGGACGAGGATGGGGCCGGGGGCCGACCCTCATCACCCAGATGCGGCTCCTCGCCGCGCAGGTCGGCTTTGTCCTCGTCTGCCTCGTCGGCTGGGTCAACGCGGTGGTCCGCACGGGGGGCCTGTTCAACATCATCCCGGTCCTCGGCAGCGTCCGGCTGGGTCTCTCGGTGGCCGAGATCGGCGGCGCCCTCGCCCTCGGAAGCGTCATCGGACTCGCGGTCGCCTATCCGACGGGGATGCTGGTGGACCGTTTCGGGCGCAAGACGGTGATCGTTCCCGCGACCCTGCTCGCCGGCTTCTCTCTCCTCGTGTTCTGTTTCGCGCCGTCCTACCCCTGGTTCACCGCCGCGTGCGTGCTGTGGGGAGCCGCGATGTCGGTCGGCGGTTCCGCCCCGGCCGCCTACGCGGCGGACCTCGCGCCCCCCGGCATGAACGCGTCCGCGATGAGCACGTATCGCATGATGTCCGACTTCGGCTACGTGGTCGGGCCGATCGTGCTCGGGCTCGTCGTCGACGGCTACGGCTCCATCGCCGCCCTGGTGACGGCGGCCGCCCTCACGATCCTGGTCGGCCTCGCCTTCCGCCTGTTCGCCCCCGAGACCCACCGCAACCGCGGCTAGCCTTCGGCCGGGCCGTGCCCGGCCCGCGTTCGCGTCCGCGCAGAAAAACCCGAAAATTCGAATCATTGCTTCGAATTTTCATGTTATTCGTGCTGCCGCGCCTCCATGCTTCGCCTGCCTCGCCCGCGGGAGCCGCAAGCCCTTCGAGCCAAGCTCCGTCGCGCCCCCATCACCGCCCTCGTCGGTCCCCGGCAGTGAGGAAGGGGGTTATTCGGGCGGGGTTTCCAGTATGCGGACGCAACGTTCGGCGCGTTGGATCAGGATATCGGCCATCCGTTGGAGAATCGGATGAGCAATCCCACCGGCACGGGCCTCTTCGACGATCCCGGCGAAGGCGTCGGGCAGCGTCCGCGCCATGGTCCTGCCCATGTTCAATACCTCCGGGGACGGAAGACGGATGTCGGACGCGAACCGGGCCCAGTGCCGTGAGCGAGTCTCTTCAAGACGGTATTTCCCACCAATCTTTGTCGCCATTCTCAGCCGTCCCGGATCGAAATCGTAAGGGAGCGCGCTCGCCACGTCGTAGAGCGGCGCAAGGCGCGCCCGTCCCCCGGTGCCGATCAGCATCGAGAAGTTCTTCGCGTGCGCACCCGTGCCGCCGATGATCCAGTTCAGCATGATGGCCCGTGCAAACGTCCGGACGTCTTCCTCCGGTTCTCCGGAATGGGTACGAATCGCCTCGCACACTTCCGCACAACCGGGCCCGCCTTCGTTCTGGTACTTCTTCGTCGGCGGAAGGCCCAGGACCTGGCACATGTCCTCCTGGTGAACCCGCCGAATGGTTCCGGCGACCCGGACACGGTCGTATCGTTGAACGACGATCGCGACCTCGTCTTCGAACCTTGCGACGCGTGATTCCGCCGCGGGCAAGCCGAGCTCACGAGCGAGCGCAAGGCAGAGGTGCTCGTTCTCGGCGTGGCCGTCGAACGCCTCGATTGGCGGCTTCAGGATGTGGGTGGTCGGCGTTGGGCCGCAGGGCAAACCCCAGCGCTGGCCATCGTGGAGGAGCGCGGTCTTCGGCTGCGCGCCGGCGAGACTGAACTGTCCGGTGTCGCGCGCGACGCGCCAGGCCGACGGATCGTTCCGGAGAGTGCGAAGACGCTCGGCGACATCGCCTTCGTTCAGCCAATCCACGTACCCGCCCTCGTCACGGAGAATCGCTTCGACTCGATCCGGGCGCACGAGCTGCGTGGCGCCGGCGCAGTCCTCGCCGACCGCACGGAGCAAGGCAAACGCGTTGCGGGGCGAGACTTGAAATCGCCGCGCCCAGCGAGACAGGATGATCTCGCTGTCCGGAAGCAACCCCCACAGCCAGGGCTCGATTCCGGCGTGCTCGTGTGTGCCCACCACGAGCGGCATCGAGAGGGAAAGCGGATAGGTCCCGACCGCCGAGCGCCACGAATCGTCGTATTCGAAGGAGAGCCGGCCGCGCCGATCGCGCCGGATCTCGCCCATGACTCGGCGGTCGGCGACGACGGCGAGAATCTCGGTCACTTCCGATCTCTAGTGGCGGCGTTCACGACCGTGTCGATGTCGATGGGGGACAGAGAACCCGCAGGTTCGCGCTGCCGATCACCGGAGTCGATCGTGAGCGACAGGCCGAGAGCGGAGAGGGTGCGAAGGACCAGGCCGAGCTCCGCACGGGACTTGCCGTGCTCGATGGCGACGACCCATTGCCGTCCGACCCCCACTTTATCGGCAAGCTCGGCCTGGCTCAGCTTGAGCTTCCGGCGTTTCTCGCGAATGGCGAGGCCAAGGTCGAGCGGGGTGCGGATCTGCATGGGCGGCCCCTGTGTCTCCGAACGAAGACATAGTACCAATGTCTCCGAACGGCGACAAGCAATATTTGTCTCCGAACGAAGACATTCTTGCGTGTGGGCGCTCGGCGACATTTCCGGACATGGCGCCGGAACCACGATCGCGTAATCGCGTACACATCAAGACCCGCCATGAACGATTGGTCCGTGTGTAGAACGCGGCGAGCTTCGTCCCGAAGGAGGGCCATGCGCGGTCTACCGAAGCGCATGAGGCCGGGAGTCCCAAACGCGTGCGGAGATGATCCCTCAGAGGAGGGCGCGGTGGAGGCCGCCGTCGACGGGGATGGTGGTGCCGGTGACGTAGCGCCCGCGGGGCGAGACGAGGAACGCGACGAGCGACGCCACGTCCTCGGGGCGGCCCACGTGGCCGAGCGGGATGTCGCGGGTGAGCCGACTCATCGCCTCCTCGGACTGGGCGGCCACGAGCCGCAGGCGCGGGGTGTCGATGAGGCCGGGGCACAGGGTGTTGACGGTGATCTCGGGGGCGAGCTCGCGCGCGAGGGTCTTGGCGAGCCCGATGACCCCCGCCCAGGTGGCGACGGAGAGGCCGAAGCCGGGGATCGGCTCGATCGCGGAGAGGGCGGTGATGTTGACGACGCTCCCCGCCCCCCGCGCCTTCATGTGGGGGGCGGCGGCACGGATGCAGCGCACGACGCTCATCAGGTTCTGATCGACGGCCCGGCTCCAGGCGTGGTCGTCGAAGTCGGTGAAGGAGCCGAGCGGCGGGGCGCCGTCGTTGTTGACGAGGATGTCGACGCCTCCGAACCGGGCGACGGTCTCGTCGACGATGCGAAGGCAATCCTCCGCCCGGCGGACGTCTCCCTGCACCGCGGCGACCTCGCCCCCCGTCTCGGCCGCAAGGGCATCCACGGCCTCGTTCAGGGCCGGCTCGCGCCGCGCCGTCGCGACGACCCGCGCTCCCTCCTCCGCGAGGGTGCGGGCGATCCCGAGGCCGATCCCCTGGCTCGCCCCGTTGACGATGGCGATGCGGCCGTCGAGCCCGAGGTCCACGCTATCTCCCCATCCCCGCGAGGAACGCTTCGGCGTTCCGGTGGAACACCTTCTCTAGCACCTCGCCCTCGTACCCGAGGTTCCGCCAGTCGCCGATCAGCCGCTCGTAGCTCAAGAGCGGGTAGTCGGCCCCGAACATCACCCGGTCCTGGAGACGCCCGCCGATCTCGCGCTTGAGGTCGTCCGCGAGGTACTTCGGCGACCAGCCGTGGAGTTCGTACCAGACGTTGGCCTTGTGCAGCAGAATGGCGATCATCTCGGTCTGCCATGGCCACGCCGGCCGCGCCGCAAGCACCTTGAGGTCCGGAAAGCGGGCCGCGACCTGATCGAGGTGGCGCGGGTGGCAGTGGTCGAGCAGGATGCCCCGGCCGCCCGGGAAGCCGGCCCCGAGCCCGGTGGTGCCGACGAAGACGAGGGCCGGCACGTTGGCCTCGATGCACGCCTGGTAGAAGTGGTCGTACGCGGGGTCGCTCGCCGGGACGCCGCCCGAGCCATGCGCCGCGAGACCGACGAACCCGCTCCCCTCGGCGAGGCACCGCTCGAACTCCTTGAGCGCGGCCCGCCCGATCTCCGGCTGGAAGTGGAACCAGTTGCCGAGGATGACGTCCGGGAACCGGCGCTGCGTCTCGAAGGCGTAGTCGTGGAGCTCGCGCGCCTCGTCCACCGGCACGAACTTGGTGAACCCGAAGTCGAGGATCACCTGCACCCCGGTCCGGCGGAAGTCTTCCGCCATCTCCTCCTCGGTCGCGTACTCGGGGGTGGAGCGCCAGGTGTGACGCTGCTGCGCGAGCTCCTCCTCCGTCTGGAGCACGTAGCCCCGTTTCGTCTTCCAGTGCGAGTGCATGTCGATGAGGCGCACGTCAGCCGCCCTCCCGATGACGCGCGAAGCGCGAAGGTTCACGGGTTTCCCGAACGCACCGGCCTCCCGCCCGCGACGGGCCGAAGCTCCCCGCACGCCCGCGCGGGTGAGCGGCCGGCGGTTCCGGAGCGAAGACGCCCGCAACCCGAGCCTTGGTCGCGAACGGTCCGGTCCCTGAATGCGTCAACGTCGGTCGGCGCGCCGGACGGGGGTCCGAGGGGGGGACGGGCGCGATCACTCCGCGCCAATGCCGAGCCCCTCCACGGCGATGTCGCGGAGGGGGCCCTTCTGGACCTTGCCGGTCGGGGTGCGCGGAAGGTCCTCGAGGAGGTGCAGGAACTCGGGGAGCTTGTAGTGGGCGATCCGGTCGCGGAGGAAACTCACCAGCTCCTCGAGGGTCATTCCCTCCCCCGCTCTCGGCACGATGCAGGCGCACACGCGCTCCCCGAGCCGGTGGTCCGGGATGCCGACGATCGCCGCGTCGAGCACCTTGGGGTGCTCGTACAGCACCTCCTCGATCTCGCGCGGGTAGATGTTGGCCCCGCCGCGGATGAGCAACTCCTTGGTGCGCCCGACGATGCGAAGGTTCCCGTTTGCGTCGAAGCTCCCCTGGTCGCCGGTGTGGAACCAGCCGTCGGCGGTGAAGCTCTCCCGGTTCACCTCCGGGTTGTTGTAGTAGCCGATGGTGACCGACGGCCCGTAGGTCAGGATCTCCCCGACCTCGTCCGGCCCCAGGTCATTGCCCCGGTCGTCAACCACCCGGATCCCCATCTCCGGCACCGGCCGTCCCGCCGTCCCGCAGACTTCCTCCGGATCGTCGCTCAGCAGGGTGTGGGCCTGGGTCCCGCACTCGAGCATCCCGTACATCTCGAGGAGCTGTCCCGGCAGCCGGTCCCGGACCTCCCGGATCACCTCGATGGGACACGACGCGCCCCCCGTCATCATCACCTCGACGCTGGAAAGGTCGTACCGGTCGAACTCCGGCGCGTTCAGCATCGCGACGAGATGGGCCGGCGCGCAGCAGAAGTGGGTGACCCGCTCGCGCTCGATGAGGGCGAGCGCCTCCTCGGGCCGGAAGATGTCCTGGAGGACGAGCCGGCATCCGACGTGGAGGGCCTGGAGGACGTTGAAGAGCCCCCAGTTGAGGCCGGCCGGCAAGAACACCAGGAACACGCTCTCGGCCGTGATCCGCTGCCCCCGGTTGAGGAACCGGAGGGGGCAGCTCGTGGTGTTGTGGACGTGGAGGACCGCCTTCGGATTTCCCGTCGTGCCCGAGGTGAAGGCGGTACGCTGGAACTGGTCGGCGTGGGGACGGCGCGCCTCCAATGCCTCGGCCGACACCTCGGGCTCGCCGCCCGCGTCGAGGAACCGTCGGAGATCGAAGTACCCGTCGGGCACCTCGTCGCCGACGACGAAGACGTGCTCCAGCTTCGGAAGGCGCGGCCGGAGCTCCTCGACCATCGCAAGGTAGTCGAAGCCCCGGAACTCGCGGGGGACAACGAGGACGGAAGCCTCGGTGAAGCCGAGGATGAACTCCACCTCCCGGCTCCGGAAGTCGCTGTGGTACTGGCAGAACGGGACGCCGACCAGCATCGCGGCGTTGATCGTGACGACGAACTCGTTCCAGTTCGGGAGCTGGACCGCGACCACGTCCTCCTCGGTGAGGCCGAGGGCCACGAACCGGGCCGCGAGGCGGACCACCCGTTCGTGGTAGGCGGCGTAGTCGAGGCGCGCGCGCCGGTCGACGAGCGCGAGCTTCTGCGGATGCGCCCGCGCCGCCGCCTCCAGCCACTCGTTGGTGGTCTCGTCGATCCAGTGACCGGCCTCCCGGAACGCCTGCATGCGCGACGGCGGGATCTGAGGATCGTCTATACGCACGGGAACCGACCTCCACGCGCTCGATTGCGCGACGGGACGATACCACCCGGCCGCGGCCCCGCTCCAGGGTCGTCCGGTGAGCGGGTGGCTGAACGCCCCTCTCGGGGAAGCGAGCCGGGGGGCGAACGCGCGTCCTTGCGCGACGACGCGGATGGGGGACGGAAGGGCAGGCCCGGTCAGGCGGCCTCCTCCATCGCCTCGGTGTAGCGGCCGAGGCAGGCAAGGGCGTTGAGGCGCTCGCGGGCCGCGAGGAGCTCCTGGGCGCGCTCGGCGTTCGCGTCCTTCCCCGCCCAAGCCCGGAGGGCCGGATCCTGGAGGGCCCGCCCGTAGGAGAAGCTGAGCGCCCACGGCAACTCCGCCGACAGCGCGTTCATCGCGTTCAGGTGCGCGGTCGCCAAGGCCGCACTCTGCCCTCCGGAGAGGAACACCACCCCCGGCACGGAGGCGGGGACCGCATCCCGAAGGCACGCAACGGTGCGCTCGGCCACCTCGTCCACCCCCGCCTGCTCCGCGCAATCCTTGCCGGAGACGACCATGCTCGCCTTGAGGATGGTTCCCGGAATGTGAACTCCCTGGGCGGCCATCTCCGCGTACATCACCTGCTGGGTCCGGACCGTGACCTCGTGGCTGCGCTCGATGGTGTGGTCGCCGTCCATCAGCACCTCGGGCTCGACGATGGGCACCACCCCCGCCTCCTGGCAGATGCCCGCGTAGCGGGCGAGGGCATGGCCGTTGGCGTGGATGCACGCCTCGCTCGGCCGCCCGTCCGCCCCGATCGTGATGACCGCGCGCCACTTCGCGAACTTCGCGCCGAGCCCGACGTACTCGGCGAGCCGCTCGCGGAGCCCGTCAAGCCCCTCCGTCACCTTCTCGCCGGGGTACCCGGCGAGATCCTTCGCCCCCGTGTCCACCTTGATGCCGGGGAGGATCCCCTGGGCTTCCAGGGCCCGCGGGAAGGGCACCCCGTCCGACGTCGACTGCCGGAGCGTCTCGTCGAAGAGGATCATCCCGCTCAAGGATTCCCCGCCCCCCGGGGCGGTGATGAGAA